>CAZBWA010000136.1:0-1518 GCA_964495555.1 uncultured Bifidobacteriaceae bacterium | reverse complement strand
AGATCACGAACTCGGCCGGCTTCACCGGTGCGACTCCAACTTCCACGATCACCATGCCGAGATCGATGCTCTCAGCGGTGTTGTTCTCTCCGTCACACTTGACGAAGAACGCTTCCTGCGGTGTGGCACCGAAGAGTGCACCTGCGCGCCACTCCATCACGAGGAACGAGGAGATCGTGCGGCGAATGCGGCCCCACAGGTTCTCATCGTTCGGCTCGAAGACCGCCCACTGGGTGCCCTGCAGGATCGACTCCTCCAGGTAGTTGAAGTAGCGCCGCACGTTCACGTAGCGCCACTCGGCGTCACTGGACAGGGTGCGCGCACCCCACACGCGGATGCCACGGCCCGGGAAGGACTTGATCGAGTTCACGCCCTGCGGGTTGAGCATGTCCATTTCCGGACGGGTGGCCGCGTAGTCCACGCCCACCGCACCGAGCACGACCTCGTTCGCCGGGGCCTTGAAGACACCGCGGGTGTCATCGTTGCGGCTCCACAGACCCGCCACGTGACCCGAGGGAGGGAACGAGACGTTCTTGCCCGTGGTCGGGTCGAACATCTGGATCCACGGCCAGTACATGACACCGAACTTCGAGTCGAAACCGGCGGTCTTCATGCGCCAGTCACTCGCCTCCTGGGCATTCAAGCCGCCGGGGGTGTCCAGAATCGCCATCCGGTTCCCCATGAGCTCGCAGTGGGTCAGGATGCCCGTCTGGATCGCCTTGACCGCGTCGAGATCGATGAGGCCACGTGCATGCGCGGTCACCACATCCGGTGCCGCGACCATCGTGATCTCCTCGAGGGTCTCGAAAGCCGTGAAGCCGGTGCGCTTGGCCGCATCACCGATCACCGCCGCGGACTCCACCTTGGCTGCCGGGGCCTTCTCGGAACCTGCGAGCGCCACGGTGCCGTCCTGCAGGCCCGATGCCACCAGGGCTTCGGCCACCGCGTTCGGCTGCAGGCGCACGATCTTGGACTGGACGTTGACCTGGTTGATCACGTTGGCCGGACCGGAGCCCAGGCCACCGGTGAAGGTCTCCGAGGCTCCACCTTCGGCGGTCACGGTGATCGTGTACTGCGGATCCCCATCGACGTCGCCTGCGCCCTTGACCTCGACCTTGATGCCCGTCGCCTTGGCATCGAGGGCCATGACGTTGACGGCGCTGATCTTCTTGTCCGCCTTGGACGGCAGTTCTGCCATGGGCGCGGCACTGGGGCGCAGGTCTGTCGGGATACGCACGATGTACGCCCGGCCACCGCCGTTGTTGAAGAAGCTGTAGACGGCCTTGCCCAACGCGTAGTTCTCGACCATGTCGCCGAAGGTCTCGGTGAACTGGGTCCAGTTGGTGACGTGGACAGGCTGGTTGTACGGCCCAGCGGCTGCGAATCCGACGAAGCCCGCGATCGCTGTGCCGACACCCGCGATGGGGCGGGTGGACGCGGGGACTTCCTCGACGTAGACGCCCGGCGAGAGGTAACTAGGCATGCAGGTTTCCCTTCTGGAAGCGAGTGCTCGCGACG
>CAZBWA010000135.1:0-1547 GCA_964495555.1 uncultured Bifidobacteriaceae bacterium | reverse complement strand
GCCGAACGCCACCCGGTCATGGGGGATATCCGTGGCCTGGGTGTCTTCTGGGGAATCGACCTGGTGACCGATCGCGCGACCCGCGAGCCGTTGGCCCCGTACGGGGGCACCTCACCGGCGATGACCGAGCTTGTCGTGGAGTGCAAGAAGCGCGGCCTCATGCCGTTCACCAACTTCAACCGCCTGCACGTGGTGCCGCCCTGCATCATCAGCGAGTCCGAGGCGAAGGAAGGTCTCGCGATCCTCGATGAGGTGCTTGCACTCACCGACAAGCACTACGCCGGCTGAGCTCCTCGCCGCGTGCGCGTTCTCGTCATCGGCTCCGGGGCGCGTGAGCATGCCCTGACGTCGGCGCTGCTTCGTACACCCGAGGTGCAGGTGACCTGCGCCCCTGGCAACGCTGGGATCGCGGCGACGGTTCCCTGTCGTGGTGTCGACATCGCCGATCCGGCAGCCGTTGCGGCATTGGCGAAGGAGGTAGGCGCCGACCTCGTGGTGATAGGACCGGAGGTCCCTCTCGTGGTCGGAGCCGCGGATACGGTGCGGGCTGCGGGCATCCTGTGTTTCGGGCCCTCAGCTGCCGCAGCGCGACTGGAGGGATCGAAGGCCTTTGCGAAGCAGGTCATGGCCGAGGCCGGTGTGCCGACGGCGGACGCGCGCGTGTGCGCCTCGATCGACGAGGTCGCCGATGCGCTGGACGCCTTCGGTGCGCCCCACGTGGTCAAGGACGACGGGTTGGCCGCCGGCAAGGGCGTAGTGGTCACGTCGGATCGAGACGAAGCGATCGCGCACGCATCGCGGTGTCTCGCGGCCGGTTCGTCGGTGGTGATCGAGGAGTTTCTCGATGGTCCCGAGGTCTCGCTCTTCGGCATCAGTGACGGGGTGCGCGTGCTGCCCCTTGTGCCCGCCCAGGACTTCAAGCGCGTGGGGGATGGCGATGCGGGTCCGAACACCGGCGGCATGGGTGCGTACGCGCCGCTGCCCTGGGCGCCCGCGGATCTCGTCGCGGACGTGACCGCGCGTGTGTTGCAGCCCATGATCGACGCGATGGCGCGGCGCGGGACGCCGTTCCAAGGATTGCTCTACGCGGGGCTCGCACTGACGTCGCGGGGTGTCCGCGTTGTGGAGTTCAACGCCCGATTCGGTGACCCGGAGACCCAGGTGGTGCTCGCCCTGCTCCACACACCGTTGGTGGATGTGTTACGCGCAGCGGCTGCGGGTGATCTCTCTTCCGTGGGTGCCCTGGAGTGGGAGCCGGGGTTCGCGGTGACCGTGGTGGTCGCGGCATCGGGATACCCCGAGTCCCCGCGGACCGGAGACGTGGTTGACGGATTGGAGAACGCCGCGGCAGTAGCGGGTGTGGACGTGTTCCACGCCGGTACGCGTGTGCAGGGAGACGAGGTTGTGGCCTCGGGCGGCCGCGTGCTGTCGGTGACCGCGCGGGGCGCGTCCCTGGCCGAGGCGCGGACCCGTGCCTACACCGCGGTGGACTTGATCACCCTCGAGGGCTCCCACCATCGGCGGGACATCGCCCTGCGCGCCAGCAT
>CAZBWA010000134.1:0-1650 GCA_964495555.1 uncultured Bifidobacteriaceae bacterium | reverse complement strand
CCGGCGCGTTCGCGAGGCGCACGTGTACTCCGAGATCGTCCCGCATACCGAGTCGATCCCCGACATGCTGGCGCGCAATCCCGTGGCGATCGTGCTGTCCGGCGGGCCGTCGAGCGTCTACGCCGATGGCGCACCACGAGTCGATCCGGCATTGTTCGCGGCCGGTGTGCCCGTGTTCGGCATCTGTTACGGCTTCCAAGCCATGGCGCAGGCGCTGGGCGGTACGGTCGAGCGCACCGGTCTGAGCGAGTTCGGCGGGACCCCGCTGGTCGTCACCAAGACCGACAGCGTGCTCTTCCAAGACCTTCCGAGTGAACAGTCGGTGTGGATGTCGCACGGCGACTCGGTCACCGTGGCACCCGAAGGCTTCGTCGTCACCGCGCAATCGGCGGGGGCGCCGGTGGCGGCTTTCGAAGATCCCGCGCGGCGGCTCGCGGGCGTCCAGTTCCACCCCGAGGTGATCCATTCCGAGCACGGCCAGCGCATCCTCGAGCGCTTCCTGCACGACATCGCCGGGTGTGCTCCCTCCTGGACGACGTCCGGAGTCATCGAGGAGCAGGTCGCCCGCGTTCGCGAACAGGTCGGCGACGGACTGGTGATCTGTGGGCTCTCGGGCGGTGTCGACTCCGCTGTCGCGGCGGCACTGGTGCAAAGAGCGGTGGGCGATCAACTCACCTGCGTCTTCGTTGATCACGGGCTCCTGCGCGCGGGCGAGGCGGAGCAGGTTGAGCGCGACTTCGTGGCGGCCACAGGCGTGCGGCTCGTCGTCGTTGACGCGCAGGATCGGTTCCTCACCGCCTTGGCGGGGGTGTCGGATCCCGAGCAGAAGCGCAAGATCATCGGTCGCGAGTTCATCCGCGTCTTCGAGGATGCGGCGCGCGGAGTCGTCGCCGAGGCCGGCCAGCAGGGCCAAGCCGTCGACTTCCTGGTGCAGGGCACGCTCTACCCCGACGTCGTCGAGTCCGGCGGGGGGACGGGCACGGCCAACATCAAGAGCCATCACAACGTAGGGGGCCTGCCCGACGACCTGGCCTTTACGCTCGTCGAGCCTCTGCGCACCCTCTTCAAGGACGAGGTACGCCAGGTGGGGCTCGAACTCGGGCTGCCGCCCGAAATCGTGTGGCGTCACCCCTTCCCTGGGCCGGGGCTAGCGATCCGCATCGTGGGCGCCGTTGATGCCGATCGGCTGCGCATCTTGCGAGCGGCCGATGCCATCGCGCGCGAGGAGTTGACCGCCGCCGGGCTCGACCGCGATGTGTGGCAGTTCCCCGTGGTGCTGCTCGCCGACGTGCGATCGGTCGGAGTGCAAGGAGACGGCCGCACCTACGGACATCCCATCGTCCTGCGGCCCGTGTCGAGCGAAGACGCCATGACCGCGGATTGGTCGCGGCTGCCCTACGACCTGCTCGCGCGCATCTCCACGCGCATCACGAATGAGGTGCGGGATGTGAATCGGGTGGTGCTGGACGTGACGAGCAAACCCCCCGGAACCATCGAGTGGGAGTAGCGACCGGCAAAGCCGTTCGCCTTCTCCCACTCTCGGTTCGTATCGAGTGGGAGTAGCGACCGGCTAGTTCCAGAAGACCGCGATGATCACGTTGACGAGGGTGAGCGCTCCGATGGCTCCCCACAGCGCCACCTGAGGCGGAG
>CAZBWA010000133.1:0-1724 GCA_964495555.1 uncultured Bifidobacteriaceae bacterium | reverse complement strand
GAGGCCATCCGCAAGGTGGTCAACGCGATCCACGAAGCCAAGCCCGACAGTCACGTGCTCGCCTACCAGTACCTCCAGACGCTGCCCGAGATCGCGCAGGGCACGGCCAACAAGGTGTGGGTCATCCCGTCGGAGTTCAGCGGCCAGGTGGCGCATCTTGCCGAGGCACTCCGGCCGCCGGCGCCGCCAGCGGCGTAGTCTGCGCGGGTGCCCGAGCTCACACGACGACAGGCCCTAGGACTTGCTGCCCTCGCGGGTGGCGGTGCACTCCTCGGCGCCGGTCCGGCTCATGCCGCCGCGCACGACACCCTGCCGCGTATCCCGGTGATCCGCTCGCGCAATGGCGTCCTGCGCTCAACGCTCGATGCGGTGGCCGGGTCCGCGCGACTCAACGGCGTCACGACCCAGGGGCTGTGGACCTACGACGGTTCCTACGTCGGTCCATGCCTGCGGCTGGCGCCGGGCGATCGTGTCGACCTGACGGTTCGCAACGGGGTGCCGGTGCCGATCAACACCCACTTCCACGGATTCTGGGTCGATCCGTCGGGGGACGGTGACAACGTCTTCGTCGAGACTCCCACGGGCCAGACATTGCGCAGCCGCTTCCAGTTGCCGCGCACGCATCCTTCCGGGCTCTTCTGGTACCACTCGCACGTTCACGGCTACACCACAGAGACGGTATGGAACGGACTGGCTGGTCCGATCGTCGTCGAGGGTGGAGCCGAGGCGCTGCCGCAGTACCGCAACTGCCGCGACCGCCTGCTCATCCTCAAGAACTTCATGCTCGACCCGAAGGCGTCGGAGCCCACGCTCATCTCGGTCGATGCCACGGATGCGTCGATGACGACCACGGCCGTCAACGGCGCGGTGAATCCCACGATGGCCCTGCGACCGGGCGAGACGCAGATCTGGCGCCTGGGCAATCAGGGCAGCGATGGCTTCTTCCGCATCGTCCTGGACGGTCACCGGTTCACCGTCCTTGCCACCGATGGCCACCCCGTCTTCGAGACCTGGACGACCGATGAACTCGTCCTCGTGCCCGGGGCGCGCTTCGAGGTCGCGGTCACGGGTGTGCGCGAGCCGGGCACGTACTCGCTCCGCACGCTGGGGTACGACAACGGGCAGTTCGGTAAGTGGCCGGCCCAGGTGTTGGCCACCGTGGTCGTGCAGGGGGAGTCCGGCACACCGGCTCGTGCTCCCAAGGCCATCACTCCGCGACCGAGCTGGCTCGATGAGAAGCCCGTCAGGCGCCGCACCTTCACGCTGTCGGAGTCCTTCACTCCGGAGACCGGCCCGACCTTCTACATCAACGGTGAGGCCTACGGTCACCAGGACATGCACGATCCCTTCCAGGTCGAGGTCGACACGGTCGAGGAGTGGGTGGTCCGCAACGACCCATCGCTCGAAGAGGGCGGTGTGCTCGAGGGTCACCCCTTCCACATCCACGTCAATCACTTCGCGATCGTCGGCCGCGGGAAATGGGATGCCAAGACGGGGGAGACGCTCACCTATCGCGAGGTCACGCCTCGCGGGCTCGAGGACACCCAGCAGGTGCTACCCGGGGAGTACGTCGTCCTGAAGATCAAGTTCAGAAGGTTCACGGGCAAGACCGTGTTCCACTGCCACATCCTGTTCCACGAGGACATGGGGATGATGGGCGCCTTCGAGATCGTCGAGAAGGCCGATGCGGGCGGCGGAGACCACCACCACGGTCGCTGAGGGCG
>CAZBWA010000132.1:0-1790 GCA_964495555.1 uncultured Bifidobacteriaceae bacterium | reverse complement strand
GTCTATGACTTCCTCGAGCAGCTCCTCGAAGCCACGGCGGCGGCGGGCACTCCCTACGTCATCGCCTCGCACGACGGGGTGCAGGCCATGAACCCCGGATACTCGATCCCGGCCCTGCCCGGACTGACCACGGTCACGGACCCGACCACCTTCCAGCCGCTCTTCGGGGCCGATGCGGTCGCCTGCGGATTCACCATCGGCGACGCACTGCTCGTACGCGCAGATCTCGCCGACTCGGTGACGGCCGTGGGGACCGCGGATTACGAGGCGACGTACTCGGTGGTTCCCGTGCTCTTCGAGATCCCACGCGGTTATTCGTGGGCCGATATCGAGTTTCCGCAGGGCGGTGCGCGCTTCATCACCACCCACCTGGAGTACGCGTGGAGCCCGGGGGCGGCGCCCTCCAGTTCTCGCCAAGCCCAGGAACTCATCAATGCCACGAAGGACTGGCCCATGCCGCTCGTGGTCATCGGTGACTTCAACTCCGATCCCCGAGACCCGCGTGGCGCAGGGGAGCCCAATCCGAGTCTGCAACCCGATGTCACAACCGGGTGCCGCGAGCAGGTGGACGACCCCCGGGCCAGCACCGCCGATGCCACGTGTAGTGCCTACTGGTCGATGGTGCGGGCGGGCTTCACGGATGTGGGCCCCGATGCATCGGATCCTGCGAATGCGACGTGGGGCTCCAGCGCGCTGCTCGCAGGCCCCGACCTGCAGCGCCTTGCACAGGCGGGAGGCAATCCCTTCGGCCACACTGACCGACTCGACTACATATTCGTCGCGAACGGCGTGACGGTCCGTGATGCGGGACTCGTGGGGGAGAGGTGGCCCGACGGGGACAACCTGTGGGCATGCTCCAATCCACTCCAGATCGAGAACGCTCGCGCTGCTGCTCAGGCCCTCAACGTCGATCTGGGGGAGCGGGTGTGCTTCCCCACCGACCATGTGGGGATCCTCGCGTCCCTCGAGATCCCGCCATCGACGACAACCACGAGCGAGGGATGGGACCGCACGACGCTGCTCCTAGTGATCGTCGGCACGCTCGTGGTGTCCGCCGTGGTCGCGCTGTGGGCATGGCGCCGAAGCGCGATGCCCCACCGACCGACGACGTAGGCTCGCGGCGTGCCGACGTCCGGTGATCGCTCCGACTATTTCCCCGCGATCGAGAAGCGCTACGGGCAACCGATGTCGTTCTGGTTCGGCGTGATGAAGGAGATCTCCGATCGGAAGTACGCCGAGCAGATGGCATATCTGCAGGAGAACCACGGGTTCAGCAGGGCGCACGCAAACGCCCTCGTTCTCTACAGTCGCGGATCCACGTCCTCGAAACGGTTCGGCTCACTGCAGGAGTTCCTAGTTCCACTCGACGCGACGAAGCAGATGACCGTGAAAGCGATCCTGAAGGCCGTGCAGAGCAAGTACCCGAAAGCCGAGGTCGTCATCGCCTGGAATCAGCCGATGGTGAAGTACCGCGGTAAGTACATCTTCGGTCTCTCCGTCGCGACAAGGCACATCCTCATCGCCCCGTTCAACACCGATGTCATCGATGACTTCCGTCCACGTCTTGCTCAGTACAAGGTCAACAAGAAGACCATCCAGGTCCCCGTGGATTGGAAGGTGGACCGGAGGCTGGTGCAAGACCTTGCCGCGGCGGCCACGAGGGCGGGCGAGGTCTAGCGAAAGTCCCATCACGAAGGGAGGAGGCCGGTATCCTTCTGTGAAATCTGCGAGCCCGGGCGGAGTTGATGTTCGAACCACTTCTGGACGATGAATCCGCTGCGAGGGCACGC
>CAZBWA010000131.1:0-1877 GCA_964495555.1 uncultured Bifidobacteriaceae bacterium | reverse complement strand
TGGCAGACCGACATCGTGGCTCTTGGCATCCGGCCCGCGTCGGACCCATCGCATCGGGAGCAGCGATGACCGCGTTGGCGAACGAGGGCGATCCGCGAAAGGCGCTTGCTAGCATCGCCGCGTGATGGGCGGATGGCTCCCCCGGGCCCACTGGCAACAGCAAGAGGCTGAGCTCGATCCTGACCGCGACTGGCTGGCCATCTACGGCATTGCCGCCGGTCTTGAGTTCCCCTGGGACACCATGCGTGCCACAGAGTTCGCGCTCTTCCACACCTTCGCCGTCCCGGAAATCGGAGACTTGCTGTTCCGCACCCGCGAGTTCAGCGAGCAGACACAGCGCCGATACGACGACACCATGGTCATCCTCGACGAAGTAGGGCGCTTCATCGGAGGCGAGACCGACGACCGGACCGCGGTGCGGCGCCTCAATCACATGCACGGCGCCTATGACATCCCGAATGACCAGATGCTGTACGTCCTCACGACATTCGTCATCCCTCCGATTCGGTGGATCAATCGTTACGGCTACCGCCCGATGAGCCCTGCGGAGATCGATTCGTTGGTGCGCTACTGGCAGCGGATGGCCGAGCTCATGGGCCTGCACGACATCCCAGAGGACTACGGCGCTTTCTCCGAGTACTTCGACGCGTACGAGCGTGAACGATTCGCCTTCTCACCTGGTGGTCGCGCGGTTGCTGACTCGACCCTGGATCTGATGACCAGTTGGTATCCCGCGCCGCTGCAGCCCTTGGTGCGCGCAGTCGCGATCTCGCTCATGGACCCGCTCGTCCGGCAGACGCTGCGATACGAGGCTCCCCCTGCCCCGTTCGCGCGCGCGGTCGAGACCGTCATGGAATTGCGCCAGCAGATCGTGCGACGGCTGCCCTCCCGGCGCACTCCGGTGCGCGCTGTCGAGGATCGACGAATCAGGAGCTACCCGACCGGCTGGGACGTGGCGCGTGTCGGCACATTCCCCGAACGCGGCGCGACGACTACCTAGTCGCCACGCGAGCGGCGCAGGGCCTCTACGACGATCGCGCACGTGTCCGGATGCCAATTCACGCCGCGATCCCACGGCACGCCGATCAGATCGGCCAGGTAGTTGCTGTGCAGCGCCGCCACCTCGAAGCAGGCCGCGGTCGGGAGGGCGACGGGGTCGGCATTGAGAGCCAGGGCGCTGACCTTGGTGCAGAACCCATCGTTGGCATCGAGTCGCCCCCTCTCGTCACCATCCTGGATCGCACTCTCGGGGAAGTAGGTCCCCGCGACCCGGGTGAGCGAGAGCCCGTCGAGGACGTGGTCGTAGCCCTCCGCCCACACGGGCTTAAGCCGCGTGCGATCACGGGGAACGGACGACACCGTTGAGTCCACCTCGCCGATAAATGAGGCGACGAAGTCGATGACGGGCTGCGGCAGCGGAAGTGAAGCGGAGTCGTAACGAAGGACGAAGCTCCCGAGCCACGGGGTCCCGACGCTGATGAGCGAGTGCACGCGCACCGGGGAGCCGGCCTGCTGCAGGCGCCCGGCAGCGTCACGCCCGATGACGCCACCGAGGGAGTAGCCGATGAGGTCGACCTCAGTGACTCCTGATTCCGCAGCGAGATAGGAGATGAACCGCGCGAGATGCTCGCCGGACTCGGGAATGGGCGCAACGGAGTTGATCGTCAAGTCCGCGGGGAGTGATGGTGGCCCGTCGGCGAAGCCACCCCAACCGGGGTCCGCCTCCATGACACCGCCACCGACGCGCGCCGGGCAGGTGTAGGCGGGGAAGCCTGCATCGAGGACAGAGGCTCGCAACGCGGTGAGCTGACCGCCTGCGGCCAGACCCGTGGCGCAATCGCGATCCGGTGTCGTGAAGGGACTATTGCCGCCACCAC
>CAZBWA010000130.1:0-2044 GCA_964495555.1 uncultured Bifidobacteriaceae bacterium | reverse complement strand
GAGGACTACCTGACCTCCTGCCCCGACGTCGGCGTCGTGCTGACCCAGGGCGAGGTGCCCCTCGACGCGATCGCCGCGGCCATGCGCGTGGGTCGTGCGCGTGGTGCGCAGACGATCCTGAATCCGGCACCGGTCCGCGACTACCCGCGCGAGCTCATGGCGTGGGTGGACTACCTCGTCCCCAACGAGCACGAGGCCGCGTTGATGACCGGCATGGATGTGGGAACCACGGTCGATGCGGTCGAGGCGGCGGGTGAGATGACGCGGTGGGGCGCCGGGTGCGTCGTGATCACGCGCGGCGAGCGCGGTGCTGTGTGGTCCACCGCGACGAACTCCGGGCAGGTCCAGGCGTTCCGGGTTTCCGCGGTCGACACGGTCGCCGCCGGCGATGCGTTCTGCGGAGGCCTCGCTGCGGGCTTGGTCCAAGGGGAACCGCTCGCCGAGGCGCTGCGGCGGGCATCCGCCTGCGGTGCGCTCGCGGCGACGAAGGACGGCGCCGTTCCCTCACTGCCGCGACTCGACGACGTGCAGGAGCTGCTCGGCTAGAGGCTCGACACCCGCTGCGCAGCGTTGCGCATCGATGGGGACTGCGGGCCGAGGATGAACTGCATTCCGCCGAGCATCGCGGCCACCGTCGGCTTCATCACGGCCAGCGACATCTGTGGCAGCCCGAGCATCGTGCGATAGCGGGCGGGCATGGTGGCCACCGCGCCGGCGAAGAGCACGCTGTAGGGCGGGCGTGCGGGCAGCGGGAGCGGCGGGTTGCGGATGAAGTCCACCGTGCGCGCGGCGGTCTCGCTCCCGGTGAGGAACGGCAGGAACTCGTCGAGTTGGTACTGCAGTTCGGCGACGCTGCGCGGTGGGTCCTGCACTCCGACGAGCTCGCCGGCGATCGCCCACTCGCGCACGTAGGCGTCCTCGCCTCCGGGGATCGGACCTCCCCACACGCGGTGCGTGGCGAGGAAGGAGTCGGTGAACGCGATGTGCACCCAGCGCAGCAGATCGGGATCGTTCGCCGAGTACTCCCGGGGACCCGTCAGCGTGGGGTAGGTGCCGCTCACCTTGCGGTGCATGCCGCGAACGCGCGCGCACTCACGATCGGCCATCGCACGATCCCCGAAGGTGACGACCGTGAGCCACTGCGTCGTCCCCGCGAGTCGCCCGAGGGCGTCGTCCTCGTAGCGCGAGTGCTCCGTGACACCGGCGAGTGCGCCCGGATGCAGTGCCTGCATCAACAGTGCGCGCACACCGCCCACGAGCGTCGGCAGGGATCCGTGCACGGCCCATGCGGCGGAACCCGGACCGAAGTAGCCGACGTCCTGGCCCTCCGCGAGTTGCTCGACCCACTCCGGTGTGCCCTCGGGATGCCCGGAGACGATGCGTCGAAAGCCCGACGCGATCGAGGCGCGCACGCCGATGGGCAGGGAGACCATGTGCCCACTGTGCCGGGAATCGCACGCAGACGCATCCGCAGACGACAACCGGCCCGCCCTGGAGGAGGTGGGCGGGCCGGTTGAGTCGTGGAACTACTCCTGCGGTGTGGATGCGACCAACGTCACAGTGACGTCCTGCGTGCGTCCATTTCGAAGCAGGGTGAGGTTCACCGTGTCACCGGGTGCGTTGTCGCGGATGGCGACGACCAACTCGGTGGAGTCGGCGAGCACCTTGCCGTCGATCGCGGTGATCACGTCACCGTCGAGGATCCCCGCCGTGTCGGCCGGTGAACCCGCAGTGACCTCGGCCACCTGTGCACCGGGGCCCGTGTAGGTGGTATCGAGTTGCACGCCGATGATCGGAGTCTGCGACGTGCCCGTGGTCATGATCTCCTCCGCGATCCGCTGCGCGGTGTCGATCGGGATGGCGAAGCCCAGGCCGATGTTGCCGGCCTGACCCATCATCCCGAGCGTGGCGATTGCCGAGTTGATGCCGATCACCTCACCAGCGGCGTTGACCAGCGGACCACCGGAGTTGCCGGGGTTGATGGCCGCATCGGTCTGGATCGCGTTGATGAACGAGGTGTCACCCTGCCCACCGGCGGTCACCG
>CAZBWA010000129.1:0-2048 GCA_964495555.1 uncultured Bifidobacteriaceae bacterium | reverse complement strand
GCCATGGTGCTCCCCTTTCGTCGCACACGAGCCTAGGCCGCAGGGTTTCCACCCTGCCACCGGGTTCACTTCACGCGCACGGTCCGCGACCAGTCAGAGACCGCACTGGGACCCTGAGGTGTGATCGCCAGAACGCGATAGCGGTGGGTTCCCGGTTTCACGTCGACGGTGCACCGGAGGCGATCGGCATCCGCCGGGATCCGGCAGACCTCCTTCCCGCCCTTCGTGCGCACGCTGTACGCGCTCACCTGCGGATAGTCCACGGCAGTTACGCCGATCTGGACTGCACCTGCCCGCGCCTTCACCCGGGGAGCGCCCGGCTGCAGGACCGTGGCAGCCGGGACGAGGCTCGTATCCCCCTCGGTCTGCACGTTGATGGAACGCACGGCCACCTCGCCGGGGATGGATGCCACCGGGGCGGCGCAGATCGTCTCTGCCGTGGAGCAGGCGACGAATCCGTCGATGCCCACGACCTGATAGCCGGTGACGAACTCCGGCGCGGTCTCCGGAGCCGACCACCACACGGTGCGGGTCGTGCCGATGATCGCGGACTTGACCTCCGTGGGACCACTCGGGATCAGGGGATTGCCGGTGGCCGCCAGGGCGCTGTTCATCAGGGAGAGGTAGGTGATGGGGACGAAGGATGCGGCGCCGACAGCCGAGGTGCCGCACGAGCCACCGGCGATGGTCCCGGCGAGCAGGTTCCCGTCGGCCGCGGTGGCCCACCGTGGTCCACCGCTGTCACCGGAGCAGATATCCCCCGCCCCCGCGGTGCGCGACGTGATCACCCATCCGGTGGACCCGCGGTAGCCGTCGTCGACTCCGGCGAGAGGCAGCGCCACCTGCACGGGCACATCCCCGCCGCCACCACTGGCTGACGTGCGGCCGTACCCGGCAGCGAAGACCGGTGCACCCTGCGAGGACCACAAGGCGACCTCCGCGCGCGAGGCCAGACGGGTCACTGCGGAGGGACCGATATCGGAGTCGAGTACCAAGGCCGCGATGTCGTTCCCGACCACCTGGCGCCCCACCTGGACGAACCCCGGCGGGGTGATGATCTGCACCACGCGCGCAGGACTTCGTCCCACCAGTCCGCCGCCGGCGACCTGATAGGGACCACCGGGAGTGGTGAGCTGGATGCGTGCAGGGTCGAGCTGGGCGCCGGTGTTGTCCTCCGTCACGCAGTGGGCGGCGGTCAGCAGGATCCGAGGACGCCAGAGGGCCGCGCTGCAGATCCGGTACGTGTTCCCCGTGACGTAGGCGGTCCCGACCACGAACGGGGTGCCGGTGGTGACGGACCCCCCGAAGATCCGCGGTTCCGCGGAGGCCGGGGCGGCGGCGAGGGCGAGCGCGCAGAGAACGATCGCAGAGACCCAGGCGCGCATCCCACAAGGGAACCACACACCGCGAAGCACGCACCCCGGGGGACTCGCTCACGTCCTCCCCGGAGTTCCGGTCCTTTCTCTCTAGCATCGACGCATGACGACGGAGATCGACATCCCCGCTCCGCCCCACCCGCTGTCCCCGGAAAAGCTGAAGCGGTGGAACTTCCTCAAGCGGTACGAGGCCAGGACGACGGGATGGCTGTCGGCACTCGCGTTGGCCTATCTCTTCACGTTCACGGCGCAGTCGATTTGGTACTACCCCGATGAGCCGTGGTTCATCTATATGGGGCTCTTCGGGTACCTGCTGTGGCTGCTGTTCGCCATCGACCTACTCTTCCGCTTCCTTGTGGATCCGGTGAAGAAGTCGTTCTTCCGCAACAACGCCCTCGACACGATCACCGTGGTCATCCCGCAGCTGCGCGCCCTACGCGCGCTGCGCGCCTTCACCAGCAAAGGAATCCTCTCCCGGGGGAAGACCGGGAGCATCCTCACCAGCGGTGGTATCGCATCGGGCATCCTGGGAGTCCTGCTCATCGTGTGGGTGGGCGGGCTCATGGTGCTCAATGCCGAGCGTGATGCACCGAACGCCGAGATCGTCACCTTCGAAGATGCGATCTGGTGGGGCTTCGAGACGATCACCACCGTCGGTTACGGCGACTTCGT
>CAZBWA010000128.1:0-2095 GCA_964495555.1 uncultured Bifidobacteriaceae bacterium | reverse complement strand
CCTTCATCGCCCGACAGCCTAGGCGACGTACCATCGGAACATGCCCCAAGGACACGCCCTACCCCGTTTCCTGCACCCCTTTGCCAAGCCCACCCGGGAGCAGTTCATCACGGTTGCGAGGGGTGAAGGCGCGCGCATCTACGACGCCGCGGGCAACGAGTACATCGATGGCATGGCGAGCCTCTGGTACTGCGCCATCGGCCACGGCCGACGCGAGATGGCCGACGCCATTGCCCGACAGGTCACCACCATCGAGGCTTACTCGGCGTTTGATCCGTTCAC
Organism: uncultured Bifidobacteriaceae bacterium; assembly: GCA_964495555.1. GTDB lineage: Bacteria > Actinomycetota > Actinomycetes > S36-B12 > S36-B12 > VGCC01. The sequence goes on along the minus strand of CAZBWA010000128.1, from coordinate 1,813 downwards.
GACCCGCGTCGCCGATGAACTCTGCGAAAGAATCTCTGCGCTGTCCCCGCTCGATGATTCGCGCGTCTTTCTTTGCAACAGCGGATCCGAGGCCGTCGACTCGGCGATGAAGTTGGCGCGCCTCGCCCACGTACAGGCCGGTCGCACCGAGCGGACACTCATCATTTCGCGCGGCCGCGGCTACCACGGCACCAACTACGGTGGAACGAGCGCGCAAGGAATCCCGTCGAATCGAGCCGGCTACGGCCCCCTCGTCGGCGATGTCGTTCACATCGAGCCCGACGACATCGAAGGTCTTGCAAAGGTGATGGCCGACAACTCCGATCGGCTCGCCGCGGTGATCAGCGAGCCGGTGCAGGGCGCCGGCGGCGTTTACCCGCCGACCGAGGGTTACCTGCAGAACCTGCGCAAACTCTGCGATCAACACGGCGCGTATCTCATCTTCGACGAGGTGATCACCGGCTTTGGGCGACTGGGCACCTGGTTCGGCGCCCAGCACTACGGGGTCACACCCGACCTCCTCACCTTCGCCAAGGCGGTGACGTCCGGGTACCAACCCCTCGGCGGCGTCATCGTCGCCAAGTCGGTCCGCGAGCCGATCGAAGCGGACGCTGCGTTCCTCCTTCGCCACGGCTACACGTATTCGGGTCACGCAACTGCATGCGCCGCGGCGCTGACAAACCTCGACATCATCGAACGAGAAGGACTCCTCGAGCGAGCGATCCACATCGGTCGACGACTCGAGTCGGGCCTCGGCGCTCTCGCCGCCGACGGCACGATCGACCATACCCGGGGTCGTGTCGCGGTGTGGGCGGCGGGCCACCGTCAGGGTGTGGACCCGTTCGTCGTGCGCGACCGCATGTTGGCCGCCGGGGCCATCACGCGCGCGCTGAACACCGACACCAACTCATTCTGCCCGCCGCTCGTCATCAGCGACACCGAACTCGACAGATTGATCGACACCTTCGCATCGGTCACCACCGCAGTCATCAAGGAAGCGGCAACGTGACCACCTCACGAATTCTCGTCACCGGAGGTGCAAGCGGCATTGGTGCCGCGATGGCGAGCCACTGGACCAACCTCGGGCACGATGTGACGATCACCGATGTGAACGACGAAGCGGGTCGCGACCTCGCATCCTCTCTCGGCTGTACGTACGTACGGCTCGACGTGCGGAACGAAGAGGCGTGGCGCGAATTTGCCTCCGGTCATGAAGCCTTCGACGTTGCCTTTCTCAACGCGGGCGTGTCGACCGGCGATCTCGTGTTCGGCAACCCCGACACGTCGCCCTTCACGTCGTTCGATCTCGCGGCCTACCGCCGCACCCTCGGCGTGAACGTCGACGGTGTCGTGTTCGGGGTGGCCCATCTGGCACCGGCCATGGTCGCCCGCGGCTCGGGGGACATCGTGGTCACCGCATCAATGGCGAGCATCTATCCGATTCCACCGGACCCCATCTACGGTCTGTCCAAGCACGCCGTCAGTGGCTTCGTGAAATCACTCGCCCCTGCGCTGTTTGAACGGGGCGTCTGCCTCTCGGCGATCTGTCCGTTCTTTGTCGACACTCCCCTCGTGCCGAAGGAGCAGCAGGCCCAGATTCGCGAAACCGGATTCGACATCCTCACGGTCGACCGCGTCGTCGAGGCCGCACAGATGGCCGTGGCCGAGCGCGAGGCGGGCGCTCACTGGGTGATCTTCCCGGGAGCGCCGATCGCACGGCACCCCGACCCGACACTGGGCTGAGTCGAGCCAGTCAGCGCAGCCGGGCAATGAGGCTGCTCGTGTCCCAGCGCCGGCCACCCATTGCCTCGAC
>CAZBWA010000127.1:0-2198 GCA_964495555.1 uncultured Bifidobacteriaceae bacterium | reverse complement strand
GGCCGCACCGCCATGGTCGGCGCCACGGCAAGTGCCATCTCGTCAGCAGTGGGATCCCGCTCCACCGGTCGCCGACTCGGGTTCGCGGTCGCAGGTCTTGCCGCGGCCGCATCCTGGGCAAGCGTGTCCCCGTGGCGTGCGGCTCCGGGGTCCCTCATCGGCAAGCGTGGCCAGGTTCAGACTGAGACACCCGAGCAGTTCGAAGAGGACTCCGTACGGGAAGTCGCCCCCCTCCAGATGGCTGCTATCGGCACCGGTGTTGCACTCGGCATGTTCGGGTTGGCCCGCGCCGAGTCGCTACTCACCAACTCACTGGCCCACGGAGCGAGCAAGGCTCTTGGTGGTGAACCCCAGGATCATCGGGCATTGGGTCGCATCACATCCCTCGCGCTGAGCGCAGGATTCGCGTACGTCGCCCTGCAGCAGGTGTCCGCGCTTCTCACGAAAGGCGGCGGTGCGGTCGAACCCGGGATGGAGATCCCCCCGACCATTCCCGAAGTGACGGGATCACCCGCCTCAGGCTTGGACTGGATGAAACAGACACGTGAAGGTGCACGGTGGCTCGCAGGAGTCCTCGACCCGAAGACCATAAATTCGGTCATGGGACGCACGGATGCCATCCAACCGATCCGGGTCTACGGAAGCCTGGACATCGTCGAGGATCCGCATGAGCGCGCGGAGATCCTGCTGCGCGAGATCGACCGCACCAAGGCGCTCGAGCGCGAGCATTTCGCGCTGTTCTCCCCCACGGGTTCCGGATACGTCAACTACGTGGCGACGGAGACCTTCGAGTTCCTCACCGGAGGCAACTGCGCATCCGCGGCGATCCAGTATTCGGTCCTGCCGTCGAGCTTCTCTCTCGGTGACGTATCCAAGGGCATCGACCAGACACGCATGGTGATCGATGGCATCACCATGCGGTTGCTCGATATTCCGAAGAAGAAGCGTCCAAAGTTCTACCTGTTCGGGGAGAGCCTCGGCTCTCAGGTGAGTGAGGGCATGTTCCAGGGAACGTGGACCTACGGATTGCCAGGCGCCAAGGTCGACTACGCCCTGTGGATCGGCACCCCCTCGGCTACGACTTGGCGCAAGGAACTCTGGGGTGACCGCACGATCGCCGAGGCCCCCGACGTGGGTCCCGATGACATCTACCTCCCTCGGAATATCGATGACTGGCGGGAATTGGCCCCGGAGAAGCGCGCCCAGGTTCGCTACCTGCTCCTTCAGAATGGCGACGACCCCATCCCGAAGTTCGGCAGCCAACTCATGTGGCGCAAGCCCGACTGGCTGGGGGCCTCCCGTCCCTCTGGCGCCCCCCAGCACACCTACTGGGTCCCGGGAACCACGTTCCTCATGACGTTCATCGACATGCTCAACGCCCTCACCCCCACGCCCGGGATCTTCGCCCAGGGCGGCCACGACTACCGCGAGGTGCTCCCCGACGCCATCAGCCAGACCTGGCGCCTGCCCGCCACGGACAAGCAGATGGCCAGCATGAACACCAACCTGCGTCAACGCGAGTTGGCGTGGGAGCTCTATCGGGACTGGTCCGCCGCGTGCGCCAAGCCTGCCGCGGAGATGACCAAGGCCAAGGAGAGCACCCTGGCCAAGGCCTCGAAGTATGTGGGGCGCGACGTGGACGCCCAGGGCTTAATCGACCTGGTGAAGGTCGCCCTGCCCGACCGCGCCGCGCGCTTGAAGCCCTAGGCCTCGGCGACGGCCGCGTAGGAGGCGGCGGCGAGATCCTGCACCAGCTTCCTGTCCACGTTCCAGTCCACCGGGACCTGGATCGTCTTCTTGTTCACCTTGTAGTCCCCGAGGCGCGGACGGAACTCACTGATGACCTCGGAATTGAACGGCGCGATGAGGATGTGGTGGGTCGCCACCGAGACCCCGAAGATGTACTTCCCGCGGTACTTCACCATCGGCTGGTTCCACGCCATCACGATCTCCGCTTTCGGAAACTTCGCCTGCACAGCCTTCAGGGTCGTACGGATGGTCTTCTGCTTGACCTCATCGTGCTGGGCGAGGAAATCCTCGACCGAGGTGAATCGCTTCGAAGTGATGGAGCCGCGGCTGTAGAGGACGAGGGCGTTTGCGTGCGCCCTGCTGAACCCGTGGTTCTCCTGCAGGTACGCCATCTGCTCGGCGTACTTCCGACCCTTGATCTCCTTCATGACGCCGAACCAGTACGACAT
>CAZBWA010000126.1:0-2302 GCA_964495555.1 uncultured Bifidobacteriaceae bacterium | reverse complement strand
TCGGCGTAGAGCGCCTTCTCCATCTGCTCCAGCAGGCGCTGCTCGTGCTCGGATAGAGGCACTGCAGACCCCCTCTCAGATGGGCCGGTGATGGCGCTCAGCCAAGGATAAGCACTAACCGCCGGAAGCGAAACCCGCGGGTCGGTCCGCGCGGGTCGACTGCCCGGACTCTGTCCGACTGACCGCCCCCGGGATCAGGCGTCCGGGCACCACGGCCTCGTCCCCGAAACGGTCCCGCAGCCCATCGACGGCGATCTCGGCATCGCGCCGGCCGTGCTCGGGGGCGTCGAGGAGGAGTTGCTCGGGGGCATCCTCTGCCGGGATCAGGTTCTCCGCGCGCACCCCGACGAGTCGGATCTGGGCCCGTTCGAGGCCGAGGGCGGTGAACAGTGACCACGCGGTGTCGTAGACCTCCTTGCCGACGTCGGTGGGGTCGTGCAGGGTGCGCGATCGCGTGATGGTGCTGAAGTCGGAGAACCGCACCTTGAGGGAGACCGTGCGAGCCCGATACCCGGCACGGCGCAGGCGCACCGCGACGTGATCAGCGAGGCCGGCGATGCGGGTGCGCACGAACTCCTCGTCGTCGGTGTCCTCGGCGAAAGTCTCCTCGTTACCGATGCTCTTCTCCGGCTCGTGCGGATTGACCGACCGCGGATCGCGTCCCCAGGACAGCTCGTGAAGATGGGAACCGTGCGCATCCCCGAGCGCGCGCTGCAGCGTGGCCACAGGGGTGTGGGCGATGTCCCCGACCGTGCGCAGTCCCAGACGCGTGAGGTGCTCCTCGGTCTTCTCCCCCACCCCCCATAACGCCCCGACCGGCAGCGGGTGCAAGAAGGCGAGCACCTGGTCGGCGGGGATCACGAGCAGTCCATCGGGCTTGCACCGAGTGGAGGCGAGTTTCGCGACGAACTTGGTGGAGGCGACTCCGACCGAGCAGGTGATCCCCTGCTCGTCGACGACACGTGCCCGGATCAACTCCGCGATCTGACGGGGTGGGCCCAGTCGCCGCAGCGCACCCGAGACGTCGAGGAAGGCTTCGTCGAGGCTGAGCGGTTCCACCTGCGGGGTGATGGAGCGGAAGATCGCCATCACCCCCTGGCTCACCTCCGAGTACAGCGAGTGGTGCGGGGGCAGGATCGTCGCCTGTGGCGCCAGGCGCCGGGCTCGCGACATCGGCATTGCCGAGTGCACGCCGAGGGCGCGCGCCTCGTAGGTTGCCGACAGCACCACGCCGCGATTGCCACCCGCTCCGACGATGACCGGGGTGCCGACCAACTCCGGGTGGTCGAGCAACTCCACGGATGCGTAGAACGCATCCATATCTATATGGAGGATCGTGCAGCCGCTGTCGTCGTCACCGAACCCGATGCGGCCCTGCGGGCGGCGCACCTGACTGCGGCTCATGGGCCCACCATGTCATCTCCCGCGTGGCCCCGGGTCACCATCCGGGTGTCCCCGGACTGCGGTGCCACAGCTTGCTCGGCGCGTGGTCGGCCGGCTTCACGTCCGCGTAGGGCGACTGCCGGAATCCGCTCGCGTGCAGCAGGATCGGTCGGCTGCGCCGCTCTCCCCCTCCCGGGATGGGTGAGGAGTCGACGAGGTCGATGACCGCCTCGCGGCCACCCTCCTTCCAGATCCGGCGCACCTCGCCCAGCTCCCAGCAACCGGTGGCGCGCAGGGACACCCCCCGCGGCCCGGTGCGCCGCACCACTCCACGCACCATGAGCAGCCAGGAGTCGAAGATGGTCGCGGCGTAGGGGTCCTGCGCGTCCTCGAAGAACGTGGCGTCCATCGGACCGGTGGCATCGTCGAGGGTGACGAAGATGACCCGCCTGCCGCTGCGGATGGGTGGCGTCTGTGTGGCCACCTTCACCCCGGCGACGAAGATCTCCTGCTGGGATCTGCAGCCCAGCAGATCACGGGCCCGCACCAACGACAGGTCCGCGAGCATGTCCTCGTAGAACTCCATCATGTGGTGGCTGACGTCGAGGCCGAGGATCTCCAACTCGGCGCGCACCGACTCCCCCGCGCTCATCTCTCCTAAACCCGAGGGTGCGACGTCGGTGATCGTCGAGGACATGTCGAGGGACAACTGCGCCGGTGAGATCTGCGACCTGCGACTGCGATCGTGTTCGGCGATGTGGATGAGCAGGTCCCGGCGGGTGAGGTGGTGACGCCGGTGGGTGCCCTGCTGGAACCCGTAGAGGGCATCGAAGGCGCCGGCGAGGACCAGGTTCTCCGCGGTGGGCCGGGAGATCCCCGCGCGGTGCATCACATCCTCGACGGAGGAGAAGGGTTGACC
>CAZBWA010000125.1:0-2336 GCA_964495555.1 uncultured Bifidobacteriaceae bacterium | reverse complement strand
ACCGTCGGCGCACCTGCCGCGCCATCACGGTGCGAATACGAACAGGTGTACGAAGGCCAGCGAGCGCACACGCCGATGGCATTCGAGGGTTGAAAGTGGGTGAAAGTGGGGTACAGTGGCGACACCGGGGGCCACAGGGGCCTACCGGGGGGCATCGAGTGGGAGGTGGTGGGGAATGTTCCTCGGTACCCACACGCCCCGACTCGATGACAAGGGCCGTCTGGTCCTGCCGGCCAAGTTCCGCGAGGGACTGGCCGGGGGAGTGGTGCTCACCAAGGGCCAGGACCGCTCCATCGTCGTGTGGCCCGCAGATGAATTCGAGCAGTACTCGGCGAAGCTGAACGAAGCCTCCCGTTCAGACGCCCGCGTCCGTGCTTATCTGCGGGTCCTCTTTTCCGGGGCGTCCGATGAGACCCCCGATAAGCAAGGACGCATCTCCTTGCCCCAGATCCTGCGCGACTACGCCGGGCTCGACCGCGACGCCGTCGTGGTCGGCAATGGCACGACGTGCGAGATCTGGGATGCCGAGGCCTGGCAGCAGTACCTGGCCGGACAGGAAGAGGCGTTCTCGTCGATCAGTGAAGAGGTGGTGCCCGGAATCCTGTGACTTCGTCCGTCGCGTGAGGTCTCCTCCCGCGTGACATGCCTGGGGATCACTTCCCCGATCTCCAGTCGGTCGGATCCGACGCGGGGGGGCACCTGACCCGACGGACACCCACCAGACCAGCCCGATCAACGAACGACGGAAAGGACGACAGTGACCACCATCCTCGACATCCACGAGCGGACACGCCGCGGACTGGATTCGTCGCGCAAGGTCACGGTGTCGACAACGCGTCGAGCCGTTCTCGCCCTGGGTGCGGGAGTCATCACCGGCCTGGCCATGGGCCTGGCCACCGCCATCGCCGGGCGCTGGAGCTGATCCACCATGACGACCCCGACTCACGTGCCCGTCATGCGGGACCGTGTCGTCGCCCTCTTGGCGCCGGCACTGCGTGAGCCTGGGTCTGTCTTCGTCGATGCCACGCTCGGTCTCGGCGGTCATTCCGCCGCGGTCCTGACCGAGGTGCCGACGTGCCGCCTGGTCGGACTCGATCGCGACACCGCCGCCCTTGAGGTGGCACGCGAGCGGCTCGCGCCCTGGAGCGATCGCATCACGCTCGTGCACGCCGTCTACGACCGCATGCCTGAGGTGCTGGAGTCACTGGGAATCGCCGAGGTGCAGGGCATCCTCTTCGACCTCGGAGTGTCGTCGATGCAGTTGGACGAGGCGGATCGAGGATTCGCCTACGCCCAGGACGCACCCCTCGACATGCGCATGGATGCGACGACCGGCCTGACGGCTGCCGACATCCTCAACACCTACTCCGTCGACGACCTCACCCGCATCCTTCGTTCGTACGGCGAGGAGCGCTATGCCCGTCGCATCGCCCAGCGCATCGTCGCCGAGCGCGAGATCGCGCCATGGACGACATCGGAGCGTCTCGTCGAGGTAGTGCGGGGAGCCATCCCCGCCGCCGTGCGCGCGACCGGCGGCCATCCGGCCAAGCGCACCTTCCAGGCCCTGCGCATCGAGGTCAACGCCGAGCTCGAGGTCCTCGAGCGCGCGGTCCCCGCGGCGCTGGCGTGCCTCGCCCCCGAGGGCCGCATGGTCGTCATGAGCTACCACTCGCTCGAGGATCGCCTGGTCAAGCAGGCTTTCGCCGCCGGTGCGCACCCCGAGGTGCCGCGCGGCCTTCCCGTCGTCCCCGAATCCCTCCGTCCGTGGCTGCGTCTCGTCACCCGCGGAGCGGAGAAAGCATCGGCGGATGAGATCTCCCGCAATCCGCGCTCGCAGTCGGTGCGAGTGCGCGCAGTGGAACGGATGGCGGCATGAGCGCGACGGCACGCAAGCTCGACTACGACGATTTCGACGACCGTCGCGACGATCATCGGATCGCCGAGCCGGAAGAGAGCATCATTCTCTTCACCGAGCCCGAGGCACGTCCCCGCCGCCGCGCTGAGCGTGCGCGTCCCCGACTCGTTCCGTCCACCGCCCCTGCGATCCGACGCAAGCGTCTGGGGATCTTCGCGGTCGTCTGCCTCGGCATCGTGTCAATCGGCCTGGTGGCGATGCTCATCGTCAACACGATGCTGGCCTCCGGGGCCTTCACGGTCAGTGAGTTGGAGGCCCAGAAGGCCCAACTGCTCGAGCAGGAGCAGCAGCTCCAGGAAGAGATCGCCATCGCCTCGGCTCCCTTCCTGCTCGAGGAGCGGGCACGTGGACTGGGCATGGTGCCGCAGGATGCGCCCGCGTTCATCAGCCTGGAGACGGGCGAGATCCTCGGCAACGCCGT
>CAZBWA010000124.1:0-2394 GCA_964495555.1 uncultured Bifidobacteriaceae bacterium | reverse complement strand
TGTCTCCACGCGTCGCATCGGTGAGATCGGCGATCACCCGCAGCAGGGTCGACTTCCCGCAGCCGGACGGCCCGATGAGGGAGATGAACTCGCCCGTCGACACGGTGAGATGGACATCCTGGAGAGCGGTCACCTCGTTGTACTGTCCCTGATTGAAGACCTTCCACACGCCGTTCGCCTCGACGGCGTACTGGGCATCGGTCATGTGCTCTTCTCCTTGGGCAGGTTCCGCGTCAGGTAGACATCCAACGCCGAGACGAGGGCGGCGACGAGCAGTCCCAGGGCGATCGCGCCGAAGACTGCGACATAGACCTTGGCCGGCTGCGACGTGATCTGTCGGGCGTATTCGATGAGCAGTCGCCCAATCCCCCCGCGTACCCCGGTGGAGATCTCGGCGACGACGGTTCCCACCACCGCCGCGGCCGCAGACACCTTCAGGGCGGGGACCAGGTAGGGGATGGACGAGGGGAAGCGCAGCTTGCGGAGCGTCTGTCCGGGAGTGGCCGCGTAGGAACGCATCAGTTCCAGGGCGGTCGGAGTCGGTGCCTGGAGGCCGCGCAGTGCGCCGACCGAGAGTGGGAAGAAGGCCAAGTAGGAGGCGATGAACATGACCGAGTAGGTCGTGGACCATTCGATCGGTCCGATCGAGATGCGATTGCCGATCCCGACGATGAGCGGCGCCAAGGCGATCAACGGCACCGTCTGCGACGCGATGACGAAGGGCAGTAGGCCTCGCTCCAGGAATGCGAAGCGCTGCATGACGATGGCGAGGATCAAGCCCACGAAGACTCCGATGAGGAAACCTCCGAAGGCCACGAGGAGCGAGAACAGCGCCGCGGATACCACCGATTGCAGGACGGTGGTATCCGATCCCCGCACGGCGGGCTCGCCCATGACTCCCACCATGGTCCAGACATGGGGCATCGTGGTGTCCGACGTGTTGAAGGGCATCGGGATGATCGACCCGAGGAACTTGGCCAACTCCCACAAGACGATGGCGAGTCCGATCCCGGCGAGTGCCCAGAGGGCGGAGATCGCACCAGAGCGCAGTCGTCGGGACACCTGGCTCGTCCGACGCGGAGGTGCGGTCACGGTGCTCACGGTCGCTAGCTCTTCGCCAGAACGGTGTCCTGGACGGCGGGAATGATCTTCTCGCCGTAGGCCGCCATAGTGTGGTCCTTGTCGTCGTGTTGCAGGTAGACGGCGAACTGGTCGACTCCGAGAGCCTTGAGCTCCTCGAGGCGCCGAATGTGGTCCTCGGGAGTGCCGATGATGCAGAAGCGATCGACGATCTCATCGGGAACGAAGTCCGTGTGCGTATTCCCCGCTCTACCGTGCTCGTTGTAGTCGTACCCCTTGCGGCCTTTGATGTAGTCGGTGAGGGCTGTCGGCACGGCACCGGAGTCCCCATAGCGCTCGACGATGTCGGCCACGTGATTGCCCACCATGCCGCCGAACCACCGCAACTGGTCGCGGGCATGTGCGTTGGCCGTCGGGCTGCCGTCGGTCACGTAGGCGGGCGCGGCGACGCAGATGGAGACGTCGTCCGGGTTACGCCCGGCGCCCCGGGCGGCGTCCCGCACGCTCGCGATGGTCCACTCTGCGATGGCCGGGTCGGCCAACTGCAGGATGAATCCGTCGCCCACCTCGCCCGTGAGTGCGAGGACTTTGGGTCCGTAGGCCGCTACCCAGACGGGGGTACGGCTGGAGAGGGCCCAGGGGAGTCGGATGCTGTTCCCCTTGTACTCGATGGCATCGCCGTTTGCGAGCCCCTTAAGGTCAACTACCGCTTGACGCAGCTCTCCGACGGAGACGGGCTTGCCGTTCGTCAGTCGGACGGCCGAGTCCCCGCGCCCGATGCCGATCACGGTGCGGTTCCCATACATCTCATTGAGGGTCGCGAAGACTGAAGCCGTCACGGTGATGTCACGGGTGGCAGGGTTTGTCACCATCGGACCCACGATCACCTTGCGGGTCTCGTCCAGGATCTTGCTGTAGATGACGTACGGCTCCTCCCACAGGATGTGGGAGTCGAAGGTCCAGACGTAGGTGAATCCGTACGTCTCCGCTCGTCGGGCGAGGTCTATCACCCGCGAGGCGGGCGGTGTGCACTGCAGTACGACGCCGATGTCCATGTGTTCTGCCCCTTACCGGGTCCGTGGGAAACCGAGATCGACGGAGGAGGTCGCCGGGTCCGGCCACCGCGATGTGACGGTCTTCGTGCGGGTGTAGAAGTCGATGCCCGCAGGCCCGTACATGTTGGCGTCGCCGAACAGCGAGGCCTTCCAGCCGCCGAAGCTGTAGTAGGCGACGGGCACCGGGATCGGCACGTTGATGCCGACCATCCCGACATTGATGTCGAACTGGAACTGTCGCGCCGCACCGCCGTCGCGG
>CAZBWA010000123.1:0-2436 GCA_964495555.1 uncultured Bifidobacteriaceae bacterium | reverse complement strand
CTCGGCGGAGGCGATGGCCAGGCCATAGGCCACGGCGACCGCGATCCCGGCACGCCACCGCCGGCGGAGTCCGGCGACCAGGAGCAGGACCAGTCCACCGGCGACAAAGACCCACACGTCGATGCTCTCCAGGAAGCGCTTGTCCAGGGTCCGCAGGATGCGGGTCTCGGAGAGCCGGGCCAGGAAGGCGCCGTCGGCTACAGCCTGGCCCCACTCCGTGCGCACCATGACCAGGTACAGGGACAGCAGGACCCCGACACACACCAAAGCGAGGGTGCGCAGACGTCGCACGCTCCCTGCGATCGCAGGAGCCGGCACCATGCCGCCGAACTCTAGGCCGCCGCAGCGACCGAACTCTCCGGCAGCGTCGTGTACGCCCGAGTGAAGTGGGCTCCGGTGGCCGAGCGCTCCAGCCACTGCGTCCAGGTGGCGTTCCAGATCGTCACGCCGTTTCCATCGTCCGCTTGTGTGCGAGGAGTGTTCTTCACGACGACGACATCGCCTATCTCGTTGTTGTTCCACCACCATTCGCCGTTCGTCACACTCATCCCGACACACCCGTGGCTGACGTTGGCGAACCCCTGGGCTCCCTCACTCCACGGGGCTGCGTGGACGAACTCGCCCGAGTGGGTCATCCGCATGGCGAAGGGTGCTGCGACGCGGTAGTACTCCGGGCTCGACGGGTCCGTCCCACCCGTAGCCGCGTCCATGATCCGCACGCGCTCCTTTGTGAGCAGCACCTTCGTCCCCGAACGGGTCTCATAGCCGGGCTTCCCCGTGGTGATGGGGATGGTCTTCACGAGGGTCCCGGCGCGGAAGACCTGCATCATGTGAGCGGCCGCGTCGACCACGCTGACCATCGACGGACGCAGGACGAAGGTCTGCGTGGTGTCGCCCTCGCCATAGACGCCGGGTCGGGCCTGGACGCCGGTCAGTTCCATGTCCAGCGTCACCGGCATGTCCCCCGGCCAGAGGTCCCGCGGTCGGAACTCCACCGTGCGCGCGTCGCGCCAGGACCACGCACCCAGGATCGGTGTGGGGGTCGTCACGCGGAGGGCACCCTCCACCTCCGCCCGGTTATCCACGGGCTTGGAGAAGCGCACGGTGATGGGCATCCCCACTCCCACGGTCGCGCCGTCCCCCGGATCCGCGGTGGCGGTGAAGAACCGCTCGGGGTCGATGGCCGACCACTCCTCCCGCGTCGTGACGCGGTTACCGCGAAAGTCCACCGCCGTCGCCTCGAGGGTGTAGCGGGCACCGTAGGCGAACGGCTGCTCCTCGGCGACCCAGGCGGTCGCATCCTCCGATAACGCACCGGGGATCCTTCCGGTCGGGCCGACGAGCGTGACGTCGGTGAGCACGCCCTCGGTGACCGCGACGGTCACGGGCTCACCGGTGGTCAGCGGGGAGGACGGGTCGGGCAGCAGGGAGATGCGTGCTCGAGAGTCGGTGGGGATGGGTGCGGATGTCACCGTCAGGGTCGGAGTGCAGCCAGCGAGCGTCAGGCAGAGCAGGACCGCGCCCCAGCGCAGGTAGGGAGACATCTCGACCACTGTACGACGATCGGTACCGCCGAGGCGGCATCGCGCTAGTGCGCGAATTCACCCCGGTAGTACTCGAAGAGCCACCCCACCAGGCCAATCAGGAGGATGAACGCGCCGACGATGAGCAGCCAGACCGCGAAGATCAGTCCGAGGGCGATGATCGCCGCACCACCGGCCACCGGGAGGGGCCACCAGGAGTGCGGGCTGAAGAAGCCGTACTCCGGATCCGCCTCGTCGATCTCCCCATCGTTGCGGTCCTCCGGGCGGGGGTAAACCCGCTTCGAGGTGTACCAGAGGTAGAAGGCGACCAGGAACGCGAGCGCGCCGGTGAGGGCGAGCGCCGTGGTTCCGACCTCATCGCGACTGAAGTACCAATAGATCCCCGCGATGGCAGCGAAGAACAGGAAGCCCAGGCCGAAGAAGAGGGATTCGAGTCTCATTGCGGCCCCGCCGTGACGCTCGGCTTGTGGGCACCGGCAGCCGCCAACTCGGGGTGGTGGAGATCGAAGGCCGGACGGTCGCTGCGGATGCGCGGCAGGGACGTGAAGTTATGCCTCGGCGGCGGGCAACTCGTCGCCCACTCGAGCGAACCACCCCAGCCCCACGGATCGTCCACCTTGACCTTCGGTGCGTACTTCGTGGTGACGAAGACGTTCCAGAAGAAGAAGATGCTGGAGATGCCCAGGATCGCCGCTCCGACGCTGGAGACCGTGTTGAGCAACTGGAAGTCATCCGACGGCAGGTAGTCCCCGTAGCGGCGCGGCATGCCCTGCACACCGAGCCAGTGCTGCACCAGGAAGGTGACCTGGAAGCCGATGAACAGCAGCCAGAAATGGATCTTGCCGAGCCGCTCGTTGAGCATCTTGCCGGTCATCTTCGGCCACCAGAAGTA
>CAZBWA010000122.1:0-2455 GCA_964495555.1 uncultured Bifidobacteriaceae bacterium | reverse complement strand
CCAGGTGACATCCGCACACTCAGCCTCGCTTTGACCAACACGAGGAACCAGCCTGCGGGCCGCGTGGAGATCGTGCAGACACTCACGCGACAGGACAGCACTACGGGGACCGCAGTCAAGATCGTCGTCCTCACACTCCCACGCGGCGTGATCACCGCGACCGGACAGTCCGAGTTCGCTGATTTCACCGATCCGCAGGGACGGCCGCGAGATCTTGTCGAGCGCCTTGCCATCACCGGCGGGACGGGGGCGTATCGCGGTGCGTCCGGACAGATCGATGTCGAGGTGCTCCCGAACTTCACCTCGCGCTGGACGATCTCCCTGGATCGGTAGTCCCCGCTACACGCAATAGTTCTGAAGACGTTCCCTCCCTTTGTTCTGACGCGCGGCTCATCACCTCTCGAGGTATCGCACACCACACCAGGAGTCCGCCGATGACGAGCATGCGCGTGGAATAGAGCCCGAGGAGTACTTCGACGGGCACCGACTCCTCACTCGACGATGTCCAGATGGCACTCGCGGCGACGAGGACGATGGGGAGGACGATCGCCGTCACGATGAGCCACCACCCGGCGATGCGGGGTCTGATGATCGCCGTGACGAAGACCCCGGTGATGGCCAGGGTCCCCAGGACGATCCAGGTCGACTCCCACCCTCCCTGGATCACAGCTCCCACGCTCATGGCGATGTGGAAGGCGCTGTCGAGCCCGAGGACGATCACCGCGATCCACCATGGGACGCGACGTGCGGGGATCTCGCGACCCTGGGTCATGGCGAGGACGAGGGTGACGATGGTCCCGGCCAATCCGATCCCGACGACTCCATAGATAGGCACGGACCACTCCTCCAGTCACGGCTCACCACCAGTGTGCCGTCGGCGGCCTTCCTGCAGTGACGCTGCGCGAGGCCTGAGGTGGGCAGAGCCCGGTCTATGCCCGGCGCTGACGCACGAGGCACACCGCGTAGTTGAGCCCGAAGGCGAATCCCACCGCTGCGTAGAGGACCGTGAACCACCCGAGCTCGGCGGGAATGGCGAGGGTGAGGACCCCGAGGCCCGAGGCGACGACCGCCATCACGATGCCCGCGGTCGTGACGGCCGCGTCGTTCACGGACTTGGACACGATCCACATGTTCGCTGCGAGGGCGACGAGGGTGAGACCGATCATCCGCATGGACCACTGCAGGGCAGCGGATTCCCCGTCCAGCAGGAGGAGGTCCAAGAACAAGCCCGGGAGGATGAGGAGGAGCAGCGCACTGAGGCCGAAGACCACCGCACCTATGCGCAGCGTGGCGCGAATCCCGAACATGGCTGCAGAGGCTACGCCGTTGCGGGTCCTCAATCCGCCGTCCACATGCGACTTCCCCATATCCTCGAGATATGCGCCGTTCCCTCCTCGCCCTCGTGGCCGTCGCCCTGCTCACTCCCCTCGTCGGACTGCCGTCGGCGTCCGCGGACACCGTGGTCAAGCCCCGCAAGAGCGCGTGCACCAAGGAGCCCGCCGACTACGCCTGCCTGAGAGCTAGCGCCCGACGTGAGGTGGCAGGTGAACCGGTGTCCTTCACCGGAACGCTGAGCCCGCTCGCGATGAAGTATCTGAACTCGTGGACACGCGGAGAGAACACCGTGTGCTTGATCAGATTCGAGCCGAAGCCGGCGAGCAATGGAAGTTGGGGTTCCCAGACCCTCGATCAGGCCTGCACCACGGTGAACAAGAACGGGACATTCGGCATGACGGTGGAACTCGGCAAGCAGGGACTCCACTTCTATGGCGTGGAGATGGGTCCGTGCAAGGCCAGCGAGGACGAGTGCGGCAACGCCGACCCCGGCCTGCTCGGAGTCTCGAACAAGAAGAATCGCGTCGTCGCCGTCCGCACCCTGGCACCGTGACCCGATAGCCCCCGGGGACTCCCCCGCCCATGCCATGATCCCCATGGCGAGGGAGGCCCATGTTCGGTGACGCACCACACCCGGATGCCGTCCATGGCGGCGCCCACCTCATGGATGCGGCACGGGCGGCCGGGGTCACCACGCTCTTCACGCTGAGCGGCGCCCACATCTTCCCTCTCTACGACGCGTCGGTCGGCGGCAAGGAAACGGTGGAGAGGTCCTCGACATCGCGTGATGCGCTGCAGGCGGGCCCCGTGCACCTCGTCGACGTCCGACATGAGCAGACCGCCGTCTTCGCTGCCGAGGCCGTCGGGAAACTCACGCGCCGGGCGGGACTCGCAGCCGTCACTGCCGGACCCGGTGTGACCAACGGGGTGAGCGCAATCGCCGGGGCCTGGTTCAACGGATCCCCACTCGTCGTGGTCGGTGGCCGTGCGCCGGACTACCGCTGGGGATCGGGAGCGCTTCAGGAGTTGGACCAGCCACCGATCCTCGACTCGATCACGAAGGCCTCATGGACCGTGCACGAGTCGGGACGCATCAGCGCGGATATGACCCGCGCCTTCC
>CAZBWA010000121.1:0-2586 GCA_964495555.1 uncultured Bifidobacteriaceae bacterium | reverse complement strand
TCTGATATCCGGTGCAGCGGCAGAGGTTGCCGGAGAGCGCCCAGCGCACCTCATCTTCGGAGGGGTCCGGATTGCGCTCGAGGAGCGCCTTCGCAGCGAGCATCATGCCTGGGGTGCAGTACCCGCACTGCAGGCCATGCTCCTGCTTGAACCCCTCCTGCACGGGGTGGAGTTCGCTGGCCGAGGACATTCCCTCGACCGTCTCGACAGCGTGCCCGTCGGCTTGCACCGCGAGCATCGTGCAACTCTTCACCGGCCGACCGTCGAAGAGGACCGTGCAGGCGCCGCAGTTCGTGGTGTCGCATCCGGTGTGGGTTCCGGTCAGCTTCAGTCCCTGACGCAGCAGGTGGGCCAGGAGGAGTCGGGGCTCCACATCGACTGTGCGCGCCTCGCCGTTCACCGTGATCGTCACGCGCTTCGTCGGCACATCCGCCGGTGGCGCCGGGCTGACTTCGTCATAAAGGCTCGTCATGTCAGGCTGCTTTCTGCTCGGAGCGGGCGATGCTGGTCAGGATGCGGGTCACGAAGGTCTCGACGATGTGACGCTTGTAATCCGCGGAACCACGGTGGTCCGTGCGCGGCTCGGCGGCGGCTGCAACGGCCTGGGCCGCTGCGGCGATGCTCTCCTCGTTCAGGGTCTTCCCTGCGAGGACCGAGATCGCATCGTTCGCATCGATGGTGCGTCCCCCCACACCTGCGAGGGCGCAGCCGGCACGACGCACGGTGTCCCCGTCCATGTCGAGGGCCACCGCCACCGACGCGGTGGCGAAGTCACCGACACGACGCTCCAGCTTGAGGTAACCACCGCGCGCGGTGCCCTTCGCCGCGGGGATGACTGCTTCCACGGCGATCTCGTTGTAGGCCAGGGCGTTGGTGAAGGGCCCGAGCACGAAGTCACGCATCGCGATCTCGCGTCGACCGTTGGGGCCCTGGGCCACAATCTTCCCGTCCAGGGCGATCATCGTGGCGGCCCAGTCGCCCTGCGGGTCCGCATGGCACACCGAGCCCACAAAGGTGCCGCGCGTGCGCACGATCGGGTCCGCCACGAGGGCCGCCGCCTGGGCGAGCGTGGGGAAACCGTCGAGCTTGTCGGAGAACTCCAGATCTTCATGCCGGCACAGCGCCCCGATGTGTAGCGAGCCGTCGGCTTCCACGCGGTGGTAGTCCAGGCCCGGGATCGAGTTGATGTCCACCAGGCTCTCCGGTGCCGCGAAGCGCAGCTTCAGCATCGGGATCAGGCTCTGGCCTCCGGCGAGGATCTTGGCCTCGCCGCCCCCCGCGGTGAGGAGGGCGACGGCCTCCTCCACGGACGAGGGCGCCTCGTAGGCGAAACGGGATGGGTACATGAATTCCTCTCAGGCTCTACTGCTGCGTGTCGCGCACC
Organism: uncultured Bifidobacteriaceae bacterium; assembly: GCA_964495555.1. Lineage (GTDB taxonomy): Bacteria > Actinomycetota > Actinomycetes > S36-B12 > S36-B12 > VGCC01. The sequence continues at coordinate 1,202 of CAZBWA010000121.1, read as the reverse complement.
GCGACGGGCATGGAATCGGCATCAGGGTCGGGTCGGGGCTCCTGGTGCGGAGGCCACGGGCCCTGCACCGGCTGTCCGGCGACCTTCAGGAAGTCGATGAATTGCGGCCACGCCCACACGGTCGGGCTCTTGCCGGTCTTGGGTGCGTTCTCGACCAGGGCATACATGCGCGGGCTTCCGCTTTCGTGCCCGCTGGACTCCACTGCCATGGGGACTCCTTCCGATCGACGGACCCCCGTCGTCATGGACGTGTGAAACGTACCCAATCCGGGGGGTGCTGCAACCCCAAATGCGAGAACTAGGACCGGGCAAGGACCCCGATGACCTCGGCGGCGATGGAGACCGCGATCTCCTGGGGGCCCCGAGCGCCGATGTCGATCCCTGCAGGCCCGTGCACGCGGGACAGGTCGGTGACGTCCCGATAGGCCAGCCAATCGGCACGGGACTGCTGCATCGCCCGGGAACCGAGTGCCCCGACGTAGCCGGCGTCGCTGTCGAGCGCGGACATCAGACAGCGAGAGGAGGACTCCACGTCGTGACCCATGACCACGACGGCGTCGAGGGGAGACAGCGCGGCGGTCAGCCCGGCGACGATCTCGGGGCGGGAGTCCACGGCGACCTTCCACCCCAGAGTGCGGCCCTGCTGGGCGAGGGCGTCAGCGATCGGGCCCTGACCGGCGACCACCAGGCGGGTGACGGGCGAGAGCGCCGTGGCGATCCCCCCGGGCCGTGGGCTCACCGCCGGAGTTCCCGAGGACAGCAGCGCTCGGTCGGCCTCGGTCGCAGTGTCCTCCGAGACCACCCGCACCCCCGTCACCTCGTCGTCGACGACGTCGACGTCGATCACGACGGGTACGCGATCCAGCAGGTACTGCCACGTCTCCGGCGGGAACTGCGCGGCGGGGACCACCAGGAACTCCGTCGGGGTGCCCACCTCCAGGCCACTCAGCGGTGCCTCGACCTCGGTCACCACATGGCGGACCCGCCGTCCGTGCGGGAGCTGGCGCTCGGCGACATCGGCGAGCACGCCATCGAAAGCACCGTGGACGAGGAAGCCGATGCGGCCGCCCCCCGGTGTGAAGGCGAGTGCCTCGTCACTGGCCAGGGGCGAGGTCATCCAGGCCACATCGGCCCGGGTTCCCGAGCGGGCGCATGCGGCCACGCTCAGCGCGATGTCATACACCTTCTACTCCCACTCGATC
>CAZBWA010000120.1:0-2698 GCA_964495555.1 uncultured Bifidobacteriaceae bacterium | reverse complement strand
TCGGTCTGGATCGCGTTGATGAACGAGGTGTCACCCTGCCCACCGGCGGTCACCGGTCGATCCAGGGCGCTCACGATGCCCGCGGTCACGGTGCCCTGGAGCCCGAGCGGGGAGCCGAGGGCGACGACGGTCTCACCGACGCGCAGGCTTTCCGACGTCCCTAGCGGGACGGCGGCGAGACCGGTGCGGTCCACCTTGACCACCGCGACGTCGTATCCGGCATTGGAACCGACGAGCTTTCCGGTGGCCGTGGATCCGTCAGCGAACATGACCTCGAGGGTGCCGTTCTCTCCGGCGACGCCGGCGACGTGGTGATTGGTCAGGATGTAGCCGTCATTGCTGATGACGAATCCGGATCCGTTGCCTTCACCGTCGGAGCCCTCGATGTTGATCTGCACCACGGCCGGCTGGACGGCGGCCGCGATGTCGGCGATCGCCGAGGAGACGGGGGTGGCGGTATCCGGAACCGTGGGGGTGGACGCCGCCGCGAGTACCTCGGCGGGTGCCTGGCGATCGGCGATCAGGTACCCCACGCCGCCGCCGAGGGTCCCGGCGACCAGGGCGATGCCCGCGGCACCGGCCATGATCGGCCAGCGCGCCGGCTGCTTCGCCTGCGGCGGGGCGTAGGGGGGAATGGGGGTGCCCAGGGTCTCGGGCATGGTCATGGCTCCTCCTTATTACGTGCGCACGCGGATTCCCGCGTTCTTCGATTGGACTTTCTGCCCCCGGTGCGGGTTGCGCGGGAGGACGAGCCCTTGCACACCTCTTACATTCCCCGGACTCAGGACCCCCTCCCTCTAGATTGCGCCGGTGCGCATCACGACCGACCCCGAGCAGGCGGCCCGATCCCTGGCCGAGGGTGGGGTGGTCGCGATCCCGACGGAGACCGTCTACGGGCTGGGGGCCTTGGCCGACTCCGCCGGTGCGGTCGCCGGGGTCTACGCGGCGAAGGGACGGCCCGCCGACCACCCACTAATCGTGCACGTGGCCTCCGCCGATGCCGTCGGGTCCTGGACCACGCGCATCCCCGACTACGCCCTGCGTCTGAGCTCCGGGTTCTGGCCGGGCCCGCTGACCCTGGTCCTGCCGCGCAGCGCCCGTGCCCAGGACTTCATCACCGGCACCCAGGACACCGTCGCCGTGCGCGTCCCCGGCAACGCCCTCACCCGCGAGGTCATCCGCCGCGTCGGGGAGATCCTGGGCGATCCGCACGTGGGCATCGCGGCCCCGAGCGCCAATCGCTTCGGGAAGGTCAGCCCGACCCGCGCCCAGGACGTGGTGACCGAACTCGCCGACGTCCTCCCCGACGGCCTCGTCCTCGACGGCGGTCCGTGCACGGTGGGAGTGGAGTCGACGATCGTCGACTGCTCCGGTGAGCTGCCGGTGATCCTGCGACCGGGTCAGATCAGTCGCGATGAGATCGAGGCCATGGCGGGTGTGCCGTGCGGGGAGCGCAGCGCGGTCCGCGCGCCCGGCACCCTCGCCGCGCACTACTCACCCGCGGCACGGGTCGTCCTCGTGGACGCGGGAGCCCTCCCCGCGCAGGAGGCCACGGGGACGGGGGTGATCGCGTTGGCTTCGGTTCCAACGCCGCGCGGGATGGTGCGGCTTACGGCACCGGACACGTCCGCGCACTACGCCGCCAGTCTCTATCGAGCATTGCGCGAGGCCGATGCGTTGAACCTCGCGACCGTCTACGCGGTGCCGCCCGAGGGTGCGGGCGTGGAGGCAGCGATACGCGATCGGTTGGAACGCGCGGCCCACCCCTCTACTTAGGTGGCAGGCGCACTCCGGCATCCAGTCGGATGACCTCGCCATTCAAGTAGGGGTTCTCCACGATCGCGCCAACCAAGTGCGCGAATTCCGCCGGGGTTCCCATACGCCGCGGGTTCAACGGGAGTTTGGAGAGGAACTCGAAGGTCTCCTTCGGCAGGAACTCGTAGATCGGGGTCTCCATGATGCCGGGCGCGATCGTCATGACTCGGATTCCCGACGGTGCGAGGTCGCGCGCCAGGGGGAGCGTCATGCCGACGATGCCGCCCTTACTCGCGCTGTACGCGGATTGGCCCACCTGACCGTCGTAGGCCGCGAGCGATGCGGTCATCACTACGACACCGCGCTGACCATCCGCATCGGGCTGGTTGCGCAGCATCAGGGATGCCGAGCGGCGCACGGTGTCGAAGGTGCCGTTCAGATTGATGTCGATGACACGGCGGTAGTCGTCGATGCTCATCGGTGTGCCCTCGCGGTCCATGACGCGATTCACATAGCCGATCCCCGCGCAGCAGACGGACACGTCCAGTCGCCCGAAGGTGTTCTCCGCCGCCGCCACCGCACGCTCCACGGCATCGGTGTCGCGGACATCCGTGGGTACGGCCACGACGTGGTCACCCAACTGGGACGCCAACGCACCGGCACGGTCGGCGTTCACGTCGACGACGACGACTCCCGCCGCCCCGCCGGCAACGGCCGCGCGCACCACGCCTTCACCCAGTCCGGACGCTCCACCCGTGACCAGTACGACAGAACCCGACCACTGCATCTCGCTCTCCTACCCGTATCCCAATTCGTGCAGGCGTTCATCGCTGATCCCGAAGTGATGCGCAACTTCGTGCACCACCGTGATGCGTACCTGCTCCACCACATCCTCCTCCGTCCGGCAGCGCCGGGTGATGGGAAGTCGGTAGATCGTGATGCG
>CAZBWA010000119.1:0-2885 GCA_964495555.1 uncultured Bifidobacteriaceae bacterium | reverse complement strand
GCGCCAATATCGAGCTCTACCCCGGTGAGGTCCTCGCCGTGGTGGGTGACAACGGCGCAGGCAAGTCCACACTCATCAAGTGCTTCTCCGGCGCACACTCGCCGGACACGGGCGAGGTTCGCGTGAACGGTGAGCTGGTGAACTTCCGGTCCACCCAGGATGCCCGCGCCGTGGGCATCGAGACGGTGTTCCAAACCCTCGCCGTGGCCCCCGCCCTCGACATCTCCGAGAACCTCTACCTCGGCCGTGAGCAGCGCAAGTCCGGCTTCCTGGGCAAGGTGTTCCGCACGTTGGACAAGAAGCGGATGCGCAAGGAAGCCGGTGAGCACCTGCGCAATCTCGGCATCGGCACCGTGCAGAACATCACGCAGGCGGTGGAGACACTCTCCGGAGGTCAGCGCCAGGCAGTGGCGGTCGCCCGTGCCGCAGTCTTCGGCTCGAAGGTGATCATCCTCGACGAGCCCACTGCGGCACTCGGTGTGAACGAGTCCGCCCGCGTGCTCCAGCTCATCAAGGATCTCCGTACCCGCGGTCTGCCCGTCATCCTGATCTCGCACAACATGCCGCAGGTCTTCGAGGTGGCCGATCGCATCCACGTGCAGCGTCTGGGCAAGCGCGCGGCGGTGGTCACACCCCGTTCGCACTCCATGAACGACGTGGTGGCGATCATGACCGGCGCGATGACCGTGCCGGAGGACCAGCAGGCGCTGGCCCCCGTCACCGCCTAGGCGTACAGCGCCGGGCGCGTCGGTAGGTCGATCGGTTCTGATCGCCCGCTCGTGATCGACGTGGCTGCCGCCTGGGCCACGGCCGTCGCGGCGAATCCGTCCCACGCCGTCGCTCCGCTCGCGGGCCCACCACGGACGTAATCGACCCAGGCCTGGAGCTCGCGTCGATAGGCCTCGGCGAATCGCCCCAACCACAGTTCGGGGATCCCCTGGCCGCGGACGTTGGCCGTCGTGGCGGTGATGAAGGATCCGTCGGACATGTCCAGCACCCCGCGCTCCGCTACCACCTGGCAGGTGACCTCGTAGCCGTACTGCGCATTTACGAAGGCCTCGATGTCCACCAGGACCCCGCGGCTCGAGGTCAGGACGATCATCATCGGGTCGAACTCTCCGTGCGGCGTGTGCGGTCCGGGACGTCCCTTGATCACCTGGACCGACGTGAACTCGTCATCGATCAGCCAGCGGCTGATATCGAACTCGTGGATCGCCATGTTGTACATGGTGCGATCGCTCTTGAGTCCATAGGGGGCCGAGGTGTTCCGGTGCACGTTGTGCACGATCAGCGGCTCTCCGACAGCATCGCCGGACAGCCGCTCCTTGAGCTGCACGTACCCGGGGTCGAATCTCCGCATGAAGCCCAGCGTGATCAACCTCCGCCCGAGCGCGACCTCCGCGTCCAGAACGGAGCGCGCTTCCGCGACCGTGGGGGCCAACGGCTTCTCCAGCAGCATCGGCTTACCTGCCCGGAGGCACTCCAACGCCTGCTCGGCGTGCAGGTCGTCCGGACTCGCGATGAGGACGGCATCGACCTCGGGTCCCGCGATGACCGCTTCCGGGCTGGGGTAGACGTCCGCCCCGACGTCCTGGGCGACGGCATCGGCACGGTCGGCGTCGAGGTCGTAGACGGCCACCACCCGGGCTCCGCTGACCTCCCGGGTCAGCGAGAGTGCATGGGCCGTTCCGATGTTGCCCGTCCCGATGACGCCCACGCGCAGATCCACAGGGACATCCTGCCAAGCGTCTGCGCCCCATGCCGGAAGAGACGACAATGACGCCGTGACCTCGTTCCTACCCCAGTTGACCGGTTCGTTCAGCACCCCGGCCGCCGACAACCCGACGGTGCAGTTGATGGAGGCTGCGTACCGCGACGCCGGCCTCGACTTCCGCTACATCAACTGCGACGTGAAGCCAGACGGACTCTCTGATGCGATCCGGGGCGCCCTTGCGATGGGATGGCGCGGCTTCAACTGCTCCCTTCCCCACAAGGTCGCGGTCATCGAGTACCTCGACGAGCTCGCGGCATCGGCGGCGATCATCGGCGCGGTGAACACCGTGGTCAATGACGATGGACACCTGACAGGCGAGAACACCGACGGTCAAGGATTCCTCGCCTCGCTGCGCGAGGTCACCGACCCCACGGGGTCGACCGTGGTGATCTTCGGTGCCGGCGGGGCGGCACGTGCCATCGCCGTGGAGTGCGCCCTCGCGGGCGCCACATCCATCACCATTGTGAATCGGACCGCCGAGCGCGGGTCAGAGCTGGCCGCGCTGGTCGATGCGCGCACCCCCGCGTCGGCGCGGTATCTGCCCTGGACTCCGAGCTTCCAGGTCCCCGAGGACGCGACCGTGGTCATCAATGCCACATCCCTCGGCTTCGGTGCGGGGTCCACCGAGACCCTCGACGTGGACACCACCACTCTGCGTCCCGGCATGACCGTGGCCGACGTCATGGCCAATCCGCCGATGACCCGGTGGCTCACGGCGGCCCAGGGCAACGGCTGCACGATCCTCACCGGACTCGGGATGCTGGTGAATCAGGCGGCGGTCAACGGCCGGCTCTGGACCGGGGTCGACCTCAACAAGCAGGTCATGCACCGGGAGCTCTCGGCGATCTTCGGCCTCGCGCCGTAACCTGGGCCACTCACCCCGACGAGGAGACACCATGCACGTGGCCGCCTACGCCGCCCCCACCGCCAAGGCACCCCTGGAGCCGACCACTATCGAGCGACCCGAGATGGGCCCTGACGACGTCTCGATCGACATCAAGTTCTCCGGCATCTGCCACTCGGACATCCACCAGGCACGCGAGGAGTGGTTCACCTCGATCTTCCCGATGGTCCCCGGTCACGAGATCGCCGGCGTGGTCACCGCCGTGGG
>CAZBWA010000118.1:0-2886 GCA_964495555.1 uncultured Bifidobacteriaceae bacterium | reverse complement strand
GCGCGCCTGCTTTGGGAGCAGGAGATCGGGAGTTCGAGTCTCCCCGCCCCGACCAGTCGGCACCACCGGGTGCCGATGGACGACCAGCAGTACCAACGGAGGAGAGTCGTGAAGACCGCTGTGGAGACCCTGTCCCCGACCCGCGTGAAGCTCAGCGTCGAGATCCCCTTCGACGACCTCAAGCCGAGCCTCGATGCGGCGTATGCGCGCATCGCGAAGCAGGTCAACATCCCCGGTTTCCGCAAGGGGAAGGTCCCGGCACGGGTGATCGAGCAGCGCTTCGGACGCGAGGTCGTTCTTGAGGAGGCCATCAACGAGGCCGTGCCGAAGGCCTACGACGATGCCGTGCGCGAGGCGAAGATCGTCCCGGTCGGACGCCCCGAGGTGGATGTCTCCGAGGTCAAGGACGGTGAGCCGCTGACCTTCACCGCCGAGGTGGATGTGCGCCCGGACTTCGACGTGCCCGAATTCTCCTCGCTCACCGTCGAGGTGGATCCCGCCGTGGTGACCGACACCGACGTGTCCGAGCAGATCGACGGACTGCGTGCGCGGTTTGCGACCTTGACCGACGTGGATCGTGCCGCCGCTGACGGCGACGTGCTCCTCGTGGACGTCTCGGGGACGACCCCCGAGGGCGATCCCGTCGAGGACCTGTCCGGTCCCGCGATGTCCTACGAGTTGGGTACTGACGGACTCCTGCCGGGGTTCGACGAGGCTGTCCGCGGAGCGAGCGCCGGCGAGACGCGCACCTTCGAGTTCACCCCGCAGAACGGTGACTGGGCGGGTGTCACCCTCACCGTCCACGCCCACGTCACCAAGGTGCGCGAGCGTGAGCTCCCCGCTCTCGACGATGACTTCGTGCAGTTGGCATCGGAGTTCGACACGGTCTCCGAATTGGAAGCCGACCTGCGCACGCGACTGGAGCGCCTCAAGCGCCTCGAGCAGGGTGCGCAGGCACGTGAGCGCGTGCACGAGGCGCTCGTCGATTCGGTGACGATGCCGCTGCCCGAGGCGCTCATCACCGCCGAGGTCGATGCGCACTTCGAAGACGGCCACGACTCCGGGCCCGACCATCGCACCGAGGTGGAGTTGCAGACGCGACGCGGGTTGAGGAGCCAGTTCATCCTGGACCGGATCGCCGAGGACGAGCAGGTGACCGTCGGCGAGAGCGAACTGTCCGCCTGGCTGGTGCAGCAGGCGCCGCGCTACGGCATGACCCCAGATGCGTTCGCCAAGGCACTGGTCGAGGCCGGCCAGGTCCCGATGGCGATGCAGGACATCCGTCGCGCCAAGGCCCTGGCACTCGTGCTCGAATCGGCCTCCGTGGTGGACACCGAGGGTGCGGTGGTCGACCTGAAGGCCCTCGACCAGGATCTGGCGCCGACGGCCGACTAGCCGCGGACAGTATCCGTTCGGCCCTCGGCGAACCCGGCGTTCTCGGGGCGGTGCGAGCGGTCATCTCCGACTAGGGTTGTGTCATGTCCCACGAAATGAGTGAATTGCGCGCGCCCGGCGGGGGAATGACCGGCTTCGGCGACATGCTCGACGAGCGTCTCCTGCGGGAGCGCATCATCTGGCTCGAGGGCGAAGTGCGCGACGAGAACTCCAACCGGATCGCGAAGCAATTGCAGGTGCTGGCCGCCGAGGACCCCGAGCGTGACATCACCCTCTACATCAACTCACCCGGTGGCTCGATCACCGCGGGCATGGTCATCTACGACACCATGCAGCTGATCCCCAACAACGTGACCACCATCGCGATGGGCCTGGCGGCCTCGATGGGGCAGTTCCTGCTCTGCGCCGGCACCACTGGTAAGCGCTACGCGACCCCCAACACGCGCATCATGATGCATCAACCCCTCGGCGGGATCGGTGGAACGGCCAGCGATATCAAGATCCAGGCCGAGCAGATGCTGTTCATCAAGAAGCGCATGGCCGAGCTCATCGCCATCCACTCGGGCCAGACCTTGGAGCAGATCGAGAAGGACTCCGATCGCGACCGCTGGTTCACCGCGGACGAGGCTCGCGCCTACGGCCTGATCGATCACGTCTACAGCACGGCGGCCGATGCCCCCACGGGCAAGGGAGGGAAGTGATGACCAGTCCGAGCGGCCGTTACATCGTTCCGGAGTTTCGGGAGCGCAGCGCGAACGGCGAGCGCATCCACAATCCGTATACGAAGCTGTTCGAGGAGCGGATCATCTTCCTCGGCGTGCAGATCGACGATGCCTCCGCCGATGACGTCATGGCGCAACTGCTCACCCTGGAGTCGATGGATCCCGATCGCGACATCCAGATCTACATCAACTCGCCCGGTGGCTCGTACACCGCGATGACCGCGATCTACGACACGATGCAGTTCGTCAAGCCCCAGGTGCAGACGGTGTGCCTCGGGCAGGCCGCCTCGGCCGCGGCCGTCCTCCTCGCCGCGGGCACACCGGGGAAGCGCTTCGCGCTGCCCCACGCGCGGATCCTGATCCACCAGCCGTACACCGAGGGTGGGGGCCAGGGGTCGGACATCGAGATCCAGGCGAACGAGATCATCCGCATGCGCAAGGAGATGGAGGGGATCCTCTCCTTGCACACCGGGCGGTCGCTGGATCAGATCGAGTCGGATATCGAGCGCGACAAGATCCTCACGGCGGACATGGCGAAGGAGTACGGGATCATCGACGCGGTGATCTCCTCCCGCAAGGCGTAATCCCCCCGCGCGACCCTCAACCCGGGGTCGAGACATCGGTTCGTGCCCTTACGCGGCATGTGCGGCATTTCCGATGTACGGTCATGGCTGGCATATCGGGCGGGGAGGAGGAGCGAGCATGGCGCGTATCGGCGAGAGCGGCGATCTGCTCAAGTGCTCCTTCTGCGGCAAGAGCCAGAAGCAGG
>CAZBWA010000117.1:0-2934 GCA_964495555.1 uncultured Bifidobacteriaceae bacterium | reverse complement strand
GGCCCCAGTCGCTATCCTCGGGCACGGTGAATGCCGTTGCTTGTCTGCGGTGTGCATGTGAGGTTTCTGGCAACCGACGACGCGATGGGTGAGCAACCAATGAAAATCACCAGACGAGTGCACAGCATCACCGGAGTCATCTGTGCCACCGTGCTCCTTGCCAGCGGGGTCGGAGCTATTGCCCCCGGCGCGACAGCCAGGATTCCGACTGCTGACACCTTCACGCCGACGTTGTCGTACTACACGTGTCCACCCAAGTCGAAGCCCACCGGGGTCCGCTGCGCCTGGCTCACCGTCCCCCTTGATTGGCAGACCCCCAACGATGGTCGAACGACCAGGATCGATGTACGGGTCATGCGCGCACCTGGGGGTGAGGGCGGCCTCACCTTCAACCCCGGTGGCCCCGGTGGTTCGGGGATCGAGGCTTTCTCCGCGTTCTACTCACTGCTGCCCGATGAAGTGGTTGCCCAGATGGATTTCGTCGCCTGGGATCCGCGTGGCGTGGGGGAGAGCGGGCCGAAGGTCACCGGGTGCTCCTATCCCGAGCCACTTCCGCCCGCGACAGGACCGGTGGACTGGCGAGCGTTCTGGCAAGAGAGTGAGAAGACGTACGCCGAGAGCAGCGCCGCCTGCCTTGCTGCTAACCCAGACAGCGCACCGTATGTGGGAACGTGGCAGGTCATCCGTGACCTTGATGCGCTGCGTGCCGCCCTCGGTTACTCCACGTGGAACTACTGGGGGATGAGTTACGGCACGCGGATCGGGCATGCGTATGCGAGCACGTTCCCGAAGAGGCTCCGCGCCTTGATCATGGATGGCAGCGTCATGGCTGACGAAACCATCTACCGATTCGGCACGAGTTTTCCGGCGAACTACTGGATCTCCCGGCAGCTCTACCCCGCCCTGACCGCCCCCTCGGCTTCGCGCAAGATTCCGGTGATCGAGGCCTATCTCGACGATACGGTGCTCACCCTCCCGGATGGTGAGGAGTTCACGCGCTGGGATTTTGCAGAACAGTTGCGATTCCTACTGACATCGCAGAGCCAGTATCCGGCTGCGCGAGCACTTGTGAACTTCCTCTATGCGGGGATCACAACATCAGTACCAGCGGACCGTGAGAAGGCACTCCAGGTTGTCGCGGAGATTTTCGCCTACCTGCGTGCCATCACCGAGGAGTCCAAGAAGGGGGCGCCCATCCAGGTATTGGTCAATTGTTCCGACCTGCATGATCGGCCGACCGTGGAGCAGCTGACGGCCGCATCAGATCCTGTCAGCCGCAACTATGGAACGACCATGCCCGCCTTCATGGGGAATTCTGCATCGTGCTTCGGTCTGGCACCCGGGGATCTATCGCCGGCCGTGCCCCTTGGGTCCAGCGCGATCTCCTTGAAGACACCCCCTGTGTTCGTGTTGTCCTCCGGCGATGCGGCGACCCCCTGGGTGTGGGGACGAAGTCTTGCCAACGAGTTCGTCGGCTCGCGCACAGTCACCTATGACGGCACGCAGCATGTGGCGTATCTGAGCGTGCCATCGGACTGCGTCAACGATCCTGTGTCCCGATACCTGCTCACTCTCGACCTACCCGTATCGAACCTGACGTGTCCGTTTACCCCAGGCGCGCCGACCCCACGGCGATAGCAAGCCAAAGAGTGGCGGAGTATTCACGAGCCCCCGGAGTAAGTCGACGAGCCACTAGGTTGAGGGAACACCCCCGCGGCGAGGAACTGTCCACGTGAAGAAGTTCGGTTTGGCAGATGGCTTGGGGATCGTCGGTGTTCTCGTGGCAGTGGCCTGGGCTCCGATGCTCTTCGACCAGTTGACGTCCGCCAAGTTGCTTGCGCTCGCGTGTGGGGGACTTTTCCTCGCGCCCTTTGTAGTCATCAGATGGAGGGCGATCGGCAGGCCGTCGTGGGGCGTGCTCATCCCTTGTGCAGGTGTCGTGCTCCTTCTGATCTGGGGTGTGGTGTCAGCGCTCGGATCGGGTGCTCCGCTGTGGGGGTCACTTCTGGGCTGGTGGGGACGAGGTGACGGGTGGCTCGCCTGGCTGGGTGCGGCATTCCTTCTCCTTGGTGCGGCCACGCTTTCCCTCCGTGAGGTGCAGCGCACCATCTCCTGGCTTCTCGGTGGCGCGACCCTCGTCGCGATCATTGGCATTTTCCAGGCATTCGGTATCGCGATTCCTGCGAGCTCCAACGGCCAGGTCCAGGGTCTGATGGGCAATACAAACTTCGCAGCCGGGTACTTCGCCATCATTGCGTCGCTCGCACTGGGACGTGCACTCACCCCGACGGCGCTGTGGCAACGGATCTGGGCCGGTGCGCTCTTCGCATGTCTGGCCTTCCTGGCGTGGAAGACCGCGGCGCAACAGGGTCCGGCAGCCTTGTTTATGGGGGTGCTGGCACTCGTGGCCACGTACGTGCTGCTCTATCGAGGCAGATATCGGACTATCGGGCTCGTTTCTATGGGACTTGTCTTCGCCCTCGGCTGTCTCGCTCTTGTCTTGTCCTTTTCTGCTATCGGTCCGCTCGCAGGCCTATGGGCTGAGAGGAGTTTCGCAGTCCGCCAGGAGTACTGGCAGACAGCCATCGCCATCATGTCGGGCCAACCCTTCTTCGGAACAGGGCCCGATGGCTTCGCCCGCTTCGTCTCGGAGTATCGGCCGGAGTCTTTCCTCCAACTCCTCGGTCCCACGATGAGAGTCTCGGCAGCCCACAACATCGCCTTGCAGTTCGGTGCCGTCCTCGGCTACCTCGGACTCGTGCTCTGGATCGTCGTGTTCGTCGGCACGGTCGTCGCTCTCCTCCGTCGGATCCTGCGCGCCCCGGTTAGCTCGGCCGCCGTCACGGCATCGGTTGCCGGCGCGCTCACCGCCTATCTCGTCCAGGGCATGGTCTCGATCGACATGCTGCCCCTCCTGGCTACCGGCTGGCTGGT
>CAZBWA010000116.1:0-3018 GCA_964495555.1 uncultured Bifidobacteriaceae bacterium | reverse complement strand
GAGTGCGGAGCGGGCGTAGCGGGCACGGACGTGCGGGAAGGACTTCGCGAGCGCATCGATCTCCGCGGCGGGCATCCCGAGGGCGCGTCCGACATCGCGCACCGCGTGGCGCACGCGGTAGGTCTCCATCATCGCCACGCAGGCCACACGCTCGTGGCCGAAGCGCTCGAAGATGCGGTCATACATCTCGGTGCGGCGCGCGGATTCCACGTCGATGTCGATGTCCGGGAGCATCCGTCGCAGCGGGGAGAGGAACCGCTCCATCAGCAGTCCGTGCCGCATCGGGTCGACACCGGAGATGCCGAGCAGGTGGTTGACCAGGCTGCCGGCACCGGATCCGCGTGCAGCCACGCGCACACCTTCGGCGCGGATCATGTCCACCACCTCGGCGACGGTGAGGAAGTACCCGGCGAAGCCGAGGTGCTCGATGGTGCGCATCTCCGCCGCGAGTCGCTCCTCGGCGGCACGCAGCTCACCGCCGCCATAACGACGCGGGAGTGCGGAGCGGCACCGCTGCCACAACAACGCGGTGGCCTCGCGCACCGGATCGGTGACCGGGTGATCGACGAGGACGTCGAGCTCGGGGACGAACACCTCACCGAGACCGAGATCGCGCTCGGGTTGCAGGGCGCAGAACTCGGCGAGATGGATCGTGTCCGTGATGAGCCGACGACGATCACGCTCCCCTGCGGCACGCGCGATCTCCTCGGCCACCTGCGCCATGTCCTCGGAGGACTTCAGGAACGCCTCGCCGTTGGCATGTTCCAGGCGCGTCGATCGCAACGGCACCAGCAGACGCGAGGCATCGAGGATGTCGGCCACCGGAGCATCGGCGCGCTCCAGATGGCGCACGGCGTTGGTCAGCACGACGGGCAGATGGTTCTCCCGCGCCCAGCGCACCGTGCGCGCCGCAGCAGCTAAGGAATGGCGGTGACCTGCAGGACGGTGGTGGCAGGTCACCGCCATCGCCAGCCACCGACCGAACAGGGCACGCCACGGCCGCACCGCGGCATCTGCGCGCCATGGCCGATCCGCGGCGAGTAGACGCCCGGGTTCGGAGTCCGGTGTCAGCAGGGCGACGACACCTTCGTGGTGCTGCTGCACCGCCTGCCAGGTGAGGTACGGATCGCCACGGGTATGCGCATGCGCGGCACTGACGAGTCGACACAGCGATGCCCACCCGCGCGCACCCGAGGCGAGGAACACCACCCGCGGACGTGACTCCTCGATCCATGCACCACCACGGGCCGGGGTGCGCCGGGATACCGGCGGCGCGGGGATGCTCGGTTCTACCGCGAGGTCGACACCGATGACGGGGGCGATACCGGCATCGCGGCACGCGTGCGCCCACTGCACCGCGCCGTAGAGGCCGTCGCGATCGGTGACGCCGATGATCGGCTGACCGAACTCCGCGGCACGGGTCACCAGCGCCTGCGCGGTGGCGGTCCCGTACTGCAGGGAATGACTCGAGGCCACCTGCAGGTGGGTGAAGGGAGTGGGTGTCGATGGCATGGGGATCCGATGCGGGATGGCGGGGCCTCGGCGCAGGGGAAGGCGCCGAGGCCCCGGCCGATGGACAGGAGACCATCGGCAATAGCCCGCTAACTGACGAAACGCAGTCCGGGGACGAGGGGTGCCTGGTAGGCGATGCCGAGGTGGATGCAGACGCGCGCGAGGAACTCCTCGGCATCGCGGACCAGGTCGTCGGCCTCGCGATGACTCACGCAGGGAACACCGGCCATGGCGGCGGAACGTTTGCGCGCGCCGGCGGCGAAGAAGTCGGCCCACTCGCCGAACTCCGCGGCGACCTGCGGCAACACGGCCCAGACGCTGCGCACGCGCCCACGCATCCCATCGGGACGCGCATCGGAGGCAAGGACCGCCGCGGCCGCCCGTAGCGCCGCGAGGTGCGCGGCGGCGTAACGGTCCTGTGGTGTGTGGGCAACGGCGGCCTCGGTGAGACTGCGCCGTGCGGATGCGATCAGATCATCCGTGGAACGGGTCATGTGCTTCTCCTGCGCTGGTCATCAATCCATGACCTGCTCGATCCCCCACCGCTGTGCGGTGACCGAGAGGTCGTAGACACCGGTTCCCTGCACGGAACCGGATGTGCACTCGACCCGCCAGAACGTGCGCTGGCCACTGACGGACAGCAGGCCCTCGGCCTGCCACCACGCCTCACCCTCGACCCACCGATCGAGTACCGAGCGCACCCGGTACTCCCGGCCCTTCCAGCGGAAACCCGTGGGGGTTCCGCCCGGATCGGTCCGGACCCGGACCGACCGACCGCCGTATCTCTTGTTCACGCCCCTCACCTCGGCTCACCGGGACCGGGGTCGAGGCGGTCCCGGTGAGCCGAAGGAGGCTCGGGGCCGGCCGCGACTCCGACCCCGTATTCGAACATGTGTTCGAATACGGGGTACGTTAAACCGACCCTCCGACAACCGTCAACCCCCCGTGCTAAACCTGAGCCGTGAAGCTGACCTTCCTGGGGGCGGTGGGCACGGTCACCGGGTCACGGTTCGCCGTGAGCACCCCGGCCGGGACGGTCCTCGTGGACTGCGGCCTGTTCCAGGGGCCCCGGCAGATCCGGGAGCGCAACTGGGCCGACTTCCCCCTGAACCCGGCGGACATCTCCGCCGTGGTGCTGACCCACGCCCACCTCGACCACTGCGGGTACGTCCCGGCCCTGGTCCGCGACGGGTTCACCGGGCCGATCTACTGCTCCCCCAACACCGCACGCCTGGTCCCGATCATCCTGCGCGATTCCGCGAAGCTGCAGGAGGAGGACACCGCCTACGCCCGACGCAAGGGCTTCAGTCGCCATGCCGAACCCAAGCCGCTCTACGACTCGATCGACGCCGAGGCGGCAATCGGACTGCTCGTCCCACGCGAGTTCGGTGACGACTTCGCGGTCCTCGACGACCTGCGATGCGTGCTCCACCCGGCCGGGCACATCCTCGGTTCCTCCACCACGACGTTGACCCAGACCACACCGGAGGGGCAGCGTCGCCTGGT
>CAZBWA010000115.1:0-3046 GCA_964495555.1 uncultured Bifidobacteriaceae bacterium | reverse complement strand
AGCAGGGCTGGATGTAGTAGCAGCGCGGGCAGAAGTCCTTGCCACCGCGGCGCTCAAGTTGGACGGACTCACACGCGGGGCAGGGCCCCGGATCACCCATCATCCGCAGCCGCACCCCCCACCACAGCAGCCACCACCGGAGGCCGGCGCTGCCGAGCGTCCGCCCGCAGCGCCGATGGTGAGTAAGCGCACCGTGTCCGTGTGTCCCGCGGGGCAGGCCGACGGCGCCGAGGACTCCTCCATCGGGCGATCGACCACGTAGGTGTCCCCGCACTGTCGGCACCGGAATTCGTATGCGGGCATGTGCGTCAGGGTACCCGCGTCAGGACGCGTGACCGTCGAGGAAAGCCAGCCAGTCACCACCGGGGATGGGTTCACCCCGGTCCTTCGGCCACGGCCACGCACACAGCATCGCCTGCCCGATGCTCGGACCCTCGGGCGTGGCATGGATCGGGTGCCAGATCAGGTCGTAGCCCCATTCGAGTTCGAGTGTCCCCAAGAGTTCCCAGAGTTTGGGGGACGGGTGCGTGGTGAACAGGTCACCGTGCACCCACTCGGAGCCGTGCGCACGCACCTCGAGCAGTGGCCACGCGCCGGCGGTGGAAGCGAACATCCGTCCGCGCACGGCCGCAGGTTCTACTGCATCGACCCACTGCTCGATGCGGTGAAAGTTGCTGCCGCCGGGACGCAAGGTGCCGTAGGCGAAGAACTCGATGACGTCGCGATGCCCGTGCACGGCATCGGGCGGACGTGCAGCCGGGCTCACGTCAGAGCGGCACGCAGGCGATCCCCGTGGGAGTCCGACAACGTGTCGACCGTCGAGATCTGCTTGGCGGTGAGGGGCGGAGCCTGCGTTCCCTCGCTCTCGACCTCGACGACCTGGATGTACTTACCGAAGTGACGCACCGTGAGGTACTCGTGCGAGGCGAACCCGTTCGCATCGGCCAGCGTGGTCTCCGACTTCACCCACAGCAGAGTGTCCCCGTCGGCGGCCTTCTTCGTTCCGTTGGTGAGCGTGACGGTGGTGGTTCCGGGCTCATCGGCGTCACCGTCGGGCGTGGGCGTGTGCTGCCCCTCGCACTCTGCGATGCGCTTCAGGATGCCGCGGTAGGCGGACTTCGCCTTCGCCTCGCTGGCATAGACGTGGAGCTCCTGGCTGAGGCTGCTCACGTCTCCCTTCTTGAGGGACATGATCTCCATGGAGACGAGCGCCGGGGCGCCCTTGCCTTCGACCTCGGCGACACCGTCGAGATCGCACAGCCACGGCGCGTCGGGTGTTCCCTTGTCCGAACTCGTCACGGCGAATGTGGCGAGGCGACTGCCCGTGACGCCGACCTTCGTGGCGTCGGCCTTCGCCACCATCAGCGGATACACGGTGGTGACCAGGGAGGGGGAGGCCTCGGTTGCCATGGCGGGTGAGGATCCGATCAGAACGGCGGCGGCCGCGCCGAGGGCGGCCCACGTGCGAGTGCGCATGCTGCTCCTTGTTCTCAGGTGTTCTTCGATTATGGCTTAGGTCGTCACCCAGGTGGTGAATGCGGCGAAGAGCAGGAATCGGGTCAGCCGACCGAGGAACACCGACGGGTAGAAGATCTTCGCGGGGACCCCCACCGCACCGGACACCACACCGGCGACGTCGAAAGCGGGAAACGGGGGCGCCGACACGAGGAACAACACCACGAAGGCGCGCACCGGGTGCGCCAACTGCCGGGATATCCACGTGGCGAACTTCGTCCCCGCGAAGGTGCCCTTGCCCGCACGGCCGGCGAGGAAGCCCGACGTCTCCCCGAGCGTGGCGCCGGCCGCGGTGGTGATCGCTACCAACCACGGCATCGACGTGGTCTCCATCATCTGCAGGATGATCGGGTTGTAGGGGATGGGCACGGCGACGGTGAAGTTCGTGAAGAACGCGAGCAGGAACGAGCCGATGTAGACCGAGCCCTCGAGGTTACGGAAGAACTCCTGGACCGGGGGCAGACCGATCACCCAGAACGCGAGGACGTTCAGCGCGAGCAGGGCGAGGAGGGCTATGCCCAGGCGGATCCAGGAACGCTTGCGCTGTTCGACGACAGGTGGTTCCGACGAGGGCTGCTCGTCAGGTTCCATGGAGCGACCCTAGTTCGCGGTCTCCACGGCGGTCTCGGCCTCCGCATGCTGTCCATCACGCAGCTCGTCGCGGCGGTGCTTCCACACCATCCCGCCGAGGACAGCGAGGGCCGCGGGGACGACACTCGCCCCGGCTTGGACACATTGCACGCACATATCAGGATTCCGACGCAGGGGACTCGGGCGTGGTTCCCACCGCTGCACTCGAACCGTCGGGTGACGTGGATCCCGCTGCAGTACCCGCCGCGACCTCCTCACGATGCTGGCGCAGTGAACGCCACACCACCCAGACACCGAAGAGGGCGAGGAACGCCGTCATGTACTGCGCTCCGGTGAGCCCGTAGAGCCGCTCGTCGTTGATGCGCACGAAGTCGGTGAGGAATCGCGCGACCCCGTACATGATCGCGAAGCTGCCGGCCATGACGCCTGCGGGAACCTGCTTCTTGTCCAGGTAGAGCAGCACCAGGATGATCGGGATCAACCACAGGAACTCGTAGAGCGCCGCGTTGTGGTACGTCACGCCCACCTCGAGTGGGCCTTCGACGACGGTGCCACCGGTATAGGTCCAGCCGAGGAAGAAGTCGGTGGGGCCACCGAGGTGTTCGCCGACGGCGACGCATCCCAGGCGCCCGATCATCTGTCCGACGGCAAGACCGAGAACGGCGCCATCAAGCAGCTCCCAGCGCCGATCCTTCGGCCACTTCCGGGTCAGCAGCGGGGCGAGCAGGATCGCGGTGACGAACCCGCCGGTGAACTGCAGCCCGCCATCCCACACGGCGATGACGTCGATCGGGGACTGGATCTCCTCGAGGTGCGTCACCACCCAGAGCAGTCGCGCACCGACGAAGCCGATGCCGACGAGGATCAGGCCGACCTTCTCGGTCTCGGAGCGCGGGATGCCGTAGCGCTGGTTGCGGCGTGCCGCGACGTAGATGCCGAC
>CAZBWA010000114.1:0-3072 GCA_964495555.1 uncultured Bifidobacteriaceae bacterium | reverse complement strand
GCCGGCCATGACTCCGCGTGCGGTCCACGGCGTGGGATCACCGCCGCGGCCGTCGATCCCGGCGACCCATGTCGTCTCGCGCGCCGCGATCTCGAAGTCAGCGGGGCTCGTGCCGACATCCTCCGCTGTGATGAAGCGTCCACCCAGGCTCTGCACGGCACGACCGTGCGCGAGGAAGATCTGCTCGCGATCGAAGGGCTCGGGCGGTGCGAGGATCACGGCTTTCCCCCCGCCGAGCGCCAACCCGGCGATCGCGTTCTTATAGGTCATGCCGCGCGATAGGCGCAGTGCATCGAGCAGCGCATCATCGAAGGAGTCGTAGGACCACAGGCGGGTGCCGCCGGTGGCCGGGCCCAGGGCGGTGGAGTGCAGGGCGATGATCGCGCGATAGCCGCTGGCCGGGTCCTGGCGAACGACGACCTCTTCGTGGCCGAGCTCGTCGAGCGCCTCAAGCGGCGTCATGGCGCCACCCTGAGGGTCGACGGGCGCATCCGAGAGCGCATCACCCGGTGAGCATAACAATTTTATGGACTTTGGAAAGGGGTCCCGAGGAACGGCAGGCTCCCCTAGAGTCATTGCCTAAGAAAGTTACGTTAACCAGGGAGGGTGCCCGGATGCCGATCGCCAGCAGCATCGTCCCGGCCCTCTCGCCCAGCCACGGCATCCGCATGCGCCGGGTGCGCATCCCCGTGCGGGACGGCATTCACCTCAATGGGGCCATCTACCTGCCCAGGTCCGGGCCTGACCGCGTGCCCGTATGCATGGAACTCACCCCCTACACGGTCGATCTCATGCACGACGTCGGTCAGCGCTTGGCGCGCGAGGGATTCGGCTACCTCGTGGTCGATGTCCGCGGGCGCGGGGATTCGGAGGGTGACTTCCGGCAGTTCATCCACGACGCACGCGACGGTGTCGACATCGTGGAGTGGATCACCCAGCAGCCGTGGAGCGATGGCCGCGTGATTCTCACGGGCGGCTCCTACACCGGACTCAACCAGTGGCTGATCCTCGGGGAGGGCCATCCGGCGATCGTGGCGGCGACACCGGGCGCTGCACCCGCTGTCGGCTTCGACTTTCCACGGGGCGGAGTCCCGAATCTGCACAACGCGACGTGGGAGAGCCTCGTGTGGGGACACACGCTCAACGGCATGTCCGGTGCCGACCGGGGCCTGTGGGTCCAGGAGGTTCGGGAGGCCCTGGAGGCAGGACGACCCATCACCTCCGTGGGAGAACCGTTTGCCCTGCGTCGCGACACCGACTGGCTGCGCTTCCTCCTCTCTCCGGACATGGAGAACTTCGCCGATATGCAGCCAGCGGAGAGCGGTCTGCGAGGCAGCACCGTGCCTGTCCTGCCGATCACGGGAACTCACGACTTCTGCATGCGCGGGACGATCTACCACTGGGAGCGCTACACCGAGCTGGCCTCGCAGGACGCCATCGCCCGTAGTCACCTGGTCGTCGGTCCGTGGGATCACGCGGGCACGGGCACGGGAGTCAACGCCGTAGGCACGGTCCAGTTCGACAATGCCGCCCGGGTGGATATCGGTCAGCTCTGTGTGGACTGGTATCGGCACATCCTCTTCGGTGGGCCACTCCCGGAGTTGCTAGGCGATCAATTCGTGTACTACGTCGCTGGCACCGAGGAGTGGAAAACGGCTCCCAGCATGCAGGCTGCGACGATCGGCACCCATGCGCTGGGCCTGCGGTCGACCAAAGCGCCCAACGATGTCTTCCACTCGGGTTGGTTGGCCGAAGGGCCCGGCAGCGGCCCCGACTACTCCATGACCTTCGACCCGGCCGACCGCAGGGTGCTGGACATCGAGAGCAGACGACGACCCGCCGATAGTGCTGCCATGGGTGATCCGTCCTTCCCGCTCGACCTGCCGAGTCTCCAGGGCGTCACGTCAGGGGCAGATCCCTGCGAGCAGGTGTTCAGCATCGCTATCGACGGCGACGGACTCGTCTATCACTCGCGTGCGTTGGATGCCCCGCTCACGCTTGTGGGGATCCCGGCGCTGCGGCTCGTCGTCGTGCCCGATCGCCCTGATGCCGACCTCGCCATCGTGCTCCATGAGGTGCGCCCGGATGGCTCGGCGTTGTTCCTCTCCGCCGAGTCCATGCGCCTGAGCCATGCCCTTCCCGACGGTGCCCAAGTGCGCGTTGGCGAAGAAAACACCGTGGAATTCGATGACCTGCGCTTCATCTCTCGCACCATCGGTGCCGGATCACGGGTTCGGCTTACCCTGAGGTCAGCCTGGTCATCCATGAATCCTTCGACCGTCGATGGAGTCACCGGAGAGCCCATCACCCTGATCGTGCGGCACGGTCCCGATACCACCCTCACCCTGCCCCTAGGAGAGTCTCGCTGATGCGCAGGCCCATACCCGCTGGCTTCATCGACGAGCTCACGGCCGCGCTGCCCGGCCGAGTCACGGTCAATGCGACCGAGCTCGCACGCCACGGGCGCGACGAGTCCTCACTGCCTGAGGTCGTGCCCGATGCGGTCGTCATGGCCCGGTCCACCGATGAGGTCAGCACGCTGCTGCGCCTGTGCTCGGCCGCCGGCGTGCCCGTTGTGCCCTTCGGCGTGGGGTCGTCACTGGAAGGTCATGTGCTGCCCGTGCACGGCGGCGTGAGCCTCGACCTGTCCGAGATGGACGCGATCCTCGACGTCCGCCCCGACGACCTGCTGGTCGTCGTCCAGGCTGGCGTACGCCGTGTGCCTCTCAATGAGCGCCTCGCGCGCGACGGGCTTTTCTTCTCCGTCGATCCCGGAGCCGATGCAACCCTCGGAGGCATGGCCGCGACGGGCGCCTCCGGCACCACCACGGTGCGCTACGGGTCGATGCGCGACAACGTGCTCGCGCTCACGGCGGTGCTCGCCGATGGCACCGTGATCCAGACGGGTCGTCCGACGCGCAAGGACAGTGCTGGCTACGACCTGACTCGCCTGCTCGTGGGATCCGAGGGCACCCTCGCGGTGATCACCGAGCTCACCCTGCGGGTCTTCGGCATCCCCGAGTGCATGTCATCGGCGCGCTGCACCTTCACGAGCCTCAGCGATGGTGTTGC
>CAZBWA010000113.1:0-3079 GCA_964495555.1 uncultured Bifidobacteriaceae bacterium | reverse complement strand
GTCAGGACTTGGGTTATCTGCCGGGCACCGAGCACGAGAAGATGTCGCCCTGGGGGCAGGCGGTGTTCGACACCCTCAACGCCGTCACCACACCTGAGGTCGTCGATGAGATCGTCGACCGCGGGATGCTCGAGGTGCTGCTCCTCACCCACATTCGGGGCCGTTCGCTGCACGACGCCTTCGTCATCGTGGACGAGGCCCAGTCGCTCGAGCGCAACGTGCTGCTCACCGTGTTGTCGCGCATCGGCCGGGACAGCCGGGTCGTCCTCACCCATGACGTCGGGCAACGGGACAACCTGCGCGTGGGCCGCTACGACGGTGTCGTGGCCGTGGTGGAGAAGCTCAAGGGGCACCCGCTCTTCGCCCACGTGACGCTCACCCGGTCCGAGCGCTCGCCGATCGCGGCCCTGGTCACCGAGATGCTCGAGGAGAGCGTGCTCTGAGGGAATCCCTCACGGGCAGGTGAATTCTTGGAATTGTGTGTCCGATATGGGGTGATTCACCCCAGTCGTGGCTTGGTCATACCCGCGGTCTACGGTCACAATGTTGGCTTCGTTTTCCGTCCTCCAGGAGGTGGGTATGCGTCGGGCTGTGTGCGTGCTGTCCGCCACCCTTCTCGCGGTGGGCCTTGCGGGCGCGCCGTCGGTGTCAGCGACGGAGAATCCGGAGGACGAGATCCCCGTCGAGTTCCAGGACCTCACCGAAGGACTCATCGACCCGGAGACGGGCCAGGCGGTGCCCGTGCCGTCCGGCGACGCGGGGAATGCGGCCTTCGTCGAGGACCCGGCCGAGCGGATCGCCCGGGAGCTCGCCCACGCCATGGGCTCGGAGGATTCCCTGGACCTGCGCGGCCTCATGCCCAGTCTCTACCGGGGTAAGTGGTTCAAGCCGGGGAAGGACGACGTACGCCGGTGCATCGTCGACCGGGAGAGCAACGGCAACTACAAGGCCGTCAGCGCTGGAGGGATCTACCGCGGTGCGTACCAGTTCTCCAAGCGCCTGGCCATTGGTGCTACGTGGATGATGCAGTCGGAAGTCCGCAGGGAGTTCGGTGACGCGGCCGTGGACATCGTCAAGAGCCTGCGTGAGCGTCCCATGCAGCAGTGGAACCGCTACTGGCAGGACCGCGCCTTCTGGACGATCTGGCGGGATGGGCGCGGGAAGCACCATTGGCGCGGCGGCGCCTGGCTCTGCAAGGACTAGCGCGGCGCTCCCACCGGGATGGTCGCCGTGATCGGACGTAGCGTCTCGGCAAAGAAGTCATTGCCCTTGTCGTCGACGACGACGAATGCGGGGAAGTCCTTCACCTCGATCCGCCACACCGCCTCCATGCCCAACTCGGGGAAGTCCAGGACCTCGACCTTGGTGATGTTGTCCCGGGCCAGGATCGCCGCGGGACCGCCGATCGAACCCAGGTAGAAGCCACCGTTGTCGTGGCACGCCTGCGTCACCGCCTTGCTCCGGTTGCCCTTGGCGAGCATGACGTAGGAGCCGCCGGCCTTCTGGAAGAGGTCGACGTAGGAATCCATGCGTCCGGCGGTCGTGGGACCGAAGGATCCCGACGCGTAGCCCTCGGGGGTCTTTGCGGGCCCCGCGTAGTAGACGGCGTGGTCACGGAGGTAGTCCGGCATGGGCTCCCCGCGCTCGAGCATCGCCTTGATCCGGGCGTGCGCGAGATCGCGTGCCACCACCAGTGGCCCGGTGAGGGAGATCCGGGTGCGGATCGGGAGCTTGGACAACTCCGCGCGAATCTCGTCCATGGGCCTGTTCAGATTGATATGCACCACGTCGTCCTCGAGGTGCTCGTCGGTGACGTCGGGCAGGTACTGCGCGGGGTCGCGCTCCAACTGCTCCAGGAACACCCCGTCCGCGGTGATCTTGGCCTTGGCCTGGCGATCGGCGGAGCAGGACACCGCGATGGCGATGGGGCACGAAGCTCCGTGCCGGGGGAGGCGCACCACGCGCACGTCGTGGCAGAAGTATTTGCCGCCGAACTGCGCACCGATCCCGAAGCCCTGGGTGAGTGTCAGCACTTCGGCCTCCATGGCCAGGTCCCGGTAGCCGTGACCGGCCGCAGTCCCGTGGACGGGAAGTGCGTCCAGGTACTTCGCGCTCGCCAGCTTGGCAACCTTCAACGCATACTCGCCGCTCGTTCCACCGACCACGATCGCCAGGTGGTACGGCGGACAGGCCGACGTCCCGATGCTGCGCAGCTTCTCATCGAGGAAGGCGCGGAAGCTCGCGGGATTCAGCACCGCTGCCGTCTCCTGGAAGAGGAAACTCTTATTCGCGCTGCCACCGCCCTTGGCCATGAACAAGAACTCGTAGCCGAGTTCGTGACCGGGATGGGTGTCGGAGTAGATCTCGATCTGAGCGGGAAGATTGCTCCCGGTGTTGCGCTCCTCCCACATCGACAGGGGGGAGAGTTGCGAATAGCGCAGGTTGAGATTCTGGTAGGCGTCGTAGATCCCGTGAGCGAGGTGCTCCTCGTCCATTCCCTCGGTCAGCACCTGCTGGCCCCGCTTACCCATCACGATGGCCGTCCCCGTGTCCTGGCACATCGGGAGGACTCCGCCGGCCGAGACGTTCGCGTTCTTGAGCAGGTCGAGGGCGACGAAGCGGTCGTTCGGCGAGGCTTCGGGATCCTGGAGGATCGACGCGAGTTGGCGCAGATGCGTGGGCCGCAGCAGGTGCGAGATGTCCTTGATCGCCTCGAAGGCGAGGTGTCTCAGTGCATCGGGGTCGATGTGGAGGAATGTGCGGGACCCGAGTGATTCGGTCCGCACGCCCTCCGCGGTGAGCAACCGATAGGCGGTGTCGTCCTCACCGAGGGGCAGCATGTCCACGTAGTCAAAGGCCACGCGCTCAGAGTAGAACCCCCGCCGGGGGTCACGTGGGGAGGACTACGGCGCGCTGCCGAAGTCCACGGCGCTGTAGCGGGAGAGCTTGGCCAGACGATGCTCGCTCTTGACCTCCCGGATGGTCCCGCTTTTGCCGCGCATCACGATGGAGTGTGTCGTGGGACCGTCCGGGGTGTAGCGGACGCCCTCGAGCAGTTCCCCGTCGGTGATGCCCGTCG
>CAZBWA010000112.1:0-3097 GCA_964495555.1 uncultured Bifidobacteriaceae bacterium | reverse complement strand
ATCGAGATCACCCAGAGCACCAACGGCACGACCGTCGACATGGTCGTCGGTCAGGCGGCGATCTTCACCGATCTCCCCGATTCACCGACGGTCATGGTCGAGTCCAGTGATCCGGCAGTGGTCGAGGCGTCCCAGGCCCAGGGTGAAGGGGATGTCACCTCGGTGGCAGGCCTCGTCGCACGCGGGGAGGGATCGGCGACGATCACGGTGATGGACACCTCGATGCCCGCCGACGCCGGTGGCGCATCGAATGTGATCATCCAGTTCGAGGTCAACGTCTCCGCGAAGTGATTCCACGGACCGTCACGGTGTGACGGTTCCGAGCACCTCGATCCGACCGTTCGCATCGGCCCGGACGACCACGCCCTCTCCTTCTCGCGGCGCGATGCCGGTGACGTCCGTGATGTTCACCTGGTGCCCGACCAGCACGAGGACACCGTCCTTGCCACGGTGCTCGCGGATGATGCGCTCGGTGGCGATGCGTTGCTTCTCGGCCTGCCGTGCCGATGCGGTGAAGGCCGAGTCCAGCGCCGGGGTGGCACGAACCGGGCCGAGGTCCATCAACCGCGCCGTGTCCCGTGCCCGGCACCACCGGCTGGAGCGCACCTCCGTGACCGGCACCCGTTGACGCTGGAACTCCCGACCCAGTGCCCGTGCCTGGGCGCGACCCTCGGAGGAGAGGTTGCGTTGGGTCGAGCAGTCCCCGAGTCGGAAGCCGGGCGGGTCTCCGGTGCCGGGGGCGAGGGCATGGCGCAGGAGCACGACGAGGCCATCCTCGGTGCGCAACCGCTCCCACGAGGACTCCTCGGCGTGCGCAGGCGCTACCAGCAGCATGAGGAGCGCAGCGACGAGACCGGTGATCCACGGCATCCCACCAGCAAAGCACGACCGGTGGGTCCGGGCGACCCAAGCTCGTGCCGCTCTTCGGCCGGAGATGACGAACGGCCCGGGAAGTCCCGGGCCGTCCATCGGTGGTGGGTTAGCTGAGTCGGAAGGGCGGGTACTTGTCGGTCGCGAGGAGTAGCGCGTAGGCCTGCACCCGCCACGTCCAGCGCATCACCCCGACGACGAACTCGAACAAGCCGCGCGGGTAGCGACCGGTGAAGATGATCGCGAACCAGGCGATCAGCACCACGACGAACACCGCGATCCACAGGAAGAACAGGATCACGTAGTGCGGGATCGCGAGGAACCACTTGACCAGCGGCATTCCGCGCTTGAGATCCGTCTGGGCATTCGGGTAGTCCAACTCGAGGTGGATGTTCTGCTCGTCCTCGGTCGAGGGGTACTTGTCGGTGAGGAGCGCGATGTAGGCCGAGATCCGCAGGGAGAACCGGTTGAGGGCGAGTACGAAGTCGAACCACCACTTCGGGTAGCGCTTACGGAAGAGGATCAGGAGCAGCGTCACGAGGAAGAGGGAGCCGACGATGCCAGCGCCCGTCTGGACGGTCTCGGTGACGACCTCGCCGGCCTGATTGACCGTCTGGATGACGGTGTCGCTACCGCTCGTGAGGATTCCCAGGATGATCAGGATCGGGATCACCAGGATGATGCGGAAGATCGTGGTGACCCGGCTCAACTTCTCCTGATAGTCGATCTCGAGCCGTGCGGGATACGTGGTGTCCGTCATGCGCACTCCTAGTGGTCGGGGAAGGTGTTACGAGGGTAGGCAGGAGTGCGGTGCGGATCAAGGAGCCGCGCGGTCCTGTGGATGGGCTAGGACGACAGGATGCGGTCCACGAGCGTTGCGAATGCGCGCGCGTCCATGGCGGGGAGCAGTCCATCGGGCTCGTGTTGTGCGAGATCGGACTCGCTGATCGCACCGGTGGCGACCGCGATCACCTTCAGTCCACCCGAGCGAGCCGCGGTGATATCCAGGGGAGTGTCACCGATGATGATCGTGCGCGCGACCACCTCGTTGTCCAGGCGTTCGACGGCTTCGGATACGAGATCCATCCGCGTCGCGTGATCGCGACCGTAGAACCCTGACGGGATATCGAAGTAGGAGACCAGCCCTGCTGAGCGCACCTTCGCCTCCGCCCGTCGCGGTGTGTTTCCGGTGAGAAGCAGGTTCTGCGCGCCGAGGGCGGACATGTGCGCGAGGGTCTCCGCGATCCCGGGGAGGGGTGACGCGGGTGAGGAGGTCAGGTCATCGTCGGTGATGTCGTCGAGATGGGACAGGACCTCATCGACGACGTCCACGGTGGGTTCGGTGTGCGCCGAGATGATCTCGATGACGATCTGTCGATCCGTCTTGCCGATTCCCGGGGGGATCGGGGTGGTGGGCTCGCCGATGACCCGCTTCACCGCGTAGGCGTGCCGGTCCCTCTTGGCGGGTGCGTGCTCGATCAGGGTGCCGTCGATGTCCCATAAAAGTATTGGGCTCGGCATTCACCCAGCGTAGAGGAATGCTCAGGACAGGACCTAGGGTCGATACGCATCTCGACGGTGAGCAACGCGCATGATGAAGATTGTCACGATTCCCTCATCAACTGTGTAGACAACTCGATAGCTGCCGCGGCGGGCAGACCACAAACCTTCCAGATGTCCGCGAAGCGGTTTCCCTACTCGGTATGGATTCTCCGCGAGGGGTCCACGAATGAACTCCCAAGCGGCGTGGGCGACTGCGACAGGAAGACCCTGCTCAAGCGCGCGGCGCGCGGGTGGCGCGAGAAGCACCCGGTATGCGACCGGGTCTCGGGGATGCGTCTGCATCGCGAAGCGTGACCTCCTCGAGAGGTGTGAGGTCCCCCTTCGCGATTGCGGTGCGCGCCTCCATCAATTCGAGCATCGCATCTGGGTCGGACAGAATCGCAATGGTTTCCTCGAGGGATTCCAGATCCTCCGGCGCGAGCAGAACTGCAGCTGGCGAGCCGTTGCGGGTGATCACGACCCGCTCGTGGGTGCCTTCCACGTCGTCCACGAATGACGACAGCCGGGCTTTGACGGATGCGAGGGATGCCGTGACCATGACCATTATTCTGGTCATGGGATGGATACTGTGTCAACCCAGTGCTCAGGGACTGCAGACACCGCCGTCACAGCAGGGCTGGATGTAGTAGCAGCGCGGGCAGAAGTCCTTGCCACCGCGGCGCTC
>CAZBWA010000111.1:0-3151 GCA_964495555.1 uncultured Bifidobacteriaceae bacterium | reverse complement strand
TGGCGAGGTCCTGGGCCTCCTGGGCGGTGAAGTCGCCCTCGATCTGCGCCTGGCCGCCCAGGATGGGCTCATTGAACCGAGGCGCGGAGACGACGACACCGTCGAGCACGATGGCGAAGGCGTTACAGGGGCTCGCACCGCCAGGTTGGCAATCGGGCAGGGAGTACAGCTCCTGCGACGCCTTGGACAGCGCCGCCGCACCCTCGGAGTCGAAGTTCAGCGAGACGACCCAGCCACCGACACCCTGCTGCGGGAGTCCTGCGCTGGCTCCCGTGACGTTGGTGCCCTTGATGAACGCCGGCTGCAGGGTGTACTTGGCAACCCCGTCCTGGTCACAGGTGCCGAGCCACTCCACCGGATCATCCGGCGTGCCTCCGGCCTGGTTTTCGGGGAGGAGACAGTCGAGGTCAGCCACCTGCGCCTGGAACTCGGGCGTGTTGTCGGGAGCCTGGACGATCTGCGCTCCTGACCCTGGCGCGGTCGCAGTGTCTTCTGCCGTGGGAGAGGGGGCCGGATCGGGAGTCGGCGCCGTGTCGTCGGTGACCGCCGCGGTGTCGTCGACCGGAGTGGCCACGCCGGGGGGTGCCACCGTCCAGACGGGCCGGAAGTCGAGAAGGGCCGTGCGGCCGACGAGCTCGACCAGGCGCTCCTGGCTCACGTCGGGGACCGAGACCACAATGGCCGCATTGTCGCCCGAACCCTGGACGGTGACCTCGGACTCAGCCACGCCAATGCCGTCGACGCGCTGACGAATGATCGACACCGTCTGCTCGAGCTGCTGGTCGGTGATGGCCTCGCCCTCTTGCACCGCGCGGGGAATCAAAATGACCTGGGTGCCACCGCGCAGATCGAGACCGAGGCGCGGAGCATGATCTTGTCCGGGGAAGAACGCCCACACGGCAAGACCGATGAGGATGAGGGCCATGACCAGAAGTGACCGGCCGACGCGCACCTGCGCTCCGGTCCTGCTGCTCTGCTTGGTGGCCAAGGGATCCTCACTCCTCGGGCGCGCCGAAGGCGCGCGTGACGTGACTGCGGGCTAGGCGGGGTCTCCGCTGCCCGAGGCCGGCGGCGCTTCGAGTTGGGGCGACTCTGGTTCGTCGAGCACACGGCCGATCGCCGCCTTGACCACGCGGATCACGACTCCCGGCGCGATTTCGATGCTGGCTTCGTCTTCATCGACCTCCACCACCGTGCCGAAGATCCCCGCCGTCGTCATGATCCGCGAGCCCGAGGCCAGCGTCGACATCATCTGCTGCTGCTTCTTCTGCCGATTGCGGGCCGGCCGCATGATGAGGAGGTAGAAGACCACGCCGATGAGCAGAATGGGGAGCAGGGTCGACAGGCTCTCCACGCGTGACCTCCTTGGGACACCCGGCCTGAGGGGCCGACGGCGCCGTGGCTGATTCGACGCAGCAGCCTATCCGGAGGCTCCCGGGGGGTTCACTCGGAGCCGGGGAAGTCCAGCAGGTCCTGTGCCGGGGAGCCCGCGTAGGCCAGCCCCAGGTGCTCCCACGCGGCCGGAGTCGCCACTCGGCCTCGCGGCGTGCGCAGGAGGAAGCCACAGCGCACCAGGAAGGGCTCTGCCACTGTCTCGACGGTCTCCGTCTCCTCGCCGACGGCCACGGCAAGGGTCGACAGTCCGACTGGCCCTCCCCCGAATCGGCGCACGAGCGCGTCGAGGACCGCGCGATCGAGGCGATCGAGCCCGAGGGCGTCGACCTCGTAGAGATCGAGCGCGGAACGCGCGGTGGACAGGTCAATCGACGGATGCCCGTGGACCTCGGCCCAGTCGCGAACGCGACGGAGCAGGCGGTTGGCGATGCGCGGAGTGCCACGCGATCGACGAGCGATCTCGTGGATGCCGGACTCATCGACGGATACGCGCAACAGTCGCGCGGAGCGATCGAGGATGAGCTCGAGGTCGACCGGATCATAGAAATCCAGGTGCGCCGTGAAACCGAATCGATCGCGGAGCGGACTGGGGAGCAATCCGGCTCGCGTGGTCGCCGCGACGAGGGTGAAGGGCTCGATGGTGAGCGGAACCGCGGTGGCTCCGGGACCCTTGCCGATCACGACGTCGACCCGGAAGTCCTCCATGGCGATGTAGAGCATCTCCTCGGCGGCACGGGACGTGCGGTGCACCTCGTCCACGAAGAGGACTTCACCGGGATGGAGGCTGGACAGCACAGCCGCCAGGTCGCCGGCGTGCTGGAGCGCAGGTCCGCTGGTCACACGCAGCGGCGCGTCCATCTCGTGAGCCACGATGGACGCCAGCGTTGTCTTGCCGAGACCCGGAGGACCGGACAGCAAGAGGTGATCGGCGGGGCGTCCTCGTTGGCGCGCCGCCTCCAGGACGATGCCGAGTTGGGCGCGCACGCGCGGCTGGCCGATGAACTCATCGAGACGCTCCGGTCGCAGTGCACCTTCGATGACCCGCTCGTCACCATCGGCATGGGCATCGACCAGACGGTCGGGGTCGTGCTCGAGGCTCATGCGCGATCCAGTGTGCGAAGTGCGGCACGCAGGAGTTCAGCGACATCGGGTGAGTCACTGGCTGCCGCCATGGGTGCGACGGCACTGACAGCCGCGTCAGCCTCACGCCGGGACCACCCGAGGGACTCCAGGCCCGATCGCACGGAGTCTTCCCAGTGGGCCGCGGCCACGTCGGGTGACCCGGCCGCGGGGCCCAGTCGGTCCTTCAGTTCAAGGACGAGGCGTTGCGCCCCCTTTCGCCCGATCCCGGGGACACGCACGAGGACGGCGAGATCCTCCTGGCCGATCGCCCTCCGCAGGTCATCAGGCGTCAGCGTGGCGAGCAGTGCCATGGCCGTGCGGGGACCAACGCCCGAGACCAGTTGCACGGCCTCGAAGCAGTCGCGCTGGTCGGCGTCGGTGAATCCGTAGACGGTCAGGGAATCCTCGCGAACAACGAGCGTCGTGTGGAGGTTGACCGGCTCTCCTGAGCGCACTGATGTGGCTGTCTGCGGGGTGCAGGTGACAGCGATACCCACACCGCCTACATCGATGACGAGGCCCGTGAGGGTCACATGCGTCACCGTGCCGCGCAGAGACGCAATCATCCGGACATGCGCGCGAGAGCCGCCTCGCGCTGGCGCTCGGCCTGGCCGCGCCAGATCTCGGTAATCGC
>CAZBWA010000110.1:0-3186 GCA_964495555.1 uncultured Bifidobacteriaceae bacterium | reverse complement strand
TCGGTCGACGGAGACCAGGTCCCCATCGTCTAGAGGCCTAGGACACCGCCCTTTCACGGCGGTAACACGGGTTCGAATCCCGTTGGGGATGCTCGGCCTCACCAGAGGCCCCGTAGCGCAGTTGGTTAGCGCGCCGCCCTGTCACGGCGGAGGTCGCGGGTTCAAGTCCCGTCGGGGTCGCCACATCGCCCGGAGCTTCAGGCTCCGGGCCGAGCGCAGACCCCTCCCGGAGAGTCGATGCATCCAGAGGCACGCGAGTGGGCAGACACCCGCACGTGGACCGCGGACACGATCCACGTCGACGCGGTGGCCGAATCCAAGGCTGCGTCCAGTCTCCGGGTCTCGGTGGTCATCCCCGCCCGGGATGAATCCGCGACGATCGCACCGATCGTCCATGCAGTCCGGACACTCACCGACGGTCCTCACCCCGTCGTCGACGAAGTGATCGTCATCGACTCCGATTCCACCGATACGACGATGACGGTCGCCCGCACCGCGGGAGCCACCGTGATCGCATCGGCGGACATCCGCCCGGATCTCGGAACACACTCGGGCAAAGGTGAGGCGATCTGGAAGTCCCTGTTCGTGACCTCGGGCGATGTCCTCGTTTTTCTCGACGCCGACGTCACCACCATGACACCCGACTACGTGACACGACTCATCGCACCGCTCGTCCTCGATCCGAGCATCGCTCTCGTCAAAGGTTTCTACGACCGCGATCTGGCGGATGCATCCGAGCATCGGTCGGGGCAGGGCGGTCGCGTGACGGAACTTCTCGCACGTCCCCTCATCGAACTGTGGTGGCCGCAACTGGCGGGAGTCGCGCAGCCCCTCGCGGGCGAGTGGGCCATCCGCCGCTCGCTGATCGAGACGCTGTCCATCCCCAGTGGCTACGGGGTGGAGATCGCAGTGCTCCTCGACACCTTCCAGGCGAGGGGCCTCGCGGCCATCGCCCAGGTGGATCTAGGACAGCGGGAGCACCGTCACCAGGATCTGCTCGCCCTGAGTTCCATGGCGACCGAGATCCTGAGCGCTGCCACCGCGCGCACCCCTGCGGGGGACGCGCACACTCCCTCGGACATCGCGCACCCCGTGCGCGGGGAGCACGGACTTTCCTGGACGTCACGTCCGGTCAATGCCGTGGAGCGACCTCCCGCGGTGTCCGCTCTCGCCGAACCGAGCGCAGGATCAGCGCGACGCTGACCAGCGCGAGCACGGCACCCGCAACGCCATTGATGTGGAGTCCTGCGGCGATCGCGTCCTTCATCACGTCTTCGACGGGAATCCCGCTCGGTAACGGCTGGCTGAAATGGGACATCACGTGGACGGACTTCGACGCCGCCTCGATCTGATTCACCAGGTCTGAGGCCTCATCGGCTCCCAGACCATTGGCGATCAGTTCGTCATCGAGGACGACGATGCCCAGCCGGAAGACCAGGCTGTTCATCAGCACGACGGCCAGCATCTGGCCCAGAGCGACTCCGGAGCCCCGATACGCCGACACCTCACCCGAATTGCTCGGATCCGACGTGGACATCAATCCACTGGTCACGGTGATCGACGCTGCAACCGTCAAGACGTTGTAGACGGCGACGTACGTGATGGGCACCCAGAGCGGGGACTGCGGCCTCACCGCGAACGAACACAACATGGCAACCGCCAGCAGGACGAAGAACGATGCCGCGGTGCGCGTAACCCCGAAACGAGCCATCAGGGGTGCGGCGATCAATCGCGTGCCGAGCACCGCCGCGATCTGGGCGGGAACCATCACGACGGCCGTCTCGAGCACCGTCAGGCCGTAGAGGTACTGGAACGCGATGGTCATGAGGAACACGGTGTTGATCAGCGGGATGATCACCACCACGAGCAGGAGCGAGCGAGCGCGGCGCTGACGCAGCGTTCGGAGCGAGAAGTTCGGGGACGCCTGCCGGCGCAGTAGGACCATGACAATCATCGCGGACACGACGGTGGCGACCGCCGTGATGATGAACGGGGCATTGATCGGATCGTCGACGTTCACAAGAGCCAATGTCTGGACGGCGAGGACCACGGTGAGGCCTGCGAACATCGGTGCCCACAGGGATCCCGTGGGCCGCACCTGCGATGGTGTGGGCAGGAGTGTCCGCGACGCCACGAGCATGCCCACTCCCCCGATAGCCCACATCCACGGGACCGCCCGCCAGGGGAACTCGGCGACGAGCACACCGGTGATCACCGGGAGCACGAGCCAGATGAAGGGCGACACCATCCCGAAGGTGCCGAATGCCCGCGCACGTGGACCGGGATCCTGGAACTCATTCGACAGCAGCCCGAAGACGACGATCTGGATAGCGGTCGCCGCGATCCCCGCGAACAACAGTCCCGTGACGAGGAGTGCGATGCCGGGCGTGATCGCGACCAGAACCGATCCCACGATGAAGAGGACGCTCATCCACGTGATGACCGTGCGGTGACCGCGGCGCTCCCCCACGAGACCCGCGACGAAGACGACGAGGAGGGAGGCCAATGACGGGATGGTGAGAGCGACGCTCACGTTGTCCTGGGAAAGGCCCAGGTCCTCGAGCATGGGAGTGAGGAGGAAGTTGAAGGAGGCGGCGACCGTGAGGGACACGCCCATCGCGATGCACAGACCCACGAGCGTTCGTGAGCGAGCCGCCCCGATGGCCACAGTCACGTGCGGAAGCCTAGGGTCGGTCGGGGTGAACGGGGCCCTTCCGATAATCTCTCCGAGCACAACGGCCAGGTAGCTCAGTTGGTACGAGCGTCCGACTGAAAATCGGAAGGTCGGCGGTTCGACCCCGCCCCTGGCCACCACCGTTGGGTGCTATTTCACTCAGGAAATCCTGCGTGCGGCGCGATGAGGAAGGGCCTGCATCACACCGCTGATGGCAGCGTCCAGGGAACGGGTGATGACCACCTCGGTTACATCGACGATCACCGATGAGACCCGCACACTCCCCCGCGCCGTCTGTCACATCGGTCACACAAGTCTTCCCTGGTCATTCCCCTCACTGAGGCAGTGACATTTCTGCTGGTGCATCGAGATTCGATCTGGTGGATCCCTTCCCAAACTGAAGCACACGTCGCCACACTGGTGTCCCCGAGAAATGGAGACATCATGCAGACCGAGATCCGCCACCAACCGGCCTTCGCCGTAGCCCGTCTCACCCTTGCCAACGGCGAGTC
>CAZBWA010000109.1:0-3456 GCA_964495555.1 uncultured Bifidobacteriaceae bacterium | reverse complement strand
ATCTTCCCGCTCTACGTAATCGTCGCGTTCCTCTTCTATCTGCCCCTGATCGGCCACAACATGCTCCCGGATCGACCGCGACCTGTGATCCGACTCCTCAGCCTGGGGCTAATGATGATCCCCGAGACGATGCTGGGACTGGTCATTCACTTCACACCTGTGGTGCTCTACCCCACTTACGAGGCATCCGCGACCGCACTCGGCGCGGATGCCATGACGGACCAGAAGTTCGCGGGAGCCCTGGCCTGGGCACTGACGATGGTGATCGACGGTATCTGGACCATGCTCGCCGCGTGGGAGTGGTTCCGTGACGAGGAGCGGCGCGCCATGAGTGAGGAATCGGTTCATGCGTAAGGCCCGTGTGTTCGTACCCGTGCTCCTCTCGCTGGCTGTCCCGCTGGGTGGATGCTCCACCGGGAGCATGTTGGATTCCAGCCGCGACGATCTGATCCCCGTGCAGGCAGGCACACTCCCCGTTCAGGATGTCGAGACGCGCATCATCACCGCCGAGGATCGAGGTGATCCCGTACGCCTTGTCGGTGTGGATGCAGATGGCCTCGCCATCGATAGCGTTGAACTTCGCGGGCAACCGCTGGTGATCAACGCGTGGGCATCCTGGTGCGCGCCGTGTATCGAGGAGGCGCCCATCCTGTCGGAGGCGGCGCAGGATCCGCGATCGGCTGCGAACTTCCTCGGATTGCGCGTGATGGACGATGCAGGGGAGCCACCTCCCATTCTGGCCGCCATGCCGTTCGCCAGCCTCGTGGACACCGAGGGATATCTCCTCGCCTCCATCCCCGGTGTGCCACCCCGCGCGATTCCCAGCACGACCGTCCTGGATTCCCAGGGGCGGATCGCCGCGCAGCGCATAGGTCCACTCACCCCCGAGATCCTCGATCAGATGCTGACGGCTGCGGCATCGTGACGTGGTGCGTTCTTTTCTGCGAAAGTAGGTCCAGGACCCAACAATGGAGGGAACATGCAGACCCGAATCGTCCCGATTGCCCTTGCAGGCGCAGTTCTCACACTCGCTCTCGGTGCGTGCGGCGGAAGTTCCTCGTCCAGCGACGGCGGCCCGGCCTGCGATGCCGAGACTCTCCTCGCGGCAGCGAATGCGAACGTCACGAATGATGCGGAGAAGGCATCGGCGATGAATGGCGTCGCCTGCGACGGGGAATTCGCGGTCGGCTTCGCGACGATGGGCTCGGGGGATGGTGAGATCGAGGTCACAGACGTGTTCCAGGCAACGGACGGTGCCTGGACCCTGGTCGATCGCAACGCCGTCTGCGGATCCATCGACATGAACGCACCGGCGGAACGCCCCACCGACGCCCAGGTGCCCGAGTCGATCTGGGTGCAGGCCTGTAACACGAACTGACGGTCCCCGGGACCTGGCTCCCGGTCATCGCATGCAGTGCGGGTCGTACGATGCCCGTCGCCGCGACGATCGTGGCTGCGCGGGTCGACATAGGTCGATCGGCCCAGGTTCTAAAGGGGGTTCCCGTGGGTCCACGTCGTCACATCGCCGGGATCGTGGCCGGAGCGGTGCTCCTGACATCCGGAGCGACGTCCACGGCACTCGCCTCGGCGGCGTACGCCTCGCAACCTGCGGTGGCACCCCAGGCCCCCAATGGCGGCGCCTCGCAGAATCCGTATGCGGGTCTGGCGAACCTCCAGAACCTGTTCGACGAGCAGGGGGCGAATGCACCCGGGTCTCCCGCGGCTCAAGCGGAGAACGCCGTGCAGAACGGTGCCCTCGCCGGACTCGCGGCCGAGCGTTCCGGAAGCTTGGCGGAGGAGTTCGGGGCCCGGATCGGGGATGAGACGTTCAACTTCTTCTTCGACTTCGGGCTCGACGCTCTGATGAAGGCGGCCTTCGGTGACCCGCAGGAGAACGGCTTCGCCAGCGTGGAGCGGGAGATCGCCATCGACTTCCAGCAGACGATGGCCCAGCTCACCGCCATCGAGAACGGCCTGAAGAACCTCTCCGGTCAGGTCTCGAGCACCCAGGCGGCCGCCGCGAACACGCAATGCGCAACTGCGATGGGCCAGGCAGCCCAGTACGTGACCACGATCCAGGAGGCATCGACGAACCTCCAGTCGATCATGAACGTGCCTTGGGTGAAAGCGAATCTCACGAGCACCGGTGCGGTGCAGGACATGAACACGGTGGGTGTCGCGATCTTCGGCGGAAATGCGGGCTCTCCGAAGTTCCTAAGCGGACTCAACCAAGTGGAAGTCGCGACGTCCGACTTGGCGACCTTGCTGACGACCAACGCCAACTCCTCCGCCCAGGGCCTCGTGGAGGCTTGCGCCGACGCGACGGCCTCGAACCTTGCGGTTGCGCTGAACCCGGGACAGGGGTCGCCCCCGCCGCTCGCCGTCGGTATCGCCGACTCCACCTACTTCGGCACCTTGCAGACGATCGTCGGGTACTACGCGTCATACGTGAACATCGGTCGCGGCCTCACAACCCTCGGCAGCCAGTTGGCGATGGGCGTCACGATGGTGCCACCGCCGAGCACCATCTCGGACGTCACGGACCAGTGCGCAGGCGCCTCACCCGCGGCAAGCCCCGGGGTCATGACCTGCGGTGGGATTCTCCAGTTCAACGACGTCATCGGGGCGTCGTACACGAACGCCTGGCAGGCCACGGGAGCCGGCTGGGCCCAGATGACCGACGGCTACGTGTCCGCTGCCCTCGGATTCAATCCCGCCACGGGGTACTTCTCCAACGGCGACGTCGCCTGGGTGACGGACATCGCGAAGGCGAACAGGTCCGCGAATCCGCTGACGTCCCTGACGACCCCCTCGTACCAAGCTACGTCCAATAACTCGCTCATCTCCCAATCGGGGCTTCAGGCCCTGAGCGGCTGGGGAGCGGACCAGCCCAGTCCGACGAGTGGTAGCTACAGCCCGACCAATCAGGTCTTCGTCAACGCCGATGGCTACGTGCAGGCCGGGCTTGCTCAGCCCGCTTTCGGCACGAACCCCCAGGTGCAGAAGGCTCTCTCGGTCTTCACCCCGGCGACGTCGAGCCACTGGAACGCACTGCTCAACAACAACAACCAGGCGAACACCACGAACAATGAGAACTGCTTCGTGAATGAATCCGGTGATCTCACGTCGTGCCTCAACTCGATGACCGTCGGGGACCTCATCGGCATGACTGGCCTGATGAACGATGGCCAACGAACCTTCGACAACATGATCCTCTACACGGGTGAGACCGGAGTCTGGTCGGTGAACCCGAACACCACCGCCCTCAACTTCAACGGATCCTTCCAAGGCACAGGCGAAGTCCCCTACACCTACAACAACGACGTCCGGGCCCTGTCCTTCCTCGACACCAACATCCAGCCCAACACCGGGTTCAGCGTCGTGTTCAACGATCCCTCCGGTGACGACGGGGTCATGGGCGTGAACACCATCTACCCGTTCTTCACGGGTTACCAG
>CAZBWA010000108.1:0-3666 GCA_964495555.1 uncultured Bifidobacteriaceae bacterium | reverse complement strand
GGAAGCTCGGGCCACGTGGCCGCATCGACACGTTCGACGAAGATCTCGAGGATCCCCCCGCATGTGAGGCCGACCGCGAACGCATCGTCGTCGCTGACCCCGTATTTCTGGAACTGGTTCTCCCCGGTGGCGAGCACCTCCTGACCGACGTCATAGAGAGCGCCCTCAACGCATCCGCCACTCACCGACCCGACGGCTTCCCCGGATTGGGTGACGAGCATGGAGGCGCCTGCAGGGCGGGGTGCGGATTTCCAGGTGCGCACGACGGTCGCCACAGCCACGGGGCGTCCCGCCTCGAACTCGGTGAGGAGCTCGGACATGACCTCACGCATGGGGCACCTCCGTCTTCCGGGTCTCGTGGGCAGACCGTCCCAGCAGGCCCAATAATGGAACGATGTCACAGGTCCGGCACGTCGACGTGGGTGAGGGGCGGATAGACCCCGACCTCCTGCGTGCCACCGTGGCAGATCCCGCTGCCGGCGCCACGGCCCTGTTCACCGGGGACGTCCGGGACAACGACCACGGCCGATCCGTGGTCTCCCTGGCCTACGAGGCGCACCCGTCCGCCAAGGACGTGCTGGCCGAGGTGGCCCAGGAGATCGCTGAGCGCTTCGAGGTGATCGCTCTCGCCGTGGTCCACCGACACGGGCCGATCCCGATGGGTGAGTCTGCGCTGGTTGCCGCAGTCAGCGCCCGGCATCGTGGTGACGCGTTCGCTGCGTGCATGGCGCTCGTCGATCTCACGAAGGAGCGCATCCCCATCTGGAAGCATCAGGTGTTCAGCGACGGAACAGACGAGTGGGTGAACTGCGCATGAGCTCCGAACTCGTCGACACCTACGGCCGGGTGCATCGCGATATGCGCGTCTCGCTCACGGATCGCTGCTCGCTGCGCTGCACTTATTGCATGCCGCCGGACTTTGCCGACTGGATCCCCGGGGATCATCTCCTCACCACGGACGAGTTGCTGCTCATCCTCGACGTGGCGACGGAGATGGGAATCGATCAGGTGCGGCTGACGGGGGGCGAGCCCTTGCTGCGCCCGGACGCCGTCGACGTGGTGCGTCGGATCTACGCACTGCCCCACGCACCGAAGATCTCGCTGACCACCAACGGACTGCGTTTGGAGAAGTTGGCCCAGCCCCTCGCCGACGCCGGCCTCGAGCGCGTCAATGTCAGCCTC
The DNA here is from genome assembly GCA_964495555.1 of uncultured Bifidobacteriaceae bacterium. Taxonomy (GTDB): domain Bacteria; phylum Actinomycetota; class Actinomycetes; order S36-B12; family S36-B12; genus VGCC01. Next base: position 2,484 of record CAZBWA010000108.1, on the reverse strand, counting down.
GACACGCTCGATCGCGATCGCTTCGCAGCGATGACGCACCGTGATCGGCTCGATGATGTCCTTACCGGCATCGAGGCAGCCAAGAAGGCCGGCCTCCTGCCCGTCAAAGTCAATGCCGTGTTGATGCGCGGTGTGAACGACGACGAAGCTGTCCCCCTCCTTCGTCATGCGCTGGACAACGGCTGGCGCCTGCGTTTCATCGAGCAGATGCCTTTGGACGCAGGTGGTCTCTGGGCACGCCCGGCGATGGTGACCGCCGATGAGATCCTGCAGATGCTCTCCGAGGAGTTCGACCTGACTCCCGTTCCCACCCGCGGTTCCGCGCCGGCGGAGGAGTTCTACGTCGACGGTGGACCCGAGACCGTCGGCATCATCGCCAGCGTCTCACGTCCGTTCTGCGCCGCGTGCGATCGTCTCCGACTCACCGCGGATGGCCAGTTCCGCAACTGCCTGTTCGCACAGGACGAGACGGACGCCCGAGGGGTCATCCGCGATCCCGACCTTGACGAATCGGCCACGCGTGCGGCTATCGCCGACATCCTGCGGTCGGTGACCCGGGCGAAACTCCCCGGACACGGCATCAACGACCCGACGTTCATCCAGCCTGCGCGGCCGATGTCCGCGATCGGCGGCTAGCCGCCGGCGAAGGGCGGCAACACGTCGAGGACACTCCCCTCGGGAACGTCGATCGACGCATGATCGCCATGCACAGCGACCTCGTCGAGCAGGAAGCTGCACCGCGGCACCACCGCACCTAGGTCCGGGTGACGGCCGATCACTTCGGTGAGTACCTCCGCCAGGGTGCCGGGGGAGACCTCGACGCTGTCCTGCCCGGCGGCCGCGCGGGCGGCGGCGAAGAGGCGGACGGTGACCATGACGTGAGGGTACGCGCGGCTTCCCGCCCATTTCGGTGGCGCCCGCCGGGGGTGGGGCCTACCGTGGGGGCGGTCAACCTGGGGAGTGCCCGTGGAACTGCAGAATTCCTTCACCGTTCCCGCCAACGTGGCCACGGCGTGGAACACGCTGCTGGACGTCGAGGCGATCGCACCGTGCATGCCCGGCGCCACGTTGGAGTCGGTGAACGGTGACGAGTTCACGGGGAACGTGAAGGTCAAGTTGGGGCCGGTCTCCATGACCTACGGCGGCGAAGCGCGGTTCCTGACCAAAGACGCCAGCTCGCACACGGCCGTGATCGAAGGCAACGGCAAGGAGTCCCGCGGGTCTGGAACGGCACGCGCGCTCGTGACGTGCGTACTGACCGAGGAGGCACCGGACCGGACGCGAGTCGACGTCTCAACAGAACTGACCATCACCGGGAAGGCGGCGCAGTTCGGCCGCGGCGTTATGCAGGACGTTGCCGGCCGCTTGGTCACCCAATTCGCCGGAAACCTTGGGACGGTCATCACTGCGCGCGCAAGCGTGGCGGCAACATCGGGAGATTCGGCCCCGGCACCAGTGCCTACGCCCAGCGCCCCGGCACAGGCCGAGGCTCTGGATCTAGGCGCCGTTGCTGCGGCGCCCGTCCTCAAGCGGGTGGTGCCCGTCGTGATCGGACTCGTGATCATCGTGGGGCTCATCTGGTTCATCGCGAGTCGGTGACGCGATGTCCCGCGTCGAGGACGTCACCTCCGCCCAGGTTCTGACCGATGCCCTCGCGGCCGAGGGCTATCTCGCGGATGCGGGCTTGGCCACCGCTCTCTTCCTGTGCATGCGACTCCCGCAGCCACTGTTGCTCGAGGGGGAGGCCGGCGTGGGCAAGACGCAGGCGGCGAAGTCGCTTGCGGCGCTTTTGGACACTCCTCTGATCCGGCTGCAGTGCTACGAGGGGATCGACGCATCCGAGGCGATCTACGAGTGGAACTATCCCCGTCAACTGTTGTCGATCCGCGTCTCCGAAGCCGCCGGATCACCGCTGGACGAGGACTCGCTCTTCGGCCCGGACTATCTGATTGAACGCCCGCTGCTGCAGGCCATCGAACACGACGGACCGAATCCCGCGGTCCTGCTCATCGACGAAGTGGACCGAGCCGATGAGGAGTTCGAGGCCTTCCTCTTCGAGATGCTGGGGGAGAACTCGGTGACGATCCCCGAGATCGGCACCATCCGAGCGAAACGGCCTCCCATCGTGATCCTCACCTCGAACCGGACGCGTGATCTGCACGACGCCCTCAAGCGTCGCTGCCTCTACCACTGGATCGACTATCCGGATCTCGAGCATGCAACAGCCATCGTGCGCATGCGGGCACCGGAGGTGCCACCAGCCTTGGCGGCGGAGGTGGCGGGTGCGGTGCAACGACTGCGTGGACTCGACGTCCAGAAGCCTCCGGGGATCGCCGAGGCCATCAACTGGGTGCACGCGGCGGCGATGCTCGGCCTCACGTCCCTGGATGCCGAGGGCGTGCAGCGCACCCTCGGCGCGGTGCTCAAGTATCGCGAGGATCAGGACCGGGCTCAGGAAAGAGGTCTGGACTGGGTCGCTGCCGG
>CAZBWA010000107.1:0-3732 GCA_964495555.1 uncultured Bifidobacteriaceae bacterium | reverse complement strand
CTCTCGGTCACAGCGGTGCGGCGGATGCGCTCGAAGTCGGCGATCCCGCGAGCCAAGTCGGGGCCGACCGCGGACGCCTCGATGTCGTGGAACGTGGTGATGTGACGGGAGTCCCCGCACTCCCGCTCCACCTGGCGACTGCGCAGGCGCCCCACCACGATCACCGGCATACCTTTCTTCACTGACTGAACAACGTTGTGGGCCAGCCCTCGCCAGCAGCTAACCGACAGGTAGTGGGTGTCCCCATCCACCCACCTTTCATTCACCCGGTCATATCTCCGGGTGCCGGCCGCAACGCGGAACTTCGCCACCGGCTCGCCCGATGGGGTGAACCGCATCTCTACGTCATTGACCACGTTGCCGATCACGGTCATCGCAATATCGTTCATCGCTCCTCCTGAGCATCTATGGGTGAGAGGAGTCCACTGCGTGCGCCGTTCTTCAGCCACCCACATGTCCACGACATGGGATAGGTCGCCATAGGGGCCTATGGCTGTGGACAGGCGTCATTTCCTCAGGAGCGCATGGCACTCGAAACCCTCGTCGCACGCTCAGAATGGCCCGCGGGACAATTCACCTGCGGCGCCCGTAGCTCAACGGATAGAGCAACCGGTTTCTACCCGGTCGGTTGAGGGTTCGATTCCTTCCGGGCGCACGTCGGAACGTGAGTCACACACGTGTTCACTGGGTAACGCGATCCATTCACGGCGAGGCAGATCGCAACCGTGAACCGGGCGGCGTAGGCCTTGCTCATATCGCCCGACTTGTCAGGCTCGTCGGCCTGGGAGAGTGATAGCTAGAAAGTCGAGCTGCCACAGGTTCCTGACCAGGTCAAGGGCTAGCCGCTCACGATCCCCCACCGGAGTGACCGACCCGTCCAGGGCCGCATTGAGCTGGCGTATCGAACGGGTTCCATCAATCTGCTCAGCGATGGCTGCTTCCGGAGGTTCGAGGGGCATGTGCCAATTGGGTCGCACGACCTGATCCCCTGCGAATCCGCACCGGTAGCGGAAGGACGGCACATAGTCCAAGGCGACGGGTGACGTGAAGTCGACCGCGTACTCCTGCGGGGGCTGGTCGCCTCGCCGCGCCATGAAGAAGTGGCAGGCATTGCGCGAGTTCACCCGCTCCATCACCGACCACTGCATCTCCCGCGGGAGCCTCGAGACTGCGGTGAGGAATGCGTTGCTTGTGCGCACCGGTGCGTAGTAGGGGGCGCGCAGGAACAAATCCTGGAAAGCCAAACCAGCGACGGAAACGATCTCTCGGCAATCATCGATCGTGTAGGCACGCTCGCGACCATGTAGGAAGGTGTCGACAATGCCAGCGTCATCGCCCAGGTCTGGGGCCATCGAAAGATACCCCTGTAAGGGATGTTCAGGTGGCAGACCTGCGATGGCTTCACGCACCAACGTGACGGACGGTGAATCCTGTTTTAGCCCGAGGTCACGGAACACCGACTGCATCATCTCCACCCCTAGACGGCCGAAGGCGGCGTAGAGCATTACCGCGAGTACCGCGTCCGGCCGCATGCACTGTGCCAACGCCCGCATCCCGACTACAGGATCGGCCAAATGATGGAGGACGCCGGTGCTGATGATCAGGTCGAAGTCACGGTCGAGTGTTCCCACGTGCTCGATCGGGAGAAGGTGAAGCTCGAGGTTGTCGAGCTGGTACTTGTCGCAGAGGTGTCGGTGATGGCTCAGCGATGCATCACTGACGTCGATACCGACGACACGGGCGTGCGGATTCGTGAATGCCAGCACGGCAGCCTGATTGGTGCCGCAACCGGCGACGAGGATGTCGAGGTCCGGTCGGAAGTCGCGTTCCGGCCAGAGCACCCCGTACGAGTGGCTCGGATCAATCCACTGCCAATTGGATGTGAGCCACCCGGGAAGATCCTCGATCGGCTCCGGATATACCCAGCGCTCGTATTGGCGGGAAACGGCATCGGACAGCGCACCCGGCTCACCATCCGCGTGCATGACTACTCATTCCTGCCACAGGCCTCCACCGCTCCCACGGATGACCTCCTCCGAGAGTCTCGGAGAAAGTCTCATTATTCGTTGTCCGGTGTGCCCCCGCAGACGTGATGCCCATTTGTTCCGGCGTCACTCACGAAACCTGCGAACACTTCGCAGATTGTGGGTCACGTGCATGGATTCGTCGCATACCCTTCATCATCAGAACTGGCTGCCTTCACGCGACTGGGAGTGACCCATGAGTTCACCACGACGACCCGGCCTCCTGGCAGCGCTGACAGCCGGCCCCTTGGTAGCGGCGGCACTCGCGGGCACTCCAGCCCTTGCGGCCGAGGCTGGCGCTGCACCCGCGGCACTCAGCGCAAAGTCCGCGTGCGTAACCCAGGCCATGACCAAGGTGAGGGACCTCCGGGCCCTTGTGGGGAAGCCGGGCAGCGCCAAAGACCTCGGTGTTCCGCAGGTGATCCAACAGATCCGATCCTCATCCGGACCGTGCCTGGATGTTCTCTTCCGCGACGGTACGCCCACCAACCCTGATGCGGGACTGCTTGGCGGCAACGGTTTCTCCTACGACGCCACGAGTTGCAGCGCTGGGCAGGACTGTGATGGCGGGGATGCCGGCTTGCTCGTGGGAAATGGGGGCAACGGCTTCAACGGCGGCGACGGCGGCAATGCCGGCCTGTTCGGTGGACGCGCCGGCAACGGCGGTGACGGACTGGGGTTCTGCGGCGCCCATGGTGTGTGCGATGGGGGTGACGGCGGTGACGCGGGCCGCTACGGCACCGGTGGCAACGGTGGCAACGGCGCGGCGGGCAGCTTCATCGCAGGGTCCTCCCAGAGCATCCACGGCGGTGATGGTGGTGACGGCGGAAACGGCGGACTCCTCGGGGGCACTGGCGGCAACGGCGGTGCGGGCGGTGACGGCGGCACTCTTTCGTCTGCTGCACTGCAGCAGACCGTGGCGCCCACCTCCGGCAACGGTGGTGCAGGCGGTGACGGTGGACGGGCTGGCCTCTTGTCCGGCAACGGTGGTGCGGGCGGTGCCGGGGGACGCGGCGGTGATGCAGGCACCGCCGTCGTCGGCGCCGGCAACACCGCGTGGGTCGGCAACGGCGGCAACGGTGGTGCGGGCGGTGCCGGCGGCGCGGCGCTGGCATCCGGCGCTCCGGGCAATGGTGGTGCCGGTGGCAACGGTGGCGTCGGCGCCATCGGTGGTTCCGGCGGTAACGGTGGCGTCGGCGCCATCGGTGGTTCCGGTGGTAACGGAGGTGCGGGGTCGGCCGTCGGCGGCAATGGAGGGGCCGGTGGCACGGGAACCGCTCCCACGTCAACGGACTCACCGGGAGGTGCCGGTGGCAACGGAGGTAATGCCGGCCTCCTTGCGGGGGCGACCCCTGCCCCTACTCCCAGTGGCACCACCCCGGCTCCCGGTGGGTCCACCCCAGCGGCTCCGACTGCTGGAAACGGTGGCGCCGGGGGCCTGGGCGCCACCGGCGGAAACGGCGGCGCCGGCGGGGGCAAGTGGATCCTCGGGTCGTAGGCGATCTCCGAACGTAGGTCCGCATCGAGGGGGCCATTGTTCCTCCGCATGGATGTCCGGTTGCCGTGGGAGACACAACCCGCTGACACGGCACCGGAAACCAGGGCATGGCCATCGAGAATGCGTACACCGTGTCGTCGTCGTCGGAGCCTGATGCGGGAAGAACTCACATGGGCTCGCGTCACGAGGTTGCACATCATCACCGCGATC
>CAZBWA010000106.1:0-3809 GCA_964495555.1 uncultured Bifidobacteriaceae bacterium | reverse complement strand
TGCTCGATGATCGGGCCCTCGTCGAGGTCCGCGGTCACGAAGTGGGCGGTGGCGCCGATGAGTTTCACGCCGCGCTCGTACGCCTGGTGATACGGCCGAGCTCCCTTGAACCCGGGGAGGAACGAGTGGTGGATGTTGATGATGCGACCCTCGAAGTCGGCGCAGAAAGAATCGGACAGGATCTGCATATAGCGCGCGAGGATCACCACATCGACGTCATGTGCGGCGATCACTTCGCGCAGTCGATGCTCTGCCTCGGGCTTGGAGTCCACGGGGATGTGCTCGAACGGAATCCCGTACTGACCGGCAACGCCCGCGCACGTCCCGTGATTGGACACGATCACTGGAATATCGATGGGCAGTTCGCCATTCGCGTGCCGATAGAGCAGATCGACGAGGCAGTGGTCCTCGGTCGACACCATGATCAGCGCCCGTCGCCGAACGGACTCGTTCCGCAGGGTGAGGACGGGGGAGAATCGGCCGGTCGCGGCGGCGATCACCGCGCGCACCGCATCGAGGTCCGCCTGCGGTGTCTCGAAACGGGTGCGCATCGAGAACATCCCGGTGTGCTCGTCGGTGAACTGCCCCTGCTCGAGGACGTTGCCGGCAATGTCGAGGAGGGCACCGGAGACTGCGTGGATCACGCCTGGTGCGTCGACGCAGCGCAGGGTGAGGATGTAGCGGACGTCGCCCACCTTCCACCCCTCTCCGTGCAGCACAATGGGGCGCCACACTACTGAGACCGAGGGATCATGCGCGCTGCCATCTACCGCACCACCGGAGCCGCAAGCGACGTCCTCGACGTCACCGACATCAAGACCCCAGGCCCTGGGCCCGGGCAGGTGCGCGTGCGTGTCCATGCATCGGGGGTCAACCCGACCGATGTGAAGTCCCGCGGGGGGCTGACACCGCGCGTCATCGACTCCTTCCAGGTCCCGCACCATGACGGCGCGGGGGTGATCGATGCCGTGGGCGCAGGAATCGACCTCGCGCGCATCGGCGAGCGCGTATGGGTGATGCTCGCCGCCGACGCCAACCCGTACGGCACGGCTGCCGACTACTGCATCGTGCGCGAAAACTTCGCGCGCCCGCTCCCACCAGAGATTCCCTTCGCCCTCGGAGCGACCCTCGGCGTCCCCGCACTGACCGCGGCCTACTGTCTCTTCGCCGACGGCCCGATCGACGGCACCCAGGTGCTGGTGCACGGGGGTGCCGGTGGTGTCGGGCGCTACGCGGTCCAACTGGCCCGGTGGGCGGGGGCCACCGTCGTCGCGACCGCAAGCACGGAGGCCAAGCGCCGGATCGCGCGCGACGCGGGCGCGCATCACGTGGTCGACTACCGCGCCGCGGATGCGGCTGACCAGATACTCGCGATCGCCCCGAACATCCGTCGCATCGTCGAGGTCGACATCGGTACGAACCTCGACCTCGACCTCGCGGTCAGCCACCCTGGCACCGTGATCGTGGTCTACGCGGCGGACGGCCCCGACCCGGTACTCCCGCGTCGCAGGCTCATGACGGCCAGCGTGACCCTCGAGTTCATGCTTCTCTACAACACCGAGCGAGAGAAGTTCCTCCGAGCCCTCGACCTCACCGAGCAGGCGCTGCGCGAGGGTGCGCTCACCATGCCTCCGGCCTCCGTCTACCGACTCGAAGACATCGCCGCCGCCCACGAGGCGCAGGAGGCGGGACCGGATTCTCGGATTCTCATCGCCGTGACCGACGACGTCAGTGCCGACCTCGGAACCAGTTGATCACCACAGCGACGATCACACCGACAGTGATCACGGCCAGACCGATCCAATAGATCACGTACTCACCGAAGGAGACGACGCCGGGCATCAGGCGGCCTGACTGGTGAGGTGCCATCCCCGACAGGCCGGGCAGGGGTATGTGCGGCACTCCGCCCGATGCGAGGCGCCACCGGCGAACTCCCGCGATCGGACCGCGCTATGCAGCGCCTGGACCGCCTCCCGGTGGTCCCGGAATCGGACCTTCCCCGTCACCGGACATGCTCCCAGGTGCCCTCGTGGACGTGGCCGTGTGTGAAGCTTCATTGCGCTCCCCTTCCTGCCCTACGACGCTAGGGAGGGGGTCCGACAACGGGGCGATCTCGGCGAGGAGGGGGTCGCGGGTCTGTTCGGACACCCGGGCGACGGCCTCGCCGATGATCACCAGCTGGTACTTGATTGCGTCAATCCCCATGTCTGGCAACGTCGGCAGGCTTCTCATGTAGACGTCGATCGCGTCGATCGACTGGATGATCTCGCGCAGGGCTTCCCGTTCACGTCGTGTGCTCACAGAGCAATTGCGTCACGCAGCGCGTTCTCCAGTACAGATGCTTTTGCTACCTGTGGACACATGACATCAACTCGCACACCTAAGAGTCTCGAGAGTTCATCCATGGGCGGCCCGATGGCGAGGAGATCACTGTCGTCGACGAGGTCGACCAGGATGTCGATGTCGCTGTCAGCAGTGTCCTCTCCCCGTGCGACCGATCCGAATACCCGTGGATTGAGCAGTCCTGCCGCCTCGATCACCGTCCGCACGGTCTCTGCATGCCGGCGCAGCAGCCGTCCTTGAGGCCCACGCGCGGGCACCTGCGTGACGCGCGGGGGCGCGACCGTGGGCTCGAGGCGCTGCCCGCATGCGGCGAGGATCCGATCGAGGGTGGATGCCCGAGGTTCCGATCGACCACTTTCGTACCGGGCGATCGTCGGCTGGCTGGTACCGGCCGCGCGCGCCAGTTCCATTTGGGTGAGACCTGCGGCCGTCCGTGCCGACCGGATGAGCGCTCCCGACCACATGCGAGAAATATATCCAAATAGATATATTCCTGCGTCCCGCGGATAGTCGCTGGCGGGGTTCTCAGGGGGTGATGACGACCTTGTGCGCGCCACGCTCGCGCATCGCGGCCAAGGCTCGGGGGTACTCGGCGACCGGGAACCGATGCGTGATCACCCCGTCCATGCGGATCGCCCCGGAGCGGAATGCGCGCAGGGCGTCGGGGAAGGAGTCCACCTCGGTGAAGGACCCGAGGATGGTCAACTCGCGGCGGAAGATCTCGAACGGGGAGATCGTCACGCGATCGTTCTCATCGGCGACCCCGTAGTAGACGATCCGGCCGCCATTACGGGCCAGTGCCGGCAGTTCCTGGATCACCGGCGCCCGTCCACTCGCATCGATGACCACGTCGAAGGCACCCCCCGACGCAATACGCGCGAAGGAACCGGCGATGTCGTCGCGGTCCACGAGCGCGGTCGAGATGGACGCCAGAGACGCGGCGCGCTCGAGCTTGGGAGGGTTCGGATCGGCGAGGGTCACGGATGCCGCACCATGCAGCACGAGGAACTGGGTGAGCAGCACACCCGTGGGGCCGGCGCCGATCACCACCACGCGTTGGCCCTCGAGGGGGGTCAGGCGATCCATGAGGTGCGCGATGCACGCCGAGGGTTCGGCGAAGACGGCCAGATCGGGATCGATGCCATCGGCGTCGTGGACTTGGACCGCGGGTATCACCAGGTACTCGGCGAACCCGCCCGGCGTGCTCGACCCGATGCCAGCGAAGGAGTCGCAGAGCCACGGTCGGCCCTCCGAGCAGTAGTCGCACGCCCGGCAACTGGAGTTCGGATTCACCACCACCTGCTGCCCGATGCGCAGCTCGCATCCGTCCCCATCGCGAGCATCGGCGCCGATCGAGTCGACGATGCCCACCGTCTCGTGCCCCGGGGTCAGGGGGAAGACGGCGAGGAACTGACCCTCGTGGAGGTGCAGATCGGTGCCGCACATCCCTGCACGGGTCATGCGGA
>CAZBWA010000105.1:0-3967 GCA_964495555.1 uncultured Bifidobacteriaceae bacterium | reverse complement strand
GTCCACGCTTCACGCGGTTGAACATGTATTTTCCCTTCGAAGGGTGGTTGGGGTAATGCGACGTCGCCATGGGTGAGGTGACTCCTCCATGACAACGTTGTCGTAACGTTATTCGAAAGCCATTGATTCCTGTCAAGCGCTTCGGTCTAATGCTGCCGATTCGTAATGACAACGTTATCCACGGGGGAGAGACCCCGACGCCGAACGAGGCCGACGATGCGAGACGTCGCGGCCCTCGCGGGCGTATCGCTCAAGACCGTGTCCCGGGTCATCAATCGCGAGGCGGGGGTGTCCCCTGAGGTTGTCGCCCGAGTGGATGACGCGGCCGCGCAACTGGACTATCGCCCGGACCTCAATGCGAGCAACCTGCGGCGTAGCGATGGTCGGACCGGGACCATCGGCCTGCTCCTGGAGGACGTGGCCAACGAATTCAGTGCCGCAGCCCACTCTGGAGTCGAGTACGTGGCGCGAAGACGGGGTATCTCGGTGCTCGCCTCCAGCACGAACGAGGACCAGGAGCGCGAACGGAGCCTGGTCCGCGCGCTGTCCTCGCGCCGCGTGGACGGGCTGATCATCGCCCCCTCTCCCGGCGACCAGGACTATTTGGCAGCCGAGGTTGCCCAGGGTGTCCCGATCGTCTTCATCGACCGGGCCGGCCGTGGCCTATTAGCCCCCTCCGTCTTGAGTGACAACCTCGCCGGGGCACGTCGCGGGGTCGAGCAGTTGCTCGACCTCGGTCACCGTCGCATCGCCTTCGTGGGCGGGACCTCGACGCTCGTCACGGCGCAGGAGCGGTACCAGGGGTTCCTGGATGCCATGGCGGGTGCGGGGGTCGGGATCGACCCGGCACTGGTCCACCGCGACGTCACTCTCGCCGAGCAGTCTGCGGCGATCGTGCGCTCCCTCGTCGCCAGCGGAGACGGCCCAACGGCGATCTTCACCGCCCAGAACATGATCACGATGGGTGCGGTGCGAGCTCTGCGCGAGTTCGATCTGCAGCACAGGATCGCCCTCATCGGCTTCGACGACTTCACCCTCGCCGATCTCCTCGATCCGGGCGTGGCGGTGGTGGCACAGGACCCGCGGACGATCGGTCAGCGAGCGGCGGAGTTGCTGTTCTCGATGATGGAGGACCCGGACTCCCCGCGCACCAGCCTCGCGGATGTCATCGTCCCCACGACATTGATCATGCGTCCGTCAGGGGCGATTCGCCCGGCGTGACGTGACTGGAACGGGAGGTTTCGGCGACCACGATGCCCGCGACCACCATCAGTCCACCAACCACCTGGATAGGCGTCAGCATCTCCCCGAGAAGCACCATGGCCAGGATCGCCGCCCACACCGGCTCGCTCGTCCCGATGATGCCGGCACGCTCCGCACCGAGACGTCGGAGTGAGCCGAGTACGAGCAGGAACGCGATCACGGTGCCGAAGACGATCCCCAACAGCATGATCAGCCAGATCGGGAGTCCGGGCCAGCCCGGTCCGATGGGTGCACCGGATTCGAGCAACGTGGCGAAGGGAAACGACGTCCAGGGCGCGATGATCGACCATGTGGCCGTGGAGAAGATGAAGCCCCACATGGTCAACGACAGGGCGTCCCGGTGGGACTGCCCGGATTCTCCAAGGACCCAGTAGAGAGCGAGGGCCACCGCCGTCAGCAACCCCGCGACCACACCGAGTGTGTCCAGGGTGGCCCCCTGCCACACCTGTGCGATGAGAGCGAGGCCGAGCAGGGTGAGTCCGATCGCGATCCAGATGCGATCGCGCACGGGCTGCTTGCGCACGAACTTCACGTAGAGCGCCACGAGGATCGGCGCCAGGAACGCCAACAGCGTTCCGATACCCACGGGGAGCCGGGAGATCGTGAAGAAGTAGAGGAATTGCACGAGCGTGAAGGCGATGACTCCGTAGGCGAGGAGGAAGGGAACCTCCCGAAGCCGGACCTTGAATGCGCGCGGTCGGATGATCGCAACGAGGACGATGAGGATCACCATCGCACCGAGATTGCGCAGTTCGACCAGACGCAGCGGCGTGAAGCCCACCTCGATGGCGGACTTCGCCAGCACACCGTTCAACGCGAAGAAGATCGCTGCGATCAAATACATGACGACGCCCACGAACTGCGGGCTGCGTGATGAGGAGGATGCGGGCGTCAGTCGATCTGCAACAGCCACGCGCGTGCACCACCCACGAGTGCGGCCGCATTGGGGACGATCACCACGTCGTCACCGAGGCGGGCCAGAACGGTCGGCGTGATGTGACGGGAATTGCCGCCGCCGATGTAGAGCCGGTCCCATAGGAACACGGGCCTAAGGCCATCGACCACGCGCTGCACGCGACGCGACCAAAGTGCATCACCAAGGCGCCTGCGCTCATGCTCACCTATATACGTGTCGTAGGACAGGCCCCAGCGGACGGGCGCCTGGGATAACTCGAGGTGCGGTGCGAGGTGACCGCCGTCGTAGATCGCGCACCCCAAACCGGTGCCCAGGGTGATGACCACTTCCAGGCCCTGTCCGGCGATGACTCCGGCGCCGTGCACCTCCGCGTCGTTGAGCACCCTGACCGGGATGCCGAGGGAGTCGGAGATGGCCGCCTGCGCATCGAAGCCCTCCCACTGCGTCACGAGTTCCGGCTCGATGCGCGTCCGTGGTCCCGAGCGCGTGATGTAGTGCGGGGTGGTGATGACCACGCCGTGGCGGATCATCCCGGGGAGTCCCACGGTCGCGCGGTCGGCCTTGGGGAGTTGCGAGGCCAGTTCGGTCAGCGTCTTCACGAACAGGGCTGTCGAGAGCGGATAAGGAGTCGCCACACGCACCGGCTGTGCGCGCATGGTGCCGGCTTCGTCGAGAACACAACCCTTGATGCCACCACCACCGCAGTCGATGGCCAACGTGGTTGTCACGGTGCGTAAGTCTGCCCGATACCCTTACCGGGCTGTTCGGCCGGTTCACCGGCACCACCAGCGTGGAGGCGTCGCCTAGTCCGGTCTATGGCGCCCGCCTGCTAAGCGGGTTGGGGGTTTTGAGCCCCCTCGAGGGTTCAAATCCCTCCGCCTCCGCCATCAGGGCACCCTCCGGGGTGCCCTGATTCGTCATCCGACGATGAGTGTCGAGTTCTTGGGGACCCACCGCGACTTCATGATCGCGAGGTTCGCCTCTGCAGGCCCGCGCACGACGTCGCCGTTCGCCTTGAACTGCGAGCCATGCGCCGGGCAGGACCATCCCGGGCCGCCCTGGTTCACCGGAACCCCCTGGTGGGTGCAGCGCAGGTCGAGTGCGGTGTACGTGTCGGTCCCTGTGCGGACGACGGCGGCCGGCACGCCCTTCACGTTGCCCAGGACCGCCACACCTCCGACTGTCCCGAGCGCGGCCACCTTCTTCACGGATACCTCGACGGAACCGTCCTTGCGGCGCTTCACGCCTGTGGCGGCCTCGGCATCGTCGGTCAGCAGCGCGGCTCCCATGCCCAGGGTTGCGATGGTGCAGGCACCCACCAGGAAGGTGCGACGTGAAACGGAATTCTCGGTCATACGCCCAGTCTGCCCCGGAAATCGGCGGCCCGCGCCCCGGCTACACTTTCTGTTCGGCCTTCGGGCCGTGCGCCCGTAGCTCAACGGATAGAGCATCTGACTACGGATCAGAAGGTTGGGAGTTCGAGTCTCTCCGGGCGCGCATCCTCGTCTCAGGTCAGTGTGAGTCGACCTTCTCGAGACTCACGCCCCGCGAAAATGGCGCACAGCGGCAACAGAATTGCTGTGGCACAGGCGGCTAGTGACACGACGCCAGCGGCGCGACCAGCCTCCGCGCTTCCCGGAATCAGTACGGGTAGTACGGCCGTGACGAGAGCGAGCGAGCCAGCAACTGCCAGCGTCAGATTGCGGGATAGGAATTCGGTCGTCTCCCGACGACCCGCGATCCACACGGCAATCGCGCTCCCTGCCAGGGCCCAGTTCAGTGCATAGG
>CAZBWA010000104.1:1670-3995 GCA_964495555.1 uncultured Bifidobacteriaceae bacterium | reverse complement strand
GTCGGGATGGCCCAGCCATTGCGACCGTCGAACCACTCGTCCCACCATCCGTCGAGGATCGACAGGTTGAGTGCCCCGTTGAGTGCTGCCTTCATGCCCGACGTGCCGCTCGCCTCGAGAGGTCGGATCGGGTTGTTGAGCCAGACATCGCAGCCCGGATAGAGCACTCGTGCCATGCCGATGTCGTAGTCGGGAAGGAAGACGATGCGGTGGCGCACCTCGGGATCGTCAGCGAAGCGCACCAGGTCTTGGATGAGTCGCTTGCCGCCCTCATCGGCGGGATGGGCCTTGCCGGCCACCACGATCTGGATCGGGTGCTCGGAGTCGAGGAGCAGCCCACGCAGCCGCTCCTGGTCGCGCAGCATGAGCGTGAGTCGCTTGTAGGAGGGCACGCGGCGGGCAAAGCCGATCGTGAGGATGTCGGGATCGAGGACGTCGTCGATCCATCCGAGTTCGGCCTCGGTGGCACCGCGCGCGAGCCACGACTCGCGAAGGCGAGATCGCGCGTCGTCGACCAGGTGCTGGCGAAGGATGCGCTTGACCGGCCAGATGACGTCGTCACCGATGTGGCCGATGGCCTCCCAGCCTCGCGCCTCCTCGACCACTCCGGGGCCGATCTCCCGCATGGCGATCTCGAGGACCTCGGGAGCCACCCAGGTGGGTGCATGCACCCCGTTGGTGATGGACGTGATGAGGACTTCATCCGGCTCGAAGCCCGGGAAGAGGAAACTGAACATCCCCCGGCTGACCTGACCGTGCAGCAGGCTCACGCCGTTGGCGCGCTGCGATAGCCGCAGGCCCATGACGGCCATATTGAAGACCGACGGATCGCCGCCCTCGTGATCTTCGGCGCCGAGGGCCAGGATGTGCTCCAACGGCACGGCGGGATCGGCGTTGTCACCGCCGAAGAACGTCTCCATGAGCTCGCGGGGGAACCGATCGATCCCGGCCGGGACGGGCGTGTGCGTGGTGAAGACCGTGCCCGCCCGCACGACCTCGAGAGCTGACGCGATGTCGAGGCCCTGCGACGAGACGAGTTCGCGGATGCGTTCGAGGCCCAAGAACCCGGCGTGCCCCTCATTGGAGTGGAAGACCTCGGGCTCGGGAACGCGCATGATCCGGCAGTACGCGCGGATAGCCCGCACGCCGCCGATGCCGAGGAGCACCTCCTGGTGAAGGCGATGGTCACTTCCCCCGCCGTAGAGTCGATCGGTGACCTCTCGATCGATCGGGTCGTTGTCTTCGACGTCGGAATCGAGAAGGAGCAGCGGGACTCGGCCGACCTGCGCGATCCACACCCTCGCCCGAAGTGTGCGTCCGCCGGGCATACCGATGGAGACGATCGCCGGCGCACCCGACTCCTCGCGCAGCAACGTGACCGGCATCTCGTCGGGATCGACGACCGGGTAGCTCTCCTGCTGCCAGCCATCGCGCGATAGCCATTGACGGAAGTAGCCGGAGCGATAGAACAGCCCGACGCCGATGATGGGCACGCCCAGGTCGGATGCGGCCTTGAGGTGGTCGCCGGCGAGGATGCCCAGGCCACCCGAGTACTGCGGCAGGGCCGCGGCAATGCCGTATTCGGGCGAGAAGTAGGCGATCCCGTGCGGGGCCTCGGGGCCGAGGGACTGGTACCAGGCGTCCCGGTGCAGGTAGTGGCGCAGGTCATCGCGGGCGTTCTGCACCCAGGCGACGTATCCCTCGTCGCGAGCAAGGTCGTTGAGGCGATCGGCCGACACCTCCCCCAGCATGCGCAGCGGGTCATCGCCGATGCGGTTCCACAGTTCGGGGTCGAGAGCCGCAAAGACGTCACGCGTGGGCTGATGCCACGACCACCGGAGGTTGAGCGCGAGTTCTTCGAGCGGCTCCAAAGCCGCTGGCAGCACGGTTCGCACGGTGAATCGTCGGATCGCTCTCACGCCCGTCACGCTAGCGCCTGCGCTGCTGTGCGCCGAGCCGCCCCGCGCCTTGCAGTCGGCCAGAAACCCGGCGTGATCTTTCAGCCCGATTGCGGCGTTTTCTGACGGGTGTTCCTACCCCTCAGTAGCGCCAGTACCCTGGCGATATGCCGCCCGGCCGTCGGACCACCAAGCCCAGCGGCGTCTCCGTTCCCTCTGTCCTCTCCGGTCGCTTCCCCGTCACCGACGTTCACCCGAGTGTCGAAGGGGGGCGACTGCCCGCGAAGGCGGTCGTCGGCGAGGTCATCCCCGTGCGGGCAACCGCGTTTCGCGAGGGCCACGACGCCCTGGGCGTCGAGGTCGTCCTGCGTCGCCCCGACGGCAAGGAGAGCGCGCGCCAGCGGATGGAGGACACCGGATCAGGCCT
>CAZBWA010000104.1:0-1570 GCA_964495555.1 uncultured Bifidobacteriaceae bacterium | reverse complement strand
CTGAACTTCGACAACGACCCCGAGGGCCTGTACGCCGAGGTCGTGCGCATCGTGCATCACTGGATGGATCGCGGCATCCGAATCTTCCGTGTCGACAACCCGCACACCAAGCCGCTGTGGGTGTGGGCGCGACTGATCCCGGAGATCCGTGAGACCGATCCCGACGTCATCTTCCTGGCGGAAGCCTTCACGCGACCGCCAATGATGCAGGCACTCGCCGAGGTGGGCTTCCAGCAGAGCTACACCTACTTCACCTGGCGCAATGACAAGCAGGGACTGCAGGACTACTTCGCTGAGTTGGCTGGTCCGGCGTCGGCCTACATGCGCCCCAACGTGTTCGTCAACACCCCCGACATCCTCACCGACTACCTGCAGCGTGGTGGTCCGGCTGCCTTCGCCATCCGTGCAACCCTGGCCGCGACCCTGTCCCCCACCTGGGGTGCCTACAGCGGATTCGAGCTGTTCGAGAACACGCCGGTGCGCCCGGGTAGCGAGGAATACCTCGACTCGGAGAAGTTCGAGTACCGGCCCCGCGACTGGGCGCGCGTGGAAGCCACCGGACGCACGCTCATTCCCTACATCACGCAGCTCAATGCGATCCGCCGCGAACTGCCACCGCTGCAGGACCTTCGCAGCCTGCGCTTCCATCATGCGGAGTCCGACCAGGTCATTGCCTTTTCCAAGCGCGTGGGCGATCACATCGTCTTGGTTGCCTGCACCCTCGACCCGTACTTCACGCAGGAGACGACCATCTGGTGGGACATGCCCTCCCTCGGCATGGACTGGAGCGACCGATTCGCCGCGCGCGACCACATCACCGGGGAGACCTGGACCTGGGGGCAGGGCACCTACGTGCGCTTCGTGCCGGAGTCCGGCGTTGCCCACGTCGTGGAGGTCCAGCGACCGTGAGCAAGAAGGACAAGTCCGCCAAGCGCGGTGACGAACGGCGCCCGGTGAAGGCGGACGTCAACGACCTCAATCGGATCGTCGACGGTTCGCACCACGACCCGCACCGGGTACTCGGTCCGCACAAGGGCAAGGACGGCATCACCGTGCGCGTCCTGCGCCCGATGGCCGAGGCCGTCGAGGTGGTGGTGGGCGACCAGCGCTATCCGCTGGTGCACGAGTACCGCGGCATCTGGCAGGGCGTACTTCCCATGAAGGACGTCCCCGACTACCGCCTCGACGTCACCTACGCCGGTCGGGTCATCCCGGCGGACGATCCCTACCGCTTCCTGCCCAGCCTGGGCGAACTCGACCTCTACCTCCTCGGTGAAGGCCGCCACGAGGAGATGTGGCGAGTGCTCGGCGCTCACGTGCGCACCTACCCCAGCCCCCACGGCGATGTCACCGGCGTCTCTTTCGCGGTCTGGGCACCCAACGCCAAGGGCGTGCGGGTGACGGGCACCTTCAACTACTGGGATAGCCAGGCCCATCCCATGCGCTCCCTCGGCGCCACAGGCATCTGGGAGCTGTTCGTGCCGGCCATCGGCGATGGCACCGTCTACAAGTTCGCCATCCTCGGGCAGGACGGTGTCTGGCGAGAGAAGGCCGACCCCTTCGCCTTCGC
>CAZBWA010000103.1:0-4020 GCA_964495555.1 uncultured Bifidobacteriaceae bacterium | reverse complement strand
CGCGCCTTCGCCGAATCGATCTAGGGAGATCACATGGACTTCACCGGACATGAGGGGTGGCTCCTCGGGTACGTCATCGGACTGGTGGTCGTGCTCGTGGTGGTCGCCCTCGTCGTACCGATCCTGGTGCTCGCGTGGCGCATCGGGAACCAGGCGGGGAGCATCCTGGGCGGCCTGCAGCAGGCGGAGCGGAACACCGCGGGCCTGGCCGGACTGAACGAGACGATCACATCCGCACTCGCCATCATCGATGGCCTCAAGCGCGGTCGCGCACGGCTGGGAGGCTGACATGGATCCGCAGGTTGAACAACTCTGGACGATGGCCAACATCCTCGGCCTCGTCGTGGTCGTGGCCGTCGCCGCACTGCTCACCCTCCTGGTGATCTTCGTGCACCGCATCCGCGTTCGCGTGGCTGCGATCAAGGCGACGCTCATCGCAGCCAAAAACAACACGGCGGACACCGCACTGATCACCACCACGGCCGGTGGGGTCGAGGCGGTCCTCGCCGAGGGTCTGGAACACCATCTGTTCCTCGGACGCGTATTGGACAAGGTGCGGTCATGAGCTCATTGCAACTGTGGTCGGTCATCGACGTCGTCCTGCTCATCGCCGGACTCGCGATCTACTTGTTCATCGTCGGTTCGCAGCTGAAGAAGATCGCCGCCGATCTCGAGGAGTCCGCAGATCTGGTGTGGCAGATCAAGAAGGATGCCGAGGCCATCGAGCCGGGGCTGAAGTCGATCAACACCACCGGTGGGATCGTCGCCGGCGCACTTCCCCTGCTCTACGGCATGGGCGAGGGGATCGTTGCCGGTGCCACGTTCGATCACGAGGCCGCCGAGGCGGACGGCGTCAACCGTCCCGCTATGGGCACACGCCGCTCCCGCCTCCTGGAAGGCGTGGGCGTCACCCTCGACTGAGGCCCTAGGTGGGTTCGCGTCCGGTGGTCAGGGCGTCGGTGACCGGTGCGTCGTAGGCGCCGATCCACTCGTCCTTCCACGCCTTGTCGAACTTCTCCGTGTTGCAGCTCGGGTCGTAGATCGCGATGAGCTCTCGGGTGATCTGCTCGCGGTGCGAACGCGTGCCGCCCGGCACGTTGAGCCAGCACACGTGCAGGTTGAACTTCCCCCCGGCGCGGTTCACCCACGCTGCTGCCCGTGGGTGGCGGAACGGGAATCCCTCCGCGGAGAGGTCATCGGCATGGCCGACGAAGATCACCGGGAACTCCTGGGGCTTCTTCGGGTTCTTCGCGAGGACGGCGTAGACGGCGGCCTCGGCGGGGGCCGTCCAGCCGGCCAGAGCCCGCGGACCCTCGAAGGAGTAGCCGGCGAGGCTTCCGAGTCGGATCACCGGGGTTCGTCCTCGAGATCGGCGAAGTCGTCGTCCTCGCCGATCGTCTCCGCCTGCGTCACGGGCCAGACCGGCAGCGACGTGGTGGCCACGGCCTCACTGAAACGCTCGAGTGCGATGTCGACCGCCTCGTCGGAGGTGGGCGCCTCCACGACGATCTGCGCTCCGTAGCCCATGGTGCCGAACCCGGAGGCGATGCCCTCCATGGTCGCCACGGCGTCCGCCAATTCGACGACCTCCTCCAGGGTGATCTCGCGATCACCCTCCGCACGCAGGGACACGCTGAAGCGCATGGTCATCCCACTTTCGCTAGTCGGCCGGCGAGTCGCTCGAGGCTAGCGAGGTTGTGCCCGGAGTGCACCTCGTCGATGAAGGGATCGGCCACGATCATCCCGAGCGTGGCCGGGACATAGTCCACCGCGTCGCCCTTGTGGGGGTTGACCCAGATCACCCGGTGCGCGATGCGCGACAGGGTCTCCATCGATTCGGCCAATGTGGCCGGATCGCCCCGGTCGAGCCCGTCGGAGCAGATGACCACGATCGCACCACGCCCCAGTCGCGACCGCCGGGCCTCACGAGTGAAGGCGCGGAGCGAGTCTCCGATGCGGGTCCCGCCGTCCCAGTCGAGGACGGACTCACCCGCCAGGCGCATCGCGTCATCGGGATCACGTCGATCGAGATTGCGGGTGATGCGGGTGAGTCGTGTACCGAAGCAGAAGACATCAACCTTGGCGTTGGCGCGGCGGGCGCTGTAGGCGAACTGGAGAAGGTTGCGCGAGTAGTCGGCCATCGAGCCGGACACGTCGAGGATCAGCACGAGTGGCCGGAGCTTGTGGCGTCGCTGCTTGTAGGCCAGGTCCCGTGGTTCGCCGAGGTGGCGCATGGCGTCACGCACCATGCGTCGCATGTCCAGTGTGGCACTGCGCCGGGTCTTCTCCGTCCGGTGAGTCTTGCGCCGCGGGGGAGTCACCTTCATGCGTGAGATCAGTCGCCGCACCTGTCGCAATTCCTGATCCGAGCAGTCGCCGAAGGCCTTGTGCCGGTAGACCTCGGAGGTGCTGGCCAGATACCCCAGTTTGACCTCGTCGGGACTGACCTGCCCGGGCAGCCCGGTCTCGGTATTGGGGATCTCGAGGGTGGCGCCGGCATTGGAGGAGGCGCGCATCGTCTTCTTGCGCTGATCAGTCGAGGCCGGGTCGATGTCGAGGAAGAACTTCTGGAAGACGATGTTGTAGATCGGAACGTGATCCCTGCGGCGCACCAGGGTGGCGCGGCCCGCCCAGTACACGTCCATGAGGTCCGTGACGTCCAGGGTCGAGACTCCCGAGGTGAACGTCAGGATGTCGTCGGTGCC
The DNA here is from genome assembly GCA_964495555.1 of uncultured Bifidobacteriaceae bacterium. Taxonomy (GTDB): domain Bacteria; phylum Actinomycetota; class Actinomycetes; order S36-B12; family S36-B12; genus VGCC01. Next base: position 1,315 of record CAZBWA010000103.1, on the reverse strand, counting down.
GATGGGGAGTCCCGCTCCGCGCAGCGCGTGGCCGAACTCCACGAGCAGCTCGTCGAAGCCGCTAGGCGATGACATCCTGGATGCTTCGCGAGGCGTATTCCAGATCGTCGCGGTCCTTCACGACGGCACCGAGGGTGTCGAGGGCCGCGCCCTCTGTCAGCGACTGCGCACCGAGCGCGGTAAGACTCTCAGTCCAGTCGAGCGTCTCGGCGACGCCGGGAAGCTTCTCAAGGTCCATCTCACGCAGGCGGTTCACGGCGACGACGACCTGCGCGGCGAGAGCTTCGCCCACCTGCGGAAGTCTGCTACGCACGATGGAGATCTCGCGCTCAGCGTCGGGGAAGCCAATCCATGTGTAGAGGCAGCGCCGCTTGAGGGCATCGTGCAACTCGCGCGTGCGGTTGGATGTGAGGATCACGATGGGACGTGACTCTGCACGGATCGTTCCCACCTCGGGAATGGTGACCTGGAAGTCACCGAGCAACTCGAGGAGGAAGGCCTCGAACTCGTCGTCTGCGCGATCGACCTCGTCGATGAGGAGAACGCAGCGATCACCGGCGCGAACGGCCTGGAGGAGTGGACGCTCGAGGAGGAAGCGCGGACCGAACAAATCCTCATCCGTGGTCTCCGCATCCTGGAGTGAGCGCACGAAGAGCATCTGGCGTGCATAGTCCCACTCGTAGAGCGCGTGGTGGATGTCGATTCCCTCGTAACACTGCAGTCGGATGAGGTCGCGGCCGAGCATCTCGGCGACGGTACGTGCGAGCTCGGTCTTGCCCACGCCCACCTCGCCCTCGAGCAGCAGGGGCTTGCCCAACTGCAAGGCCAGGAAAAGGGAGGTGGCCAGGCCTCGGTCGGCGATGTAGCCGCGGGCACGGAGATCCTCCGTGAGCGATGCGACGTCCATGTCAGTTGCCGAAGACGAGGTCGGCGAGCGAGCTGCCGCCGAGCTTGCCCTCACGGGCCAATTTGTTGCGCCAGGCGGTGGCGACGTCCACGCCGTCCTCACCGAAACCGTCGAAACCGACGTCCTTCATGTTGCGGCAGGCCTTGGTAGGGCTGCACTCGGCATCGAGCTCCGGCTGGCCGTCGGCCTGCTGCCAGATGGCGCGCAGGACCTCTCCCGCGTTCTCGCTCTCCTGGGACATGGGCACCTCCTCGACGCGCCTTGAGGGTAGCAACGCCCCTGGATCGGCGCATGCGGACGCTAGCCTGGAGGTCCCGGACTAGGAGCCTCGATGACCTTCGTCTACAACCTGATCGTCGTCCTGCATTTCATCGGCCTGGCCAGCGTCGTGGGCGGCTTCCTGGTCCA
>CAZBWA010000102.1:0-4039 GCA_964495555.1 uncultured Bifidobacteriaceae bacterium | reverse complement strand
TCATCCTGACCGGCGCCGGGGAGAAGGCCTTCTGCAGTGGCGGGGACCAGAAGGAACGTGCGGCCACAGGTGGTTACGGGGAGACCGAGATGGGCATGTTCGAAATCGAACGCCTGCACCGGCTCATCCGCGAAGTGCCCAAGCCGGTCATCGCAGCCGTGAACGGTTTCGCGATCGGCGGTGGGCACGTGCTCCATGTGCTCTGCGATGTCTCGCTCGCATCCTCCACCGCGCGCTTCGGCCAAGTCGGCCCACGCGTCGGCAGCTTCGATGCGGGATTCGGCACCGCCTACCTCGCACGCGTGGTCGGAGAGAAGCGGGCACGCGAGATCTGGTTCTTCTGCGATCAATACGACGCGGCCACCGCCGAGCGCTGGGGTCTGGTTAATCGCGTCGTCGAACCATCTGAGCTGATGCCCCTCGCACTGGAATGGGCGCGCAAGGCCTGTGCGCTGTCCCCCACGGCGCTCAAGACGCTCAAGCACTCGTTCAACGCGGACACCGACCACATCGTCGGGATTCAGTCGCTGGCCTTCGACGTCCTCGACCTCTACATCGACACGCCGGAGGCCCAGGAGGGCGGGGCCGCCTTCATCGAGAAGCGTCCCCCGGACTTCGGCAGGTTCCGCTAGCCGACAGCGGCCGCGACGAGGGCACCCGAGCCGCCGCCCACACCACCGCCCGGCCATGTCCCTGCACCGCATATATAGAGGTGATCCACCGGGGTTCGATGACGCCACCATCCGGGAACCGGACGGAGGAAGAAGAACTGGGCCGGGTGGTGGCTTCCCCCGAGGGAATCCCCGAGGACGAGGTTGGCATTGGCCCGCTGCAGGTCCGTCGGCGTCAGTACCTTCCGCCCCAGAATGCGCGAGCGCAGACCGGGGGCGTACTGCTCGATCTTGTCGATCACACGATCGGCGTACGCCTCTCCGATGACATCCCAGGATCCCTCACGCGGCTCGAGGGGCAATACACGTACCTGCACCCAGAGGACGTGCTTCCCCTCGGGCGCGCGACTCGGGTCGGACACCGTGGGCTGCCCCACGACGAGTGTCGGTGAATCGGGGAGCAGACCCGCAGCAGCCTGTGTGTAGGTCATCGCCATGTCGTCGAGGTAGGGACCGATGTGCACGTAGTTGAACTCTCGGGCACCGGAAGCAGTCCACGCGGGTAGATCATCGAGTGCGAGGTGGATCATCATCGTGGCCAGGCCGGGGCGGAACTCCTCCGCGCGTGCGACGTCCGGTCGAGTGCGCTGGTCCTCCGGCAACATCGCTGGGATCAGCCTCGGATTCACATTCGCGATCACCGCACGCGATGCGCGGTGCTCCATGCCGCTCGCCGTCCGGACACCCACGGCGCGACCACTCTCGACGATGATGCTGGTAACGCGCTCGTTGCAGACCACGCGCCCGCCACTCTCCTCGATGACACCGACGAGGGCGTTGATCATCGTGTCAGCGCCACCCTGACCGATCACCATTCCGAACATCTGGCCGCCGATGGTCTCCAGGAAGGAGAAGAGCGCACCACCCGAGAGATCGGGGGCGAAGTCCAGGTGCATCCCCCACGAGGCCATGAGAGCGCGGGTCTTGGGCGAGCGGAAGTTCTCCTCGGTGAAGGCCCGCGTCGAGGCGAGGGCCAACCGTGCGATCTCGAGCACACCCGTCGTGCCGAATTGCCTGCGCGCCTTCCACAGTGTCGTGGCCAGTGACCGTGAGGGCATCTCCGCACCCAGCACGCCGATGAGGGTTGGTGCCACCTCCCCCAGATACGCGGTGAGGCGCTGCCACGACTCGACGTCCTCGGGAGCGACCGCCGCGAGGTTCGCGACGGTGCGCGCAACATCGGCCTCCACCCCGAGCATGGTCCCGTCGGGGAAGACGGAGCAGAACGGCTTGTCCGACGGAACGAGGGCGAATCCGTGGGCGGCGAGGCGCTCGCCGAGCGCAGCGTTGATCGGTCCACCGGCGAAGAGGCCCAGGTTCATCGCGAACAGGTCGTGTCGGAAGCCGGGGATGGTGACCTCCGCGGTCTGCACCGCACCACCGGGGACCGGATTGGTCTCCAGCACGAGTACCTTCCGGCCCTTGGCGGCAAGGAGTGCCGCGGCGGACAGGCCGTTGACTCCGGCCCCGATGACGATGACGTCCGGCTGCATTCCCGGATCATATGGAGAACTGACGACCGACACGCCCGCGATATACGGTGTGCCCGGAGGTGGGTATGGACCAGCGCGACGCGGTGATCATCGGATCAGGGATCAATGCCCTCGTCGCGGGAGCAATGCTCGCCCGTCGGGGCTGGGCTGTGACCCTCTGCGAGCGCAACCCCCATCCGGGTGGTGCGATCTGGACTTCGACCGAGCACGTTCCCGGGTTCACGATCGAGCTGCTCTCCAGCTGGCATCCCCTCTTCGTCGGCGGCCCCGCGTACGCGGATCTTGCCGCCGATCTCGCCGCCCGGGGACTGGAGTACCGCAACACGGAACTGCCGACGGGCGTCGTGTGCGCCGACGGGAGTGCGGTGCTCTCGTCGAATCCGGAGATCACTGCGGCACAGATGTCGGAGTTGGGCGATCTCGACTCCTGGAATGCGCTGATGGCCGACTTCGGCAGTAAAGCCGACCTCGCATTCGGATTGCTCGGTACGGATTTCTGGCGTCGTTCCGCGTGGAAGTTCGGCTGGAAGGCCTACCGCCAACTCGGCCGTCAGGGCTTGATGGCCAGCGGTGCCGATCTCCTCGAACCCGCTGCACCCTGGGCCGAGCGCACCTTCCGATCCCCCGTGGCGCGCGCATTGCTTGCACCGTGGGCGCTCCACAACGGACTCGGTCCCGACGATGCGGGTAGCGCGTTCATCACCACGGTCATCGGCGCTGCGATTGCGATGGGCGGCATGCCAGTTCCCGTCGGCGGTGGACGCAGCCTGGTGAACGCACTCGTCTCCCTCATCGAAGACAACGGCGGCACCGTGCTGTGCAATGCCGAGGTAGTGAAGGTGACGGTGCAGGGCAATCGCGCCACGGGAGTGGCCCTCGCCGACGGAACCTCGATCGGTGCGCGCCGGGCAGTTCTCGCATCGGTCACACCCCCCGCGCTGTACGGCACCCTGGCACCGGAGGCCGATGCCCAGCGGAGGGCAGCGGCCGAACGCTTCCGCTTCGGCCGTGCCGGATTCCAGATCCACATCGCGCTGCGCGAGCCACCTCGGTGGGCGGGCGATCCGCGCATGGCCGACACCGCGCTGATCCACATCCTCGACGGGATGGATTCCCTATCGGAGTCTGTGAACGCTGCCAATCGCGGATACCTGCCCCGACGCCCGACGATCGTCGTGGGTCAACCCGCCACTGTCGATCCCTCACGGGTCCCGGACGGACACGGTCTTCTCTGGATTCAGTTACAGGAGAACCCGCGTCATGTGCTCGGCGACCTCGCCGGGGAGATCGATCCACGCGATGGGACGTGGACTCCGAGACTCCGCGACGCCTACGCCGATCGCGTGATCGGCATCCTGGAGAAGCACATCACCAACATCCGCAGTGCCGCGATCGCGCAATTCACCATCGGCCCCGCCGATCTGGAGGCGATGAACGTCAACCTCGTCGGTGGCGACCCCTACGCGGGCGATTGTCGCGTCGACCAGTACGCACTGTGGCGCCCGCTGGCCACCGCGACCGGACACAGCACCGGGATCGACGGCCTCTGGCAGATCGGAGCATCGACGCACCCGGGTCCCGGCCTCGGGGGAGGCTCGGGCTACCAGGTGGCGTCGAGACTGCTCGGGAACTAGCCCGCGACGAGTGCGAGCACGCGGCAGGGGCTGCCCGACCCGTTGACGATCGGCAGCGGTGCCGCAATCACGACCGCACCGGTTGTCGGCAACTTGTCCAGGTTGCGCAGTTGGGTCAGGCCGTACTTGTTCGCACCCATGAACATCGCGTGACACGGGAACGGCGGATCGAAGGCGAAGGCGCCACCAGCATCCGTGCCCACCGTCTCGACACCCCAGCCGAGGATGTCGGTGTTCTCAG
>CAZBWA010000101.1:0-4135 GCA_964495555.1 uncultured Bifidobacteriaceae bacterium | reverse complement strand
GCACGTCGTTCGTGCCAACCAGGATCATCACCTCTGCCGGCTCGCAGGCGAGCACGTCATCCACTCGCTGGAGGACCTCCCACACCGTGTTGCCGTTGACGCCGGCATTGACGAACGTGCGCTCCGGCAATCGCTCACGCAGCATCTGAACGAAGTCAACCGACGCGCGTCCCCGAACGATGCTGGCACCCAGGCACACCATGGGCGCCTGGGCCGCCGGTGACCCGGCGAGATAGTCCTGCACATCACCGGTGGGGCGCCGCTGCACCTGCGCAATGACGAAGGCCACGGGAGCAACAGCGGCGGTTGCCAGGAAGCCCGACACCAACAGCAGGCGCGACATGCGCATCACATCACCTCACTTCATCCGCACCAGCGTCCCACCCCCGCATGAGGCGGGCCCGGCAAGGACGGCCATCACCCGGATACCCGGTCAATGACCGCGGAGCGAATGGCTCATGGGGAGTGTCCGCCCCGTCCGCAGATCACGATGAGGACTCACCGCAGCGTCGCACGTGCGCTGCCATCCCGAGAGGAGCCTGCGCATGCTGCCGAGGATCGCCATGGTGAGCACGTATCCGCCCACACGGTGCGGTATCGCGACCTTCGCCCGGTCCCTCGGAGATGCGATGGTCACCGCCGGTGCCGATATCGACGTCGTCGCTCTCGGCGCGGACACCACGGACGGGATCCGCCACGTTCATCGGGGCCCGCACGACCTGCCTGCGACCGCTCAGGTGCTCAGCGAGTACCAGGTCGTGGTGCTGCAGCACGAGTTCGGCATCTACGCGGGTCCCGACGGCGCAGACGCGGTAACCCTGCTCTCAGAGATCGATGCACCGGTCATCACCGTGCTGCATACGGTGCCCCCTGACCCCACACCCGGGCAGCGACGGAATCTGCAGACGCTGCTGGACGGATCCGATGCCACCGTCGTCCTGTCCCACTCCGCCGATCGAGTGCTGCGCTCCGCGTACTCGGTACGGCCACACTCTGTTCGAGTCATTCCCCATGGGGCTCCCGACATGGGGCGAGCGCGTTCGCTGCCGTCCATGACTGAGCGCCCGCGCCTGCTGACGTGGGGCCTGCTGAGCGAAGGCAAGGGGATCGAATGGGGTATTCGCGCCATCTCGCTGCTTGCTGACGTGGCGCCGACCCCTGAGTACATCGTCCTGGGTGCGACGCACCCCAAGGTCAAGGCACACGAGGGTGAGCGCTATCGACGAGGTCTCATGGAATTGGCCAATGACCTGGGTGTCGGCGACCGCGTGGCATTCCTCGACTCCTACCTCACCACGGACCTTCTCACCGAGGTCATCGGCACGGCCACGGCATACCTGCTTCCCTACGAGTCGCGGGTGCAGATCTGCTCGGGCGTTCTGGTGGAGGCCGTTGTTGCCGGGGGTCCGGTCATCGCCACGCGCTTCCCGCATGCCGAGGAACTGTTGGGCTCCGGAACGGGATTCCTGGTGGATCACAGCGACCCGGAGGGCATCGCCGACGCCTTCCGCGCGATCATCGACGACCCGGCCAGCGCCAGCGAGATGCGTGCCCTCTCGCGCGCCCTGAGCCAGGGATTCCTGTGGGACAGGGTGGCTGAGTCTTATCTGGACCTTGCGGAGGAGTTGTGGCGCGGGCAGGCCCGCACGCACCGCTTGGCGGACCTTGTCGCATCCGAGCCCCTCGGACTACTCCGTGCCATCTCCTAGTCTCGTCATGAACTTCCAACACCTGCTCTCGATCTCCGATGATCGCGGCGTCTTCGAGCACTGCCTGGGTGGTGTCCCCCGCGTGGAGCACGGCTACTGCGTCGACGATGTCGCGCGAGCCCTCATCGTCGTCGAACGCCTCGATCCCCAGCCGGAGGAACTCGACATGTTGGCCTCCGTCTGCCTCGACTTCCTCGCCGAGGCACAGGACGAGGAAGGGCGCGTGATCAACCGGTGCGATGTTCGCGGCTCGTGGTTCGGGGAGGCAGATACGCGCGATCACTGGGGTCGTGCACTCTGGGCGTGGGGCACGACCGCTGCGCGCAGTCCCCACCCCGAGCGGGCCGCGCGCGCCACGACTGGCTTCATTCGCTCCGCCCGCCAGCGCAGTCCCTTCCTGCGGTCGATGGCCTTTGCTGCCCTCGGGGCGGGCGAGATCTTGCGCGTCACCCCGGACTTCTCGCCCGCGGCTTCACTACTCGAGGACGCCGTGCGCCTCATCCCTCCTGACGGACGTCACACCTGGCCGTGGCCGGAGCGACGACTCACCTATGCCAATGCCGTCGTGCCACATGTCCTGATCCTCGGTGGCCAGTACTCCGGCGACGACGCCCTGCTTCGCCGAGGACTGGATCTGCTGGAGTGGCTGCTGGCCCTGCAGTTCCGCGATGGTCACCTGTCGGTCATCCCTGCTGGCGGCTGGGCACCCCCTGAGCCCCTCCCTGGCTTCGACCAGCAGCCGATCGAGGTCGCCACCCTGGTCGATGCCTGTATCGCTGCCTACGACGTGACGCAGGATCCCGCATGGCTGCTGGCGGCACGCCAGGGTGCCCTGTGGTTCATCGGTGAAAACGACAATGGCATCTGGATGCACGATCCCCTGTCGGGCGGCGGTTTTGACGGCCTGACCGAGGACGGATTCAATGGCAATCGCGGCGCCGAGTCGACCATCGCGTTTTTGTCATCCATCCAGCAGGTCCTTTCCTACCGCGGCGAGCTGTGATGGCGCTGGTCCAGCGGACCGAGATCGACCTCGTCGGCAATCCCAATCGAGTCCTCTGCCGCCTCTTCATCCCCGGCGAGGAGGAACTCATCCGAGGCACGTCTCGTGCTCGCGAGCTCATCACTCGAGTGGAGCGGTTGTCGGACGACCAGGTGGAAACAGCGCTGAAGGACACGCTGCATCGCTATTCGACTCGGCATCGTGATCTCGAAGACCACTGGGAAACCCACTTCTCCGCGGTGGCCAGCCTCATCGATGACCAGTCGAATCTCACTCCTGACCGGAGGCACCTCATCGGCGCCCTCCTGACCCAGGAGTACGCCTTCGAGTCGACGGCCTACTTCAATCCGTCCATCGTCCGCCACCCGGACCAGACCGGCGTGCCGCACGGCTATGTGCGCTTCGTCATGAGCATCCGCGCGGTCGGCGAGGGACACATGTCCACTCTCATCTTCCGCACGGGGATGATCGGCCCCGATGCCTCGATCATCGTCGATCCCGCGTCGGTCTTCGCCACGACCCGCGCCACTCGATACACGGTGCTGCGCAATCGACTCGTGCTGCAATCAGCGATCAATGCCGGTATCGATACCGCTGACCTGGAGTTCATCCTCGGGATGCTGCCGGACAAGTTCACTCCCGAGGAACTCACCGCGACGCTCAGCCAGCTCACGGTCTCCACGGGAACGTTGCCGCATCACGAGGCCATTCACCATCATCTGCAGGAGTTGACCCGAAGCAGCTACGAGGTCGACTTCCCGGAGGACACGACCATCACGGAGCGCGTGCTGTGGCCGACGGCCAGCGATGAGCGGCGCGGCCTTGAGGATGCACGCTTCGTCCTCTTCACCGATGACGACGGATCGCAGTTCTATCGCGCCACCTACACCGGATTCGACGGCACCGGAGTCGTCTCACGGCTCCTCGAGACGGACGACTTCCGCACCTTCTCGAGCATGCCTCTCACGGGCAAGGCGGTGCTCAACAAAGGAGTGGCCTTCTTCCCCCGCAAGATCGATGGCCGCTATTGCGCCCTGTCGCGCTGGGACCGAGAGTCGAATTCGATCGCCTACTCCGATGATGGCTACCACTGGAACGAGGGCGAGACCTTCCACGCCTCATCCGAACCCTGGGAACTCATCCATGTGGGCAACTGCGGCTCGCCCATCGAGACGGGGGCCGGGTGGCTCGTGCTCACCCACGGCGCCGGACCCATGAGGGAGTATGCGATCGGGGCGATGCTCCTCGACAGGGATGACCCCACTGTCGTACTCGGGACGTATCCGGGCCCGCTCCTGTCGCCCACCGAGGAGGAGCGCAACGGCTATGTCCCCAACGTGCTCTATTCCTGCGGCGGCATGGTGCACAAGGGCACGCTGATCCTCCCCTACGGCATCAGTGACTGCCGGACGACGTTTGCCAC
>CAZBWA010000100.1:0-4373 GCA_964495555.1 uncultured Bifidobacteriaceae bacterium | reverse complement strand
CCGCGAGCAATGCCGTCGGGACGAGTGCCGCGTCCGCACCGGTGGAGGTCCTTCCCGTCGATGGCGTGACGTCTCCCGGAACGCGCGTCAAGGATGCGCAACTCCTCGCCTGGGCGGGAGTGCCCCGCGCGACGAGAGAGGGAGTGCGTGTGCGCGTCGCACCTTCGTCGCGTCGCATCTGCAGCGTGGACGGTGTGCGGGTGCGCATGAGGGCACCGGGACTCTGCGCCGTACGCCTCGTGGTCTCGCGTCCATCGGGGAAGCAGGTGAAGACCACGGTCTACGTGGACGTGCGCTCAGCCGAAGCGTCCTGAGACGTAGTCCTCGGTCTCCTTGACGCGGGGATTCGAGAAGATCTGCGACGTCTCCCCGATCTCGATCAATCGGCCCGGCTCCCCGACGGCGGACACGTTGAAGAACGCGGTCGTGCTGGACACCCGCGCCGCCTGCTGCATGTTGTGCGTCACGATCACGATCGTGAAGGTGTCCTTGAGCTCCTGGATCAGGTCCTCAATAGCCAGGGTCGAGATGGGGTCGAGGGCCGAGCAGGGTTCGTCCATGAGGAGGACCTCGGGCTCGATGGCGATAGCGCGGGCGATGCACAGTCGCTGCTGCTGACCGCCCGAGAGTCCCGCTCCCGGCTTATCGAGCCGGTCCTTGACCTCCGACCAGAGGTTTGCGCCGCGCAGCGAGCGTTCCACGACCTCGTCGAGCTCAGCCGAACGACGACGACGCTTATTGAGCCGCAGACCCGCCACCACGTTGTCGTAGATCGACATGGTGGGGAACGGGTTGGGGCGCTGGAAGACCATGCCGATCGTGCGCCGGACGAGCACGGGATCCACATTCGGTCCATAGACGTCCTCGTCGTCGAGGAGAACCTCGCCGGTGACGTAGGCACCGGGCACCAGTTCATGCATCCGGTTGATGCTGCGCAGGACGCTGGACTTCCCGCAGCCCGACGGACCGATGAAGGACGTCACGGCGCGTGGGCTCACCGTGAGGGTGACTCCCTCGACCGCGAGGAAGTCCCCGTAGTAGATGTCCAGATCGACCAGGTCGATTCGTTTGCTCACTTCTTTCCCTACTCTCGGGCCGGCGCGAAGACCGCCGCGATGACGCGCGCGGCGGCGTAGAGGATCAAGACGAACAGGATGAGTGCGTAGGCCCCGCCCCACGCCCGGTCGATCGCCGGGGCGGTGCCACGCGAGATCTGATCCCAGATGAAGGTGGGGAGCGCGGTCTGGGAGCCGTCGAAGGCGTTGAAGTTCACGTCCTGTGCTAGGAATGTGGTGAGCAGCAACGGCGCAGTCTCGCCGGCGACACGAGCGATCGCCAGCATCGCACCCGTGATGATCCCGGAGATCGCGGTGGGAAGCACCACGAAGATGATCACGCGCCATTTGGGGATGCCCAGGGCCAGGGCACCTTCACGCAGCGAGTTGGGCACGATGCGCAGCATCTCCTCGGTGGAGCGCACCACGACCGGAATCATCAGGATGGTCAGTGCCAGGCCGGCCGCGAACCCCGATTGCGAGAAACCGAGGGTGAGGATCACCGCGGTGTAGATGAACAGGCCTGCCACGATCGAGGGCACGCCGGTCATGACGTCTACGAAGAAGCTGATCCATCGCGTCAGGACGTGGCCCCGGCCGTATTCGACGAGTTGGATCGCCGTCAGGATGCCGACGGGGATGGAGATCAGCGCCGCGATACCGACCTGCTGCAAGGTTCCGACGAAGGCATGACCGATACCGCCACCTTCGATCCGGGGACCGATGTTGCGCATCGTGCCGGTCAGGAACTCGACGTTCATGACGGCGTAGCCACGCACTGCGACGGTGAGCAGGATCCAGACGAGGGGGACGAGGGCCAGCAGGAGCGCCCCGGTGATCAGGGAGCCCATGAGTCGATCGGTTGCATGGCGTCTTCCCTCGATCACCCACGACCATGCCGATCGGGCGATGATGAAGGTGAGCGCGGCGACGACGGCGGGTGCGAGCCCCAGCAGGCTGATGCCTCCGAACTGCAGGAGGAGTCCGAGGACCACGGCGACGGTGGCCACCATCGGTGTGGACCACCGGGGAAGACGGCGCCCGGTCAGGATCGGAAGCGCGGTCATGAGTACTCCTGCTGCCGCGCGATGATCCAGCGCGCGATCATGTTGACCGCCAGCGTGATCACGAAGAGCACGAGTCCCGCCGCGATCAACGCCGACCGACCGATGTCCGCAGCCTCACCCCATTTCAGGGCGATGTTCGCCGCGAATGTGTTGCCACCGGGCTCGGTGATGGCCCAGTTGATCTCGAAGATCGCGGAGAGGAGCAACGCCACGGCGATCGTCTCGCCGAGCGCCCGTCCCAGCCCGAGCATGGCGGCCGAGACCATTCCCGGTCGGCTGAAGGGGACGACCGACATGCGGATCATCTCCCAGCGTGTCGCACCGAGTGCCAGGGCTGCCTCGGTCTGCGACCGCGGAACCTGGAGGAACACCTCGCGACTGATCGCGGAGACGGTGGGGAGGACCATGATGGCGAGGACGAGGCCGGCCATCAGGATGCTCTTCGTGTAGATCTCGAGGTCATTGGCGAACAGGGGGAGCCAGCCGAGGTAGGTGCTCAACCACTCGGCGAAGGGGACTACACGTGGCATGAAGTAGTAGAGGCCCCACAGACCGAAGATGATGGAAGGGACCGCGGCGAGGAGGTCCACGGTGAACCCCAGGACCGTCGACACCCGCCGATGACCGTAGAAGGCGATGAAGAGCGCCACTCCGAAGCCGATCGGGACGGCGATCCCCATGGCGATGATGGATGTCATCACTGTTCCGAACGCGAGTACCGCGATGCCGAACACGGGTGGATCGCGGTCGGGCAGCCACTGTTGTTCGGTGAGGAAGTTGGCGCTGTCCGCCGACAGGGATGGGATCGCCTTCCAGATCAGGAACACTGCGATGGCGGCCATCACGACGAGGACGAGGACTCCCGCGGCAAGGGACAGACCGCTGAAGATCCGGTCACCGGGACGCACCGCCCGTCCGGAGAGGATCGCGGTCATGGCGTCATCCCCGCGATGACGTCGCGCACGGACGCGAGGAGGTCCCCGGTGATCGGTGCGTAGCCACCCGCTTCCAGGGCCGCCTGACCGGCATCCGACGCGGCGTAGGTGAGGAACGATGCGACCAATGCGGGGTTGAAGGATTCAGGGAGACCGGAGGCGCACACCAACTCGTAGGTCACCAGGACGATGGGGTACGCACCTGCTGGAGGATTCGCGTAGTCGAACTCCAACTCGATGTTGCCGTCTTCGCCCACGATCTCCGCTGCCGCGATCATCGCGCTCGCATTCGTCGGAGTGGGGGCTACCGGACCGGAACCGGTCTCGAGGAGCGCTCCGCGCGCATTCACCGCGACGTCGACGTAGGAGAGGTCGACGTAACCGATGGAATTCGCTGTCACGTCGACGGATGCGATGACCTGATCCGACCCCTTCGCCCCCTGGCCTCCGGGTGCGATCCACTCCTTGCCGGGCTCGAAGGGCCACGCTTCGGGAGCCGCCTCGGAGAGGTACCCGGTGAAGTTCGCCGTGGTTCCGCTCGCGTCCGAGCGGTGGAATTGAGCGATGGCGACATCGGGCAGCGTCACGTCGGGATTCAGCGCGGCGATCGCGGGATCGTTCCAGCGCGTGATCTCGTTGGCGAAGATCCGGGCGACGGTCGGGGGATCGAGGACGAGTTCGTCGATCCCTTCCAGGTGGTAGACGACGCCGATTCCGCCACCGACGAGCGGGACATTGACGGCCGTCCCCGTGCCGCAGCGCTCACTCGCCGCCGCGCGCTCTTCCTCGTCCGCGGCCGAGTCCGTGCCGGCGAAGGATGTCTGACCCGCGATGAATTGCTCGATCCCCGCACCGGATCCGACCGCCTGGTAGTCGATGGTCGCCTCGGGGCAGCCCGTTTGGTAGATCACGATCCAATCCGTGATCGCGTTCGCCTGCGCGGTGGAGCCGGCCGCCTTGAGCGAGCCGGAGGCGCACGTCAGGTCCTCGGGGACCGGGATGGTGACAGGCGGTGGGGCGGGCGCGCAGCCAGCGAGGCCGATGACGGCCAGGGCGACGGCCAACAGGCGTTTCAGGGACCCTCCACGGTGAACTCCGCATGAACCTAGGAAGGCGCGGTGACGAATGAGCGTGGGCTGGATGAACGAAAGGTGAACGCGAGGTGAACGCTTGGGGTCAGTCCCGGCTGGGGGCCGGGTATCGCTCGATCCCGACGACCGCGCCCGCGGCGTCGCGGTGGATCACCACGAAGGCCGCCGGAGCCAGGCGCGGATCCCACTCGTCGTCGGCGACGATGTCGAGGTGTCCGGCCAGTG
>CAZBWA010000099.1:0-4390 GCA_964495555.1 uncultured Bifidobacteriaceae bacterium | reverse complement strand
GAGGACAACCGCTTCATCCGCGGCAAGGGCCGCTACGTCGACGACATCGTGCTGCCCGGCATGCTCCACATGGAGATCCTGCGCAGCCCCGTTGCCCACGCACGCATCAAGTCGATCGACACCTCGGCAGCGTGGGAGGTGCCCGGCGTCCGCATGGTCCTGACCGGCGAAACCATGGCGGCCCGCAATCTGGCGTGGATGCCCACCCTGTCCTACGACACCCAGGCGGTGCTCGCCACGGACAAGGTCCGGTTCCAGGGGCAGGAGGTCGCTGCCGTCGTGGCGGACGATCCCTACATCGCCAAGGATGCGTGTTCCAAGATCGTCGTCGAGTACGAGCAACTTCCGCCCATCGTCAACCCATTCCAGGCGGCGGAGCCGAATGCTCCGCTCATCCGCGACGACAAGGAGAACCAGCCGACCAACAAGGTCTTCGACTGGGAGATCGGCGACAAGGCTGCGACCGATCGTGCTTTCGCCGAGGCGGACGTCATTTCGACGACGGAGCTGCACTACCCGCGCTCGCATCCCTCCCCCCTCGAGCCGTGCGGCTCGATCGCCGACTTCGACCGAGCGACGGGCAAGTTGACGGTGTACATGACCACGCAGGCGCCGCACATCATCCGTGCCGCCGTTGCGATGGTGGCGGAGTTGCCCGAGCACATGATCCGCATCGTCTCCCCGGACCTCGGTGGCGGTTTCGGAAACAAGGTGCCGATCTACCCGGGCTACGTGGTCTCGATCCTGGCGTCCATCCTCACCGAGCGTCCGGTGAAGTGGATCGAGGACAAGTCCGGCAACCTCATCTCCACTGGCTTCGGTCGCGACGTCTACCTCAAGGGTGAGATCGCGATGCGCAAGGACGGGAAGATCCTCGGGATGCGTATGCACACCATCTCCGATCACGGTGCCTTCTTCTCCGACGCACAGCCGACGAAGTTCAAGATCGGCCTGATGCACTCCGCATTCGCCTGTTACGACGTTCCCGCGGCACATCTCACGAGCGAGGGGTGGTACACCAACAAAGCCCCCGGTGGTGTCGCCTATCGGTGTTCGTTCCGCGTGACCGAGGCCATGTTCTTCCAGGAGCGCATGATCCACAACGCCGCGAACGACCTCGGAATGGATCAGGCGGACTTCCGCCGCGTGAACCTCGTCAAGGATGACATGTTCCCGTACCGCACGGCCTTCGGGTTCCTCACCGACTCTGGTCAGTACAAGAAGTGTCTGGACCTCGGTCTCGAGGCGATCGGTTACCAGAACTTCAAGGCCGAGCAGGAGGAGGCGCGCAAGCGCGGAAAGTTGCTGGGCCTCGGTATCTCGACGATGACCGAGCCGCTCGGCGCGGGCAACAGCCGCGAGTACGACATCATCGGCATCAAGATGTTCGACTCCGCGGAGTTGCGCGTCCACATGACCGGCAAGGCGATCCTGCGCACGGGTGCCAAGACCCAGGGCCAGGGGCACGAGACCACATGGGCCCAGATCGTCGCCCACGAACTCGGCATCCCCGCCGACGACGTCGTCGTCGAGGAAGGCGATACCGACACCGCGCCGTTCGGCATGGGTACGTACGCGTCCCGCTCCACCCCGGTGGCGGGAGCCGCCGTGGCGATGGTGTCGCGCAAGATCCGTGCGAAGGCGCGCAAGATCGCCGCGCACCTGCTCGAGGTGTCCGAAGAGGACATCGAGTGGGAGTTGGGGCGCTTCTACGTCCGGGGCAATCCCGAGCGTGGCGTCACGATCCAGGATTGCGCCCTCGCGGCGTACAGCAACGTGCCCGACGGCATGGAGCCCGGACTGGAGAACAACGCCTACTACGACCCGCCGAACCTGACGTGGCCCTTCGCTGCCTACATCTGCAAGGTGGAGGTGGACCCGGTCACCGGAGTCTGGGACGTGCTCAAGTTCGTGGCGGTCGACGACTGCGGGGTGCGCATCAACCCGATGGTGGTCGAGGGCCAGATCATGGGTGGTCTCACGGAGGCCTACGCCATGGCGAACATGCAGTACATCACCTTCGACGAGGAGGGGAACTGCATCGGCTCGAACTACATGGACTACCTGCTACCCACCGCCTGGGAGACGCCGGGCTTCGAATTGCACGAGGTCGTCACCCCGTGCCCGCATCACCCGATCGGTGCCAAGGGCATCGGCGAGTGCGCGACCGTGGGTGGTCCCGCCGCCTTCGTCAACGCCGTGATGAACGCGATCGAGCACACGGGAGTCCGCAACGTGGATATGCCGCTGATGCCCAACCGCGTCTACGAGGCGCTGAAGACCGGCAAGGACGTCTCGGGCATGCCTCCGGTGAAGGTCGACTAGGTGTCCTCGACCGACGGCGTGGACGTCATGGAGCTCGCGGTGGAACTCGCGCGCTCCGGACAGTCCTTCGCGATGGCCACCGTGGTGTGGCGCAAGCCGCCGTCGTCGGGCCAGCACGGATCCCGGGCGATCATCACCTCCGACGGCACGCTGCACGGCTGGATCGGCGGCGCCTGCGCCGAGCCGGTGGTGGTGCGCGAGGCCACGCGCGTCATCGAGGCGGGGGTTCCGTCGCTGATCTGGTTGGGACAGCCCAAGGACTTCGAGGGGATGCACGTCCCGGCCGGTGTCGTCACGGTGCCCATGTCGTGTCAGAGCGAGGGTGCCCTCCAGCTCTTCGTCGAGCCGGTTCTGGCCGCGCCGGAGGTCATCATCGTCGGGCGATCCCCGATGGCGATGACGTTGCTCGACCTTGTCCGTGACATCGGCTGGCGTGGGGAGATCCTCGATGGGTCTGACTTCACTGCTGCTGCAGTGAACCCCTCGAGCGTCGTCGTGGTGGCGACCCAAGGCCATGGCGATGAAGAAGCCGTCGAGGCGGCGGTCGCCGGTAACCCGGCCTTCATCGGGCTGGTCGCCTCGCGCAAGCGCGGGGAGGCAGTGCTCGGCTTCCTCGCCGATCGAGGCGTGCCAGCCGAGCGCATCGCCGGCGTGCGCGTCCCGATCGGACTCGATCTCGGCCACACCACGCACCGGGAGATCGCCGTGGCGATCCTCGCGGAGCTCGTGCAACTGCGGGCCTCCGGGGCATTCGCGTCGCGGCCGACCCTGCTTCCCCTCGCCGAGCCCGCCCAGGTGATCGACCTGGTGTGTGGCATGACCGTCGCGGCCGTCCCCGCCAATCGCCCCTACGCATACCAGGGGACGACGTATTACTTCTGTGCCATGGGGTGCCGAGTCGCGTTCGAGAAGGACCCCGAGTCATTCATCCACCAGGAGGTTCCATGCTGATCACCCAGACGTTCGACATCGACCAGCCGGTCGATCAGGTATGGAAGTTCTTCGACGACATACCCCTGGTGGCGGCCTGTATCCCCGGTGCGGATCTGCGCGACCAGGTCGGCGAGGACGAGTACCAGGGTGACGTGACCATCTCGGCCGGACCGGTGAAACTCGAGTTCGCCGGCGTCGTCAAGATCACCAGCCGGGATGACGCACGCAAGGCGCTCGTCCTCGATGCCGCGGGCGCGGACAAGAAGGGCCGAGGCGCGGCGAACGCGCTGCTCAATGTGACCCTGCAGCCGCTCGGTGGATCCACGCGGGTGAACCTGGCGATGGAACTGGCGATCTCGGGTGCGGCCGCGCAGTACGGACGCGGCCTGGTCCAGGACGTGACCGGGGTTCTCATCAACCAGACCGCGGGCTCGATGAAGATGCGGATGACCGCCATCGCCGAGGGCCGGGACCCGATGGCCGTGGGCGCACCGAAGGCGGCCAGCGGCCTGGCCATCGGCCTCACCGCCTTCGCACGTGCCGCCAAGCGCGTCTTCGCACGCTTCTTCCTGCCCTACACACCGGCCCCGAGCCGCTAGGAGGTATTGAGATGAGTCTGTGGGCGATAGGGAATCTGGTCCTCCTGATCGTGATCGTGCCGGTGCTCGTGGCACTGCTCAACAGGTTGCTCGCCGCATTGGAGCGCATCCGTGGGGCGGCCGATGACACCTTGGCCGGTGGAGTCGCACTGATCGGGGAATTGCACAACACACCGGAACTACTCGGCAAGACCGACGTTGTGATCAAGGAAGTGGCCAACGGAGCAGTGCGCTACGCGGGTCCCGTATCGAAGTTGCTGGGCTAGGAGGAGACATGCCAGTAGACGCAGTCATCACACTGATTCTCGGGGCGCTGATCATTGCAGCCGCAGCCCTGGGCCTGATCCGCGTGATCGGTCACCTCCGGGCGACGAGCGCGACCCTGGGCACCCTCGACGGAGGCGTGCAGGTGATCGTTGCTCAGACATCGACCGTCGTGCCCACCGTCGCATCCGTCAACGCGAGCCTGGCGCCGGTGCGCGCCTTCGCCGAATCGATCTAGGGAGATCACATGGACTTCACCGGACATGAGG
>CAZBWA010000098.1:0-4485 GCA_964495555.1 uncultured Bifidobacteriaceae bacterium | reverse complement strand
CCGCCGGTTTTGGAGACCGGTGCTCTACCAATTGAGCTACAGCCCTTCGAACGTCTGCCTGAAGGCAGGCTGACGCCCACGTGTACAGCCCCACGAGTGTACGGGCCGGAGTCGAGGCGACCGACGTCGGCTCCCCTGCCATGATGCGGTCATGACCAGCCGCATCTCCCGACGCATCGGATCCATCACGGAGTCGGCCACCCTGGCCGTGGACGCCAAGGCAAAGGCCCTGGCTGCGGCCGGCCGGCCGGTGATCGGGTTCGGCGCCGGGGAGCCGGACTTCCCGACCCCCTCCTACATCGTGGAGGCCGCCGTGGCGGCCTGCCGCGAGGAGAAGTGGCACCGCTACACCCCCGCTGGAGGCCTCCCCGTGCTCAAGGAGGCCATCGCGGCCAAGACGCTGCGGGATTCCGGCTGGGCCATCGAGGCGAACCAGGTCCTCGTGACCAACGGCGGCAAGCAGGCCCTCTACAACGCCTTCGCCGCCCTCCTCGATCCAGGCGACGAGGCGATCCTGCCCGCGCCGTACTGGACCACCTATCCGGAGTCGATCCGCCTGGCCGGGGGCGTCCCGGTCGAGGTCATGACGGACGAGACGTCGGGCTACCGCGCGACGGTCGCCCAGCTCGAGGCTGCCCGCACCCCGCGCACGAAGGTGCTGGTGTTCGTGTCCCCGTCCAATCCGACGGGCGCGGTGTACTCCCCCGATGAAGTGAAGGCCATCGGAGAGTGGGCCCTGTCCCACGGCATCTGGGTGGTGACCGACGAGATCTACGAGCACCTCGTCTACGGCGATGCCCAGTTCAGCTCCATGCCGGTGCTCGTGCCCGACCTGTCCGACACCTGCATCGTCATCAACGGCGTCGCCAAGACCTACGCGATGACCGGGTGGCGTGTGGGCTGGATGGCCGGACCCGCCGATGTCATCAAGGCCGCTACCAACCTGCAGTCGCATTCGACGTCGAACGTCGCCAACGTCTCGCAGGTGGCGGCACTCGCGGCGGTCAGCGGCGGACTCGAGGCAGTGGAGGAGATGAAGGTCGCCTTCGACCGGCGTCGCGGACTCATCGTCGGGATGCTCAACGCGATCCCCGGCGTCGACTGCCCCGTTCCCGAGGGCGCGTTCTACGTCTATCCGTCGGTGAAGGGTGTCCTGGGCAAGGACATCCGCGGGAAGGTCCCCACGAATTCCGCGGAGTTGGCCTCCCTCATCCTCGACGAGGCCGAGGTGGCCGTGGTCCCGGGTGAGGCGTTCGGCACGCCCGGATACCTCCGGCTGTCCTATGCGACGTCGGACGCGAACATCACCGAGGGTGTCCAGCGCATGGGCGCGCTCCTGTCCGAAGCCCGCTGACCGCGACCGCGCACGCGCAGTTCCCGCACGTCAGCCACATCGTCAGCCGTCGAGGGACACCCCGATCAACCGCGGCTCAGGGTGGAGTTCGATCGACCACTGCGCACGCACCGTCTCGCGCACATGCCGGGCCAGTGCGACGACATCGGCGCCGCTCGCTCCCCCGCTGTTCGTGATCGCGAGGACGTGCTTGGTCGAGACCCGCGCGGGGGATCCCAGGGAGAAACCTCGCTCGATGCCCGCGTTCTCGATCAACCATGCAGCGCTCACCTTGGTCCACCCTGGGGCAGCCGGAAAGCGAGGGCACGCCGCGGGCAAAGCCGCCGCTGCGGCATCGCTCACGGTGGGATTGACGAAGAAAGAGCCGACGCTCACGGTGTCGGGGTCTGCAGGATCGAGGACCATGCCTTTGGCTCGGCGCAGGGCGAGCACGGAGTCGCGCACGTGCGCGCCATCCACGCGGGAACCCACAGTGACATCGAGCGCACGTGCGAGCTGTTCGTGTTCGACGACGACGTCCTGTGACGCGGGGAGCGCGAAGCGCACCTCCAGAACGATGTACCGGTCGGGATCGTCCTTGAAGACGCTCGTGCGGTACCCGAAGGCGCACTCCGCATTCGACATCCAGCGGTAGTCGCGATCCTGTCGATCCCAGACGTGCACGCCATCGATGTAGGCGGAGACGTCCACCCCGTAGGCGCCGACGTTCTGGATGGGAGTGGCGCCGACGGATCCGGGAATACCGGACATCGGCGTCATCGCCGCGGCACCGGAGTCGAGACAGAAGCCCACGAAACGATCCCAATCCTCGCCCGCGGCCGCATTGACGAGCGCGTGATCCCCGTGCGTCTCGATCACAATCCCTTGTGTGGCGATGTGCAGGACCGTCAGGTCGCCCACATCATCACCGCAGATGACGTTGCTGCCCTCACCGAGGATCACCACGGGCTGACCGAGGTCGTCGCATTCCGTGACGGCCTCGATGATCTCCTCGACGACATCACCCTCGATCACATCGCGCGGAGCACCCCCGACGCGCATGGTGGTCAGGTCCGACAGCCGCATGCGGGAATACTCGCAGATCACAGCACCGCGATGCCCTGCGCCGGTCTCACCGTGGGGCCAGGATCTCCGTCCGCCCCTTGAATCGATCGAGCATTCGGCGATAGTTCCGCTGGGACTCCGCATCCCGGTACTCAGGATCGGAGTCGTAGTACCCGCGATGACGCTCCTGCCGTATCGGCAGTTCACCCTCCGGGATGACTATCCGGCCACCCGCCTCGCGGAGCGCAAGACACCACTCCATGTCGGCATTCCTGTAGAAGCGCGCCTTGCGGTGCGGAGGCGTCGTGGTCGCAGCATCCGTGCGCATCACCATGAGATAGCCCATCGCAACGTCCACCTCCCCCGGCCCGGCGCTGTCAAAGGAGTACCAGTCATCGGTGTTGACGTTCGCACCCCGCCATCCGGTGATCACCACCGTCGGATCCGAGAACGGTTCGAGTAACGCGGGGAAGGCATCGCCCTCGAGGATCGTCGCCGTGTCCAGGGGTGCGACGAAGGGCGCATCGACGGTGGCGATCAGCGTGCGCATGGCCGGGCCCCATCCCACCTCGGCCACGGTGCCGGCCACATGAAAAGACGCCACACGATCGGGGAACTCCGTCGCAAGGGCATGGGCGCGACGGCCAGCTCCGTCCACGTCGCCGCAGTCCAGGATCGCGATGCGGATCTCCAGAGCTGAGTGCTGCAGGATGGAACGCACCGACGCCTCGATGTCCTCCGGCCAACCATCGGCGAGGACTGCCACCACGCAGGTACCTGACACGGATTGCCGATGCGCGTGCTCGACGCGCTGGAGGTCGGGGTGGACGTGCATCAGGCGGGGAGCCGCACCGTGATGGTGGGTTTGCCGAGGACAGTGGAGCCATCGAACACGACCTTCAACGTGATCGTCGCGAGATCACCCTCAACCTCGGTCACCGTCCCCGAGACATCGACGGTGGCACCGTGTTCATCATCGGGAACGACGACCGGACGGGTGAAGCGGCACGAGTAGGACACCACGCGCCCCGGGTCACCGATCCAACGCGTGGCCACCAGGGACGCTGCCCCCATGGTCAGCATCCCGTGCGCGATCACGTTCGGGAGCCCGACAGCCTGTGCCACCCGCTCATTCCAATGGATGACGTTGAAGTCTCCGGAGGCTCCCGCGTAGCGCACTAGGTCGGCGCGCGTGAAGCGCAGACGCACTGAGGGAAGCTCCTGTCCCGCGCTCACAGTCCCCGCGCTCACGGGGGTCACGACTCGGCCCCGCGCGCAACGAGAACGGAGTAGGTCGTGCAGACATGTTCGCCGCTGACGGTCGTGATGTCCGCGCGCGTAGTCAGAATGTCGTTGCCCGCGGCCTCGCGAATCGCATGGATCGAGGCCGTGCACACAAGCTCATCCCCGGCGACGATCGGACGCGTGTACTCGAAGGTCTGCTCACCGTGGACCACCCGCGTGTAGTCGAGACCGAGATCGGGGTCGAAGGCCGCCTGACGTCCGGCTTCCATGGAGATGACAATCGCGAACGTGGGCGGGGCGACGATGTCAGAGTAGCCCGCGGCACGGGCAACGTCGACATCGGAACACAGGGGCGATGACTCACCGATGGCACGCGCAAACTCGCGCACCTTCTCCCGTCCCACCTGATAGATGGGGGATGCGGGATAGGTGCGTCCGACGAGGTCCGCGTTGAGTGCCACGGGCGCTGGGTGCTAGCGCGTTTCCTTGTGGAGGGTGTGCTTATTGCACTTGGGGCAGAACTTGTTCATCTCGAGACGATCCGGATCGTTGCGCCGGTTCTTCTTGGTGATGTAGTTCCGGTCCTTGCACTCCTCGCACGCCATCGTGATCTTCGGGCGTACGTCGCTGGCCTTCGCCATGTCTCCTCTTTCCCTGTTGCAGTCTGGTGGCCCAAGGGCCGTCCCGTAGCGAGGGCCGGACTTGAACCGGCGACACAGCGATTATGAGCCGCTTGCTCTACCAAACTGAGCTACCCCGCCGCACACGATCAGTCGCCCGATCGTGACCGAGCCCCTTTACGGAATCGAACCGTAGACCTTCTCCTTACCATGGAGACGCTC
>CAZBWA010000097.1:0-4536 GCA_964495555.1 uncultured Bifidobacteriaceae bacterium | reverse complement strand
GCTCTCAGGTGGCATGGCGGACGATCTCCTTCCGAAGCTGATCGGTGATCTCGCTGGCGATGTTGGCGACATCCGGGGAGTCCAGGCGCCACGGCTCGTGCTGGCCGATGTTCCACTCGCGGATGATGCGACCCGGTCGCGAGGACATGAGCAGGACCCGCTCGCTGAGCCGCACTGCCTCACGGACGTTGTGGGTGACGAACAGGATCGCGATCCCGGTCTCCCGCCAGATGCGGGTCAGTTCCTCATGCAGGAGATCGCGGGTGATGGCATCGAGGGCCGCGAAAGGCTCATCCATGAGTAGGACCGAGCGCTCCTGAGCCAACGCGCGAGCAATCGCCACACGCTGCTTCATCCCACCGGAGAGTTGATGGGGTCGCTGGTCGTAACTGCGCTCCAAATGCACAAGTGCCAGAAGTTCCTCGGCGCGCGGCCTGCGTTGCTCACGCGGGACGCCCGCGAAGGTCAGCGCGAGCTCGACGTTCTTGCCCGCCGTCAGCCACGGCATGAGAGCCGCCTCTTGGAACATGAGGGTGGGCGGACCGTCGGTTTCGACGGTTCCCGAGGTCTGCTTATCGAGGCCGCTGATGATGTTCAGCAGGGTGGACTTGCCACAGCCGGACGCCCCGACGAGAGAAACGAACTCGCCGCGGCGGACCGTGAGGTCGATGTCCTCGAGGATTACCGGACCGTCCGCCGAGAACTGCTTGCACACATTCCTCAGCGTGACGGCTTCCGACAATCTCCCAGGTGCCTGCGCCTCAACTTCCGCTTCCACATGTCCTCCCATAGCTCGGTGGGTGCCGGACACTCCGGCACCCACCGAATCAGTTATTCGCGACCGAGACCGTCTGCGCTGACCGGCTTCGCCTTCGCAGCCTTCAGCGTTTGATTCAAGAGCCGCAGGTCGTAGATTCCCGACAACTTGTTCTGACCGAGGGTCAACAGACCCGCATCGACCGCGTCATCAGCGCTCTTGCGCAAGGTCGCCGGCAGCGGATCCCAGGTGAAGCGCAGGTTGCCCCACGAACGTTGGATCACCGCGTCGGGCAGGGGACGTCCGGTCCACTGCGTGATGCCCTTCTGGACGAGATCCCGCGAACCCGGGATGTTCTTCGCGATGTACTTGATCGCACTGTTGTTCGCCTGAATGATCGAGCGCACCGTGCCCGGGCACTTATTGAGGAAGTCCTGCGTGGCGATGATGTGTGTGGTCACGTACTGACCCCCGGGCCACAACTCCTTTTCGTCCAGAAGCACCTTGCCACCGCCCTCCAGCACGAGTCGAGTCGTCCAGGGCTCCACGGTCCAGGCTCCATCGATCTCACCTCGTCGGAAGAGTGACAGCGACGTGGCGTTGTCCGTCGGGGTGATGATGACGTCACCGGCACCCGTGGTTGAGGTCTTGAACCCCTTCTCCTTCAGGTAGGCGCGGATCGCCACGTCCTGGGTGTTGCCTAACTGGGGGGTCGCGATCTTCTTACCGCGCAGATCCTCGATGGAGTTGATGTTCGGCTTGACCACCAGGGCCGCGCCACCGGAGGTCACACCGGAGACAATGCGCAGCAGTGTGCCGCCGGTCGAGGTGTAGCCGGCGATGGCCGGGTTAGGGCCGATGTAGGAGATGTCGATGGCGTTGCCCTTCATCGCTTCGATCACCGATGGACCCGCGTTGAACGTCGTGTATTCCACCTTCGTGCCGTCCTTGTTCAGGAAAGTCTCGAAGAGCGCGAGCTGCTGGGCGACCAGTGCCGGGGCGTGGGTGATGTTCGGGAAGAACCCGAGTCGCGCCGTCGGGCAGGTGGCCAACTTGGGCAACCCCTCTGAGGCCGAGACTCGGCTTGGAACCGCCGCTCCCGCGGGTGCGAGTACACCGGTCACCGCGATAACCGATCCCAGGATCGCCGCCAGGGTGCCGCGCACCCAGGTGATCCGTCTCATGTCCATCGTCCTTTCGATCGCGGGCACCGGCGTGGTCCGACACCCTCCGCGGGGTATTTCCTATCATTCCTATCGGCTTTATTCAAATTGCCCGGCGAAGGTGTCGGTCTAATTCCTACTTTACTAGGTGGTATTGTGGGTAAATGCTGAGAACACGCAGTGTCGCGCCCGTTATCGCGTCCGTCATCGCCGCACTGGCCCTCACCTCGTGCTCGGACGGCGGTGGAGGGGCGGGATCCTCAGAAGCCCCGGCCGAGGCGGTCGTGACCGGCGAGTCAGTCGCCCTGGAGGCCGAGCAGACGGCCCTGTGCGAGCAGATCGTGGCCCAGGGTCTGCCCGTCGACGCGGCCTCGGCCCTTGCGGAGGCATCCGGATACGCATACGCGGTGGTGGAGTCCGGTCAGGATTCGGGCGTGGCGGCCGGCACCGTGGTCTTCACCTCCGCCGATGGCATCGTGGTGGACTGCTCGGTCGCATGAACACTGAGGTGGGGGGCATGCGTCGGCACTCGGCTGGCCTGAATCGGACGATGGAAGTGTCGGCACGCGTTGACTACGGAATGCGGGCACTCCTCGAACTCACGCACCAGGCCACACAGGATCCGAATCAGCTCGTGACCTGCGACTCCCTGGCCAAGGAATTGACGATGTCGGCGAAGTACCTCGAGAGCATCCTGCGCTCACTCCGGCATGCGGGGATCATCGCGAGTCAGCGCGGATCCGAGGGCGGGTATCGACTCGCGCAGCCCGCGAGTGAGGTCACGGTCGCTGATGTCATCCGCGCCTTGGAAGGCCCCCTCGCCGGGGTTCGGGGTCGACCTCCCGAGGAGGCGGTCTATCCAGGGCGCGCCGAGCACCTGCGTGACGTGTGGGTGGCCACGCGTGCAGCTCTGCGCGACGTCCTCGAACACGTGACACTCGCAGACATCGCGACCGGTCGGATGCCACCGAGCGTGACGGAACATCTGAGTGCACCGGGGGCCTGGAAGCGACGCGACCGGCACTGATCACCGGAGGACCCGCGCCAAGAACGCTTGGGTCAACTGGTCACGGGGGTGATCGAGGACTTCAGCAGCCGTACCTTGCTCATGCACGACACCGTCATGCAGGAAACACACCCGATCGGCCACGTGCCGGGCAAATCCGATCTCGTGCGTGGCCATGATGATCGTGAACCCGCTCTCCTTGAGCTGACGCACCGCATCCAGGACCTCACCCACCAGCAAAGGGTCGAGTGCACTGGTGATCTCGTCGAAGAGGAGCAACTCAGGCTCCATCGCCAACGCGCGCACGATCGCCACACGCTGGGCTTGGCCACCCGAGAGTCGGTCGGGGTAGTCATCCGCCTTTCCTTCGAGACCGAATCTCGACAACAGCTCACGTCCGGCCTGGCGCGCGGTCGCCGGTGAGCGACGCAGCACCTTGATGGGAGCGAGGGTCACATTGTCGAGCACACTCATATGCGGGAAGAGGTTGTACGACTGGAAGACGATGCCGATGCGCGTGCGCACGGCATCCAGATCGACGTCCAGGGCACTGACCTCGATGTCACCGTCCAACGTGATGGTCCCCGCGTCGACGGTCTCGAGCCCGTTGATGCACCTCAACAATGTCGACTTCCCGGAACCGGAGGCGCCGATGAGGGCGGTCACCGTGTGCGCCTCAGCGACCAGGTCGATGCCACGCAGAACGGGCAGGGTCTCAAAGCCCTTCCAGACTCCCGCGACGTCCAGCAATGGTGCGGTACTCATCACGCCACCGACCGTCGTTTGCGTTCGGTTCGCCGCTGGACCCAGTCGGCGAATCGGGTCATCGGAATCGTCAGCGCGATGAAGATGCAGGCGGCCACGACGTACGGGGTGTAGTTGAAGTTGAAGGAAGCGTCGATCTGCGCCTGCCGCAGCGCCTCGATCGGTCCCAGGACCGCGACCAGGGCGGTGTCCTTCTGGAGCGAGATGAAGTCGTTGAGCAAGGGAGGGAGGACGTTGCGTGTGGCTTGAGGGAGCACGACGAAACGGCTCGTCTGGGCCGAACTGAGGCCCAGGGAACGCGCCGCCATCCGCTGAGACGGATGCACGGAGTTGATCCCGGCCCGGAACACCTCGGCGACATAGGCCCCGTAGGACAGCACCAGGGCAACCGTCCCCCAGAAGATCGGGTCGGAGGGCACACCGGGCAGGCGTAGGGCGGGCATGCCGAAACCGAGCAGGAAGATCACGAGGATGGTCGGTACCCCGCGGAACACGTCGACGTAGATGGTGGAGACGACTCGGAGAGGCAAGAAGATCGGTGCACGCAGGCCGCGTCCCAGGGCTACGAGGAGTCCGAGGATCAGGATCAGCGGCTCGGCGATGAGGAAGATGCGGACGTTGAGCCAGAACGCGGAGATGACCTCCGGGAATGAGGCCGCGAACTGCTCACCGGAGAAGAAGGTGTCCCGGACAGCAGCCCAGCCGGAGCTGCGGCCAACGAGAAGCACCAGGAGCACCGTGAACCCGATCAGGCTCGCGATGCCGATGAGCGCGTTCGTCCATGCCTTCCTACGCAACCGCGCCTGACGCAGCGGGTCCCGATAGACCACGTCTGCGCCAGGCGC
>CAZBWA010000096.1:2934-4645 GCA_964495555.1 uncultured Bifidobacteriaceae bacterium | reverse complement strand
GTGGTGCGCTCGTCGATCAACTCGATCGTCATGCCCTTGTTGAGGAAGGCCATCTCCTGGAAGCGCCGAGCGAGGGTGGTGAAGTCGTAGTGGGTGGTCTCGAAGATGTCCTTGTTCGCCCAGAAGGTGACCGTCGTGCCGGTGCGCGTGGTCTTCTCGCCCTTGGCCAACGGTGCCGCGGGGACACCGTCGTTATAGGACTGCCGCCACACCGACCCGTCGCGGTGCACCTCGACCTCGAGATGCGAGGACAGTGCGTTCACCACGGAGACGCCGACACCGTGCAGACCACCGGAGACTGAGTATCCGCCGCCGCCGAACTTGCCGCCGGCGTGCAGCACGGTGAGCACGACCTCCACCGCGGGGCGCTTCTCCACCGGATGCTCGTCGACCGGGATACCGCGGCCATCGTCGATGACGCGCACGCCGCCGTCGGCGAGCAGGGTGACCGAGATGGTGCTCGCGTATCCGGCCATCGCCTCGTCGACGGAGTTGTCGACGACTTCGTAGACCAGGTGGTGCAGACCGCGCTCACCCGTCGATCCGATGTACATGCCCGGCCGCTTGCGTACGGCGTCGAGGCCTTCGAGAACGGTGATCGCGCTGGCGTCGTAGGACACGGCGGGCGAGCCTCCTCAGGGGGCCCTCATGTCGGGAAGGGCCCGATATGTCGCAGATGAGCGGGTACCCGATGTACCCGCTCCGGGTTCCCAGTCTAGTGGTTTCGGACGACATCGACACGTCTGCCGCGGGCCCTGATCAGTCTGTGAAAGCTATGGACCCCCGTGGGTGATCCCCCCTACGCGGAGGGCGTAATTCGTCACAGAGGGGCCCTGGGATGGGGAATCAGCCGTATGTGTCGCGCGGTCCCCGACCCTTCACGCGCCTGGGGCCCTTGACCCAGGAGGGGGCGGCCGGCCCCCGTATGTCCAGGGCGGTCACGACCCCCGAGCCCAGGGCCCGGTCCAGGGCCTGCTGGATGCCCGGCAGGAGCAACCGGACCTGGGTCGCCCAGGCGGTGGACTCGGCGTGCAGGGTGAGGCGCCCCTCGGCGAACTCCCCCGGGGTGACGTGGTCGGCCAGTTCCGGGCCCACGATCTGCGCCCACTCCTGGGCGACCCGGGCCACGGCCGTCTGGGTGCTCCACCCCGAGCTCGCGACGAACTCGTCGAGGGCCCGGCCCACAGGTTGGGGGCCTTGGGAGGTGCCGGTGCGGCGGCGGCGTGGGGTCGCGGGCTTGCCTCGGACCGCCCGGCGGAGCGCGGCGGCGGCCGCCGCGTCGAGGTCCGCGTCAGTGTTCGCGGCCTTGTTCGTGCTGGCCCCCGCGTCCTTCTCCGCCCCCATGTCAGGCCGCCTGCGCGGTGACGGTGCCGGTGCGCACCTCGTAGCGGGCCCCGACGAGTGCCGCGGGGATGTCTTCGGCGACCGCCGCGGTGATCAACGTCTGCGTGCCCTCGATCGCCATCGTCGCCAACCGGGCGCGGCGACCGGCATCGAGTTCGGCGAACACGTCGTCGAGGATGACGATCGGATCGACGTCATCGGAGCGCAGCACATCGGCCGAGGCGAGACGCAGGGCCAAGGCGTAGGACCAACTCTCTCCATGGGAGGCGTACCCCTTCACCGGGTGCGCACCCAACTGCAGATCGAGATCGTCCCGATGCGGACCCACGAGCGTGACGCCGCGTTGGATCTCCTCCCGCCGGCGCTC
>CAZBWA010000096.1:0-2834 GCA_964495555.1 uncultured Bifidobacteriaceae bacterium | reverse complement strand
TACTGATCGCGCGCTCCGGTCTTGAGGAGTGCGCTGCGCTGCTTCACCACTCGTTCGTAGTCGGCACGCACGCCGGCCAAACGTGGTGCACGTTGGATCATGAGGTCATCGAGGAACGCTCGCCGCTCCGAGGGATCACCCTTCACCAGGCTGAGGTCCTCCGGTGCGAACATCACCACCCGCACGATGCCGAGGATGTCACGCGCGCGCCCCACGTTCGCCCGGTTGATGCGCGCACGATTCGCCTGACCGGGAGTGATCTGCAGGTCGATGGTGACGTGCCGCTCGTCTTCAACGACGTGGGCACGCACGATCCCCGATGCGCATCCCTCGCGCACGAGCGGTGCATCGTTGGCGACACGGTGACTGCGCAGGGTCGCCAGGTAGCCGACCATCTCGACGATGTTGGTCTTGCCCTGCCCGTTAGGGCCGACGAAACACGTGGTTCCTGGGGCCAGTTCGATGTCCGCCTGCGGGTAGGAACGGATGTCGGTGAGGCTGAGTGCGTGCAACCACATGGGTGCGGACTCAGCCGGTGAGACGTACCGGCATCAACAGATAGCGGTATTCCTCGACGGCTCCCTCACCCTGGCCGGTGAGGACAGCCGGACGCGTGGCCTGGGTGAAGGAGAAGCGTGCGGTCTGTGCACCGCAGGCGGCCAATCCGTCCAGGAGGTAGCCGGGGTTGAACGCGATCTCGATGTCATCACCCTCGATCGCGCACTCGAGAGCCTCCGCGGCCTGGGCATCGTCACCCGCACCGGCGCGCAACGACACCTCTCCCCCGCCGAAGGCCAGACGCACCGGGGTATTGCGTTCCGCGACGAGGGCGACGCGCTTGACCGCATCGATCAACGCCGCGGTATCGACGTCGGCGATGGACGAGGACTCACTCGGGAGCAACGAGCGGTACTTGGGGAACTCACCATCGAGCAGGCGCGAGGTGGTCCGGCGCGAGTTACCTTCGAAACCGATGAGTCGTTCTCCGCTGGCACCGAGTGCGATGGACACACTCTCCCCCGCGGCCAGGGACTTCGCCGTCTCGGACAGGTTCCGTGCCGGGACGAGGGCCGCGACCTCGAGGGATGACGACGAGGGCTTCCAGGTGAACTCACGCACAGCCAAGCGATAACGATCGGTGGCGGCGAGCGTGATCGTGGATCCGTCGAACTCCATACGGATACCGGTCAACGTCGGCAACGTGTCATCTCGTCCGGCGGCGATCGCTACCTGACCCACCGCCGTGGCGAACAACGCTGCGTCGACCGTGCCACTGGCCTGCGGGATCTCCGGCAGTTGCGGGTAATCCTCGAGGGGGAGCGTGGGAAGGGTGAACGACGAGCGCTCGCAGGTGATTGACACCCGTGACCCCTCCGATGCGATCACCACCGGCTTCGGCGGCAATGACTTCGCGATGTCGGTCAGCAACCGCCCGGAGACCAACGCCGTTCCGGGCTCATCGACGACGGCGTCGATCTCGACGCGTGCCGAGACCTCGTAGTCGAAGCTGCTCAACGTGACCGACGATCCCTCGGCCGTCATCATCACTCCGGCCAGGACCGGGAGTGAAGGACGTGACGGGAGGGTGCGGGCGGCCCACGCGACGGCATCCGCGAGCACATCGCGCTCGATACGGATCTTCACGTGGCCTCCTGGAGGTAGAGGGCTGACATTACAAGGGAACGACGACTTCGGTCAGCCCTCGATCCACACCGGGGCCCGTTGATGATCTGTAGTAATTCCATGATCTAGATATCTCGTAGTAGTCGTAGGTGCTGTGGGAATTGGGGATAGGTCGGAGTTCGTGACCGATCGGCGCCGATCCGGCTGGGGATCAGGTGTGGAGGCGGTGGGGACGGCGGCGGCTGATGCCCACAGGCGGCTTCTCGACGGATGCGTCATCCACCGACGGGACGGTCGATGTCCCCAGGGTCGGACGACAACGGCTGGAGGTAGGGGAGTTTGTCCACAGCGTGTCCCCAGCCGTGGAAACAGCGTATGAAATCGGGACGAAACGGCCCCAGGGACGGCTCACAGGCCCACTTATACACATGTTTTTCCACAACATCTGTGCACAGGTGGGGACAAACTGGGGATGGTGTGACGGGTGTTCAGGGAGGGGTGCTCAGATGGGCCGCGGCTGCGACTTGATGCGGCTGGTGAGATCGGTGACCTGATTGAACAGACTGCGCCGCTCGGCCATCAACTGGCGGATCTTCCGGTCGGCGTGCATCACCGTCGTGTGATCACGCCCACCGAATGCCTGACCGATCTTCGGCAGCGAGAGATCGGTGAGTTCCCGGCACAGGTACATCGCGATCTGACGCGCGGTCACCAGGACGCGGGAGCGACTCGAGGCGCACAGGTCGTCCACCGTGACACCGAAGTACTGGGCGGTCGCGGCCATGATCTGCGCGGCGGTGATCTCGGGACCCGCCTCGTTGGGCAGCAGGTCCTTGAGCACGGCCTCGGTGATCGCCAGGTCGACGGGCTGTCGGTTCAACGACGCGAACGCCGTCACGCGGATCAGGGCACCCTCGAGCTCACGGATGTTCGTGGCGATCTTGGAGGCGATGTATTCGAGGACCTCCGGTGGTGCCACCAAGCGCTCCTGCACGGTCTTCTTGCGCAGGATCGCGATACGGGTCTCGAGGTCGGGCGGCTGGACGTCGGTGATCAGGCCCCACTCGAAGCGTGAGCGCATCCGATCCTCGAAGTCCTGCAACTGCTTGGGCGGGAGATCCGAGGTGATGACGATCTGCTTATTCGCGTTATGCAGCGTGTTGAAGGTATGGAAAAACTCTTCCTGCGTCTGGACTTTTCCGCTCAGGAAC
>CAZBWA010000095.1:0-4647 GCA_964495555.1 uncultured Bifidobacteriaceae bacterium | reverse complement strand
TCAATCGACCGAAGCGCTGGCGGCCCACCGCCTAGGGCACAACAATGGGCGGACGCCCGCATCACGAAAGGAAATCGCATGTCCGATCTTGCGAAGCTCGCAACAGGCATCGTGGATGGATCGGTGAAGGTCATCGACCTCACATCACCGCTCCACTCGGGTACGCCGATCCTGGGGCTGCCCCCGGAGCTGGGCCAGACAGCCGTCTTCACCCTTGAGGAGATCAGCCGCTACGACGATCGCGGTCCGGCGTGGTACTGGAACAACTTCCACACCGGTGAGCACACCGGGACCCACTTCGATGCCCCGAATCACTGGATCTCGGGCAAGGATCTTGACGACGTGAGCCAGGTCCCCGCGCAGCGCCTCGTCGGCCCCGCCGTGGTCATCGACAAGACCGCCGAGGTCGCCGCGAACCCCGACTACTGCCTCACACTGGACGACATCAAGCAGTGGGAGGCCGCGAACGGTCCCCTTCCCAAGCACGCGTGGGTGCTGTTCCGCACAGGCTGGTCGAAGTACGGTGACGATCCGGCCAAGTTCGCGAATGCCGACGAGAACGGACCGCATACCCCCGGTGTGACGCCGGAAGCCGCGAAGTACATCGCGGAGAACACCGACATCCTCGGCTGGGGCGTGGAGACGGTGGGCACGGATGCCGGCGGCGCCTTCGCCTTCGACCCGCCGTTCCCCTGCCACGCGATGTTCATGGGTGCGAACAAGTACGGTCTCACGCAGCTGCGCAACCTCGACAAGCTGCCGACGAGCGGCGCCGTGGTGATCGCTGCACCGCTGCCGATCGTGAACGGATCGGGCAGCCCCTGCCGCGTCCTCGCACTCGTCGCGGGTTAGGCCCCGAGCAGTCTCGACGCCACCTGGTAGCCCGAGCCTCCTCCGAGGCCGGGACCCGGGTGGGTCGAGGCACCGATCTGCCAGAGCCCCTCAATGCCCGTGGCATGTCCGGTCGCCGTGGCCAGTGGACGCCAGAGCGCGTACTGGTCCACCCGACAGTCACCCGCATAGGGATCGCCGCCGACGAGGTTGACGTTCATCGCCTCCAGGTCGGCCGGTCCGATCGTGAACTGTGCGATCGCCGCACTGCGGATATTGGTGATGTGCCGCTCGAGGATCCCGATCACGCGCTCCGCGTAGGCGTCACGGAGGCGCGGGTTCCAGGTGCCGTCGCCCGGGTCGATCTCGCCGGCGAGGTCACCGACCACGTGGCGTGGGTTCTCCTGTAATTGGATCCAGAGGAGCCCCTGACCCTCGGGCACGCGCGAGGGATCGACAGTGGCGGGCTGGCCGACCACGATCGTGGGACGCCTCGGGAGGTAACCCCGGTTGGCCGCGTTGACCGACTCCGAGAGCGAGTCCATTCCATCGAGGATGTGCACCAGGGCCGTATCGGCCATGCGCGGATCGCCCGCCCATCGCGGGGGCTCACGTAGAGCGATGTGGATCTGGAAGCCTGCCCGCCCGAAGCGGAATCGTTGCGCGGCGGCACGTCGCTCGGCATCGGCCTCGGGGGCGAGCGTTCCGTAGAGCGCTGGGGGTGTCACGGAGGCGAGCACCGCCCTGCGCGCGGAGATCGTCCTGCCATCGGCGAGGACCACGCCCGTCGCGCGGTTGCCCACCACGTCGACCTTAACCACGTCGGCGTCGCACATCACGACGCCGCCGTGGTCCTCGATCAGGGACACGAGAGCGTTCACCAGACTGCGTCCACCGCCGACGGGTACCGGCATCCCGCCCATTGCGATGGCGGCCCCGATCACCGTCGTGATGAACGCGCTGCCCGCATCGTCGGGTCCGAGTCCGTTGTGCAGGGCCCAGGGAGCGAGAAGCGACCGGGTCACGGGGGAGCGGAAGGTGCGCTCGGCCCACGGGCCCGCGGGCTCGAGGAGATCGGCCCCACTGGCCGCGAGGCCCTGACGACCCAGTTGACGGTAGGCCTTCCAGCCGAACTTCCACGCGGAACGACGCCAGAAGTCGGTGCCGAGCAGACCGAAGGCGAGATCGGCCTTGCTGCCGAAGTCGGCCATGAGCGCGTTCCAGGCATCGAGATCGCCGAGCTCGGCCATCTGTGCTGCGGTCACATCGGGATTCGAGGACAGCACCGCACTGCCATCCGCGCATACGACACCGGTCGGGAGCTCGGTATTGCGGTACTCGAGACCGCGTGCGGCGAGGTCGGCGGCGAGGTCGGCGTAGGCGGGACCACCGACGAACAGCGGGTGCCAGCTGGACAGCAACTCGATGGTGAACCCGGGGACGTGGTCGGTCGAGGTCCAGATCGCCCCTCCCGGATGGGGATTGCGCTCGCAGAGCGTCACGCTCCAACCCCTGCGCGCCAGCATCGCCCCGGCCACGAGGGCGTTGATCCCTGTCCCGATGATCACGGCATCGCGCTGGTCCATCGCCCACCTCCGAGCACACCGTATATCGCCGGTGTGTCGACCGTCAGTTCTCCATATGATCCGGGCATGCAGCCGGATGTCATCGTCGTCGGGGCCGGGGTCAACGGCCTGTCCGCGGCCGCACTGCTCGCCGCCAAGGGTCGACGCGTGCTCGTCCTGGAGACCAACGCCACACCCGGCGGAGCCGTGCAGACGGCCGAGGTGACGGTCCCGGGCTTCCGCCATGACCTGTTCGCGATGAACCTCGGACTCTTCGCGGGAGGACCGATCAACGCCGCGCTCGGTGAACGACTGGCTGCGCACGGATTCGCGTTGGTCCCGTCGCAGAAGCCCTTCTGCTCGGTCTTCCCCGATGGGACGATGCTGGGCGTCGAGGCCGACGTCGAGCGCACGATCGCGAACGTGGCCGCCGTAGCGCCCGAGGACGTCGAGTCCTGGCAGCGTCTGACCGCGTACCTGGGCGAAGTCGCGCCGACCCTGATCGGCGTACTCGGTGCGGAGATGCCCTCCCGATCACTGGCGACGACGTTGTGGAAGGCGCGGAGACAGTTCGGAACCACCGGTGTGCTCGAGATCGCGAAGTTGGCGCTGGCGTCGACGCGAGCCTTCACCGAAGAGAACTTCCAGTCGCCGAAGACGCGAGCCCTGATGGCGTCGTGGGGCATGCACCTCGACTTCGCGCCCGACCTCGCGGGCGGTGCCCTGTTCTCCTTCCTCGAGACCATTGGCGGACAGATGTTCGGCATGGTCATCGGTCAGGGCGGTGCGGACACGATGATCAACGCGCTCGTCGGTGTCATCGAGGAGAGCGGCGGTCGTGTCATATGCAACGAGAGGGTCGCCAGCATCATCGTGGACGGCGGACGTGCCGTGGGCGTCCGGACAGCCAGCGGTATGGAGCACAGGGCTTCGCGTGCGGTGATCGCGAACGTGAACCCACGTCTGATCCCTGCCTTGCTGCCCGAGGATCAGCGCGTTCGGCCGGATATCGCGCGAGCGGAGGAGTTCCGGCCTGGACTTGCCACGATGATGATCCACCTGGCCCTCGACGACCTCCCGGCTTGGACGGCTGCCGGTGCCCGCGACTACAACTACGTGCACATCGGGCCCTACCTCGACGACATGGCCATGACCTATACGCAGGCGGCTGCTGGCCTTCTACCCGACTCGCCGACCCTGGTCGTAGGGCAGCCGACCGTGTCCGATCCGAGTCGCGCTCCCGAAGGCAAGCACGTGCTGTGGGTGCAGGTGCGCGTGCTACCCCTGCACCCGCGCGAGGGCTCGTGGGATGCAATCGGCGAGGCCTACGCCGATCGTGTCCTCGACAAGATCGAGCAATATGCGCCCGGCCTGCGCGCGCGCATCCTGGGCCGGAAGGTCCTCACGCCAGCCGACCTCCAGCGGGCCAACGCGAACCTCGTCCTCGGCGATTCGCTCGGGGGAAGCCATCATCCGGCGCAGTTCTTCTTCCTCCGGCCGGTGCCCGGGTGGTGGCGCCACCGGACACCCGTCGATCACCTCTATATATGTGGTGCGGGCACGTGGCCTGGCGGTGGTGTGGGCGGGGGCTCCGGGGCCCTGGTCGCCGCAGCGGTCGGTTAGCGGAACTTCCCGAAGTCCGGTGGCCGCTTCTCGATGAACGCGGCACCACCCTCCTTGGCTTCGGGCGTCTCGACGTAGAGGTCGAGGACGTCGAAGGCAAGCGACTGGATGCCGACGATGTGATCGGTGTCGGCGTTGAACGAGTGCTTGAGGGTCTTGAGTGCGGTGGGCGAGAGCGCACAGGCTTTGCGTGCCCACTCCATCGCGAGCGGCATGAGCTCCGCGGGTTCCA
Source organism: uncultured Bifidobacteriaceae bacterium (assembly GCA_964495555.1). Taxonomy (GTDB): domain Bacteria; phylum Actinomycetota; class Actinomycetes; order S36-B12; family S36-B12; genus VGCC01. Next base: position 396 of record CAZBWA010000095.1, on the reverse strand, counting down.
CGACCCGGTTCACCAGGCCCCACCGCTCGGCGGTGTCGGCGTCGTACTGGTCGCAGAAGAACCAGATCTCCCGTGCTCGCTTCTCCCCGACGACTCGCGCGAGGTATGCGGTGCCGAAGCCGGCATCGAAACTTCCCACGCGCGGACCCACCTGACCGAAGCGCGCGGTGGAGGATGCGAGGGACACATCGCACAGGACGTGCAGGACGTGACCCCCGCCGATGGCGAACCCGTTCACCGCGGCGATCACCGGCTTGGGCACCTCGCGGATCAGACGGTGCAGTCGCTCGATCTCGAACATACCCATCTCGGTCTCGCCATACCCGCCTGTGGTAGCGCGCTCCTTCTGGTCCCCGCCACTGCAGAAGGCCTTCTCCCCGGCGCCGGTCAGGATGA
>CAZBWA010000094.1:0-4819 GCA_964495555.1 uncultured Bifidobacteriaceae bacterium | reverse complement strand
AGGGAGTGCCCGCCGCCGCCGTGGCTTCGAGGAGCTGCTCGAGGAAGTCATAGACGACAGTGCTCGACCCCAGCCAGGAGGGTCGACACATCCAGGTCGTCGCCTCCTGGATCCCGACCACATCTGGTCGGTTCTGCACCAACTCGGCCGCGAGGGAATCCACGCGAGCGTCGAAGTCCGTAGCAGCAACCTGCTCCCACATGAACTGCGCTGCCGCAGGCATATCGGGCAGCAGCTCCAGAGCCACCGCCACATCGGCACCCAGGTAGAGGTTGCGACTCATCACTGTGACCGTGCCTTCGTCGGCGTGGACCGGGGCGGCCCCGACGAGGGAGACGAGAACGACGGCGAGCACCATGGGTCCCGCTCGTCGCATGACCGCAGTATGTCGGTTCTCGGGGGTGTTCTCGTGATCCATCGCCCCGCGTCCGACTGACTTTCCTGCCAGCCGAGAGATGGGCCCAGGACTGACTAGGGTCACAGCCATGGCACGTACGCCTGCAGGAACCGCACGCGAACTCACTCCATTGCCACAGGCGTCCGTTTTCCAGCAACTGCGGGCGACGCCGCGGATCTACGCATACATGGGGCTCCTCGTCGGAACTGCCATGAGCCTGGGTGCCAAAGAAGTCGCCCGCTGGCAGTACATCGAGGAGACGTTCACCGACGAGTGGGGCCTCGGGGAGACGGCGGCGGCGGCCGCCATATCCGTGGCGGTGGTGAGCCTGACCCTGGGCCGTGTCCTAGACCGGCGTGATCCCCGGCCGTACGTGATCCTGGCCTTCGCCCTGTCCGTGGTGTCCAACGGCCTCGTCGGATACCTGCTCCTGCAGGGTCCACTCGCAATCTGGCTCACCCTCGTCGCCGCAGTGGTCGACGGAGCGGCCCTGGGATTGGGCGGGGTCGCCTTGCTCAAGACGCAGGCCGCCCTCGTCAAGCCGGGGGCCGAGGGCGCGGCCGAGATCCTCAACGTGCTCAGGCTCGGCATAGGAGGAGTGCTCGGTGCAGTGCTCGCGGGCCTGAGCCCCGATCCCGCGTGGACATTGCTCGCGTCGATACCCGTGTTGGTCATCTCGAGCGCGGTGCTGTGGTGGGTGATGCTCCCGATCTCACCCCGTCTCCCACCTCCGGGGAGTTCGACGAAGAAGACGTCCGTGGTGGCGTACCTGCGCTCCAGCCCACGACTCACGCGGATCGTCGGAGTGGACTTGGTGCTCTCCCTTGTCATTCCCACGCAATTGGTCAACCTCGTGCTGTCGAATCTGGACGCCCCGGAGATCGCCGCAGTGAGCATCGCCTCGGGGATGGTTGGCGTGCTCCTCGGGCGCCTCGCCCTGACGCTGCGTGGCTTCCGCGGGAATCCACGCATCATCCTGCTGCTCAGCGTGGGCAGTTTGAGCGCCCTACAGCTGCTCGGAGCGCTTTCTCTGACTGATCGGTGGCTACTGACCCAGCCCCTCGCCCTGCCAACGATCGTGATACTCGGGACGATCGCTAGCACCTACGCGCAGGGGTTGCTGGCCGCGATCATCCAACAGGAGGTCGCCGAGGACTTCCGCGGTCGCTTGGGGTCGATTCTGGTCGCTGGGCGAAACATCCTGATCTCCGTGGGCGCACTCGCCGGAGCACTCGGCGCAGCAACACTCGGGTCCCAGTGGCTGGTCCTGCTCTTGGGGTTGAGCCTCCTTCTCGTGATCGCCTCAACACGTGGTTTCACGGTGCTGGAGCGCCCCTGACTGGATTGGCTTCCGGGTGCTCACTCGGGCTGTCAGGGACGCGCCGATTCACGTTGCCGCCCTTCTGCGGTGAGGGGGAACCTGTGACGTGACGAGTAGACTCGCGCCACTTTGAACGCCTCCCAGAGCACACGCGCATTTCGGATTGCCGCCGTCGGCTTGAGCGCCCTGGTGGCCATTGCGTACGCGATCTTCCTGCTCATCCACAACCCCATCGACGTGGCGGGCCAGGATTCCATCGGAGTGGGTCCGCTCGATAACGGAGTGGAGATCGACTTCACGATCACTGAGATCGACACTCGACTCCTGCAGTCCCATTTCCAGATGAGGGTCACAACCACGGGGGAATACGCGGGGCCTTTCGGGCGGCAGGATGCAGCGGGGCTTCCCCTGACTATCGCGATCTTTGGCTGCGATTGCGATGCGGAGGTCGCCGCAGGTGAAGAGCTCCCCGTCATCACAGGCGTCCTTCCCCTGGAAGTTTCTCGATCGGTGAGCGCGTGGCCCTTCGATGAGTATGTGACGTCCGTGGATCTCCTCGTCAGTTCGGGAGGGGAACCTGTACCGGTCTCTCTTCAGCCCACGGCACTGTCGAATCCAGGATTCTCCTTGCTCTACCAACCACCCGACGGAATCGACAATGCGTTGGCGTCACCCGTCGGCGGTGCTTTCGCTCAGATTGACGTCAGCCGCTCCGACGACGTGAAGCTCATCGCGATCGTGCTCTCCGTCGGTATCGCGCTTCAAGTCCTAGCCGTGTTGTTCCTGGCAATCGCCGGAGTGCGCGGCAAGCGAGAGTTGCACCTGCGAGACGAGTTCTGGATCACCACGTTCCTCATCGCGCTCCCTGCGCTTCGGGCGGCTCTCCCGGGATCCCCACCCCTAGGGATCGCCTTCGATGTCTTCTTCTTCTACTGGGCGCTCCTCGTAGTGGCCTGCGTGTTCGTGCTCGTCCTGCTCAAGATCCTGCTCGATCCTTCCAAGGAAGATTCCGCAGGTGTTCGGGGCGCACGAGTCGAAGCGGACGACTGACGGTCAGGTCTGAGCAACGGACGAGCCGAGACTCGAGGTTCACGCGACTTCCGGTACCTCGTCAGATTCTCACGTCGCTATACCCGAGGCCGTCGGGTGGCGTCGGGTGGCGTTGCGTTATTGGCTCATCAATTCGAAGTTCGGTGGCCGGAGCGCATCCGACCCCAAGAATGGGTTTGCTGCCTCGATGACGAAGAACAGCAGGAAAGCAGTGATGGCTGCCATGACTGCTACGAGGAAGTACTGCGGACCACGCCGGGTGGGCTGAAAAGTCATCGTGATCGCGAGATTCACTATGCCGAGAAGGATGAGGAGGATGACGACGTTCGATGCATTGCTGCTTGGCAGTTGATTGATGCGATCGAATCCCGAACTGACCAAGGAGTCGATCGAGTTTGTGATGAGGTCCCAGCTGCTGCTCTTGTCAGCACCCAACTCCTGGGCTGCTACTACAGCCTCAGCCAATTTCAGGCTGGCGGCCGAGTGAATCTCGCTTGCACGCGCCTGATCAGCGTCTCGAAGCGCCGGCCACTCACCGTCGAGGACGGAATTCGCATAGGAGGCTAGCCCGGCAACGATGGCCGCACCTCCCTGATCGGCAGGCAGGGTCATGGCCCCGGCGAGGGCCCGACCGTAGGTGCTCGTCTCCTCCTGGATCGCGGTCTGCGCGGCTTGGTTGTTGCCCCAGAAGTTGCTCAGGGCGAAGGCAAGGAGGAAGACGAAGGCCAGAGTCGTGATGGCCATGACTCGGTTCCCGAGGTAGCTGACCCCCGGGGCGTAGTTCTTGCCCTTGCCCTCGCTTTTCTTCTCCCCATCGCCTGATTCGCCCGTGGCGGGGGGCACAGATTCACGTGCTGCCCCCGTGGATTCATCGTCGGACGCGGCTTTGGCACCGGCTTCCACTCCCTGGGGCTCCGGCGAGGTCGGGGCATATTCGTCGGGGAGGGTCTTGCCGTCATTCGAGACCAGCAGCAGCATCTGGCGGTGGAAGAGCTTCACCGCCAAGAGGCTGATTCCGACAAACAGCACCAGGGCGATCAGGAGACGTACCCACCCGGGGACGGTGTGGAGGAAATCGGTGAACAGCGGGACTCCTGGCGTCGAGGGGATCGCGAGGCGGTGGTAGCCGAGGTTACACCGACGAGTCCCCCACGTCGGGGAAGAATCTCAGGGCCGTCGAGGTGCAGGGAGAGGGAGGCGCCCCACTCCGGTCGCAGGAGAAGTACCTCTCCGCAGACCAGACGGCGCCCCCTCGCACGGGCACCGGTGCTGGCGTCGGCGCCACGCGCTCGGCACCAGAATGTCGGGTCGAGTCGAAGTCGTGGCATAGATGGAGGTGCTCCGGGTGAGCCGTGGCCTACGGTGCGTGGCCGCACTGGTCCTGGCGTGTGGCGTCACCATGCCCACGGCCGCTGCCACACCGCTCAGTGAACACCTTGGAACGTCGCGTCTCGGGACGCCGATTCGTGCGTTCATGATCGGTGAACCCGATGCCGAGGTCCGCATCGTGGTCCTCGGTGAGATGCACGGCGACGAGCCCGCCGGGAGGCGCGTCGTGAGGGCTCTGAGCACGATGACTCCCCCAGCAGGGACAGCAGTGTGGTTGATCCCGACGATGAACCCTGATGGTCACGCCAGCGGAACTCGGACGAATGCCCGCGGTGTGGATCTCAACCGCAATTTCCCAACGGAATGGCGTGCTCGCGATGAGGGGACGCGAGAGTGGTCCGGTCCACGCGCCGCCAGTGAACCGGAGACTCGGGCCGTCATGAGCTTCCTCAGGGACGTTCAGCCGACGGCGGTGCTGTCCTTCCACCAGCCGTTCGGCGTCGTGGACATCACCCATGCCCCGGCTCGAGACGCGGGGCGGAGGCTGGCTCGGTGGATGGACCTGCCCGCGCGACCAGTCGGGTGCTCGGGACCATGTCGGGGAACGTTGACCGAGTGGGCAACGGAGGAACTCGATGCCATCGCACTCACGATCGAACTCCCCGCAACGGTGCGTTCTTCCGATGTCGATCGAAGCGCATCAGCGCTCATGCAACTCACCC
>CAZBWA010000093.1:0-4828 GCA_964495555.1 uncultured Bifidobacteriaceae bacterium | reverse complement strand
TCGGCGATGGCCGCCACGACCACGGGTGATGCCGTGACCGGGGACACCACGGTGATGCGATCGGCCGTCTGTCGGGACAACTCCTTCAGGCGCGCGATGGAGGGATCCGCGCTCAGTGCGTCGAGGACGCCGCGCAGACTCACGTGCGGAGCACGGTGCGCAACGCGGGTGCGATGTCCGGGTGCGCGACGACGAGATCGGTGACGTAGGGCGGCATGTGGTTGAAGGTCACGGGACTGCCGTCGAAGTGACTGGGCACCAGTCCGTAGTGCAGGGCCACGCCGTAGGGCGCGGCCACGTCCCACTCATAGAACCCGGTGTTGTGCACGTAGGCCTCGGCGCGACCGGACAGGATCTCGTTGACCTTCGCTCCCACGGATCCGACGTCGACGACTTCGACACCCTGGGTCATCCCCTCGGCAGCCAAAGCAGCGCTGAGCCCCTCCACGATCTGCCCCAAGGTCTCCGGCGGACGACTGCGCGAAGCGACGATGCGGATCGGTCGATCGGTGGGCAGTGGGTGCACGCCGGCCTCCGCGTCGAGCACGCTGCGCGTAAGTCCCTGTCCGGGTAGGTCCACCGTGCAGGCGCTCAGGCGCTGCTCGTCGGCGTGCCAGAGCGCGATGTGCACCGCGAAGTCGGCACGCACCTGGCCGTATTCCCAGGTGCCATCCAACGGGTCGACGATCCACACTCGGTCGGCACCCAGGCGTGCGGCGTCGTCCTTGCCTTCCTCGCTCAAGATCGCATCGCCGGGGCACGCCTCGGCCAGGGCCTGGGAGATCAGCACATGGGATTCGGCGTCAGCCAGGTCGCGGAGGCGGTCCGCCTGCTCGCGGGTGAGCTCAGGACCGTGGTCGGCGACGAATTGGGTGCGCAGTTCGGAGAGGAGTCGTCCGGCCTGTTGCGCCACGCGCAGCGAGACGTGGGCGTCGTTCACGTCACTCCCGGGCATTGAAGGTGTTCTGCGTTGCGGCGAGCCCATCCTCCACCACGCTGACGCAGGCGCGCGCGGCGCGGTCGAGCAGGGCGGGCAGTTCGGCGCGCTGGTCGCCCGAGAACGGCTGGAGGACGAAGTCCGCCGGGGCCTGACGACCCTGGGGGCGCCCGATCCCGATGCGCACGCGGTAGAACTCCCCGGTCCCCAGCGCGCCGCGGATGCTCTTCAACCCGTTGTGGCCGTTGTCCCCGCCTCCGAACTTCACCCGCAACGTCGCGAAGTCGATGTCGAGCTCGTCGTGGACGACGATCAGGTGATCGGGCTCGACACCATAGAACTGCACCAGGGCGTTGACCGGGCCCCCGGACTCGTTCATGTAGCTCAGCGGACAGGCAGCGATGACCTGGTGCGTGGACCCGGGCATGCCCACCCGCAATTCGGCAACGTCCGCCAGGGCGCGCTTGTGCTTCGACGCCTTCGCGGAGTGCTCGTCGATGAGGGTGCGCACTGCCATGGCACCGACGTTGTGACGCGTCGATGCGTAGGCGGGACCGGGATTGCCCAGACCCGCGATCAGCCACGGACCGGACATGGTGGTCGACCCTAGTCGGCTGCGGGTGCCTCAGCGGGTGCTGCGGCAGCGCCTTCGGCTGCAGGGGCAGCGGCCTCGTGCGCTGCGGCGGCGGCGGCTGCCACGGCAGCAGCCTGCTGCTTCTCCTTCACGTCGGCGATGACGTGATCGACAGCGACCATCGGATCCTCGCCGCGGGCCACGGCCTCCTCGAGCGCCAGCACCACGGATGCCGGGTCGAAGCCGGCCTCCACCGCGAGACGGTTGGCCTTGTCGACGGCGTCGGCGTAGGAGCTGCGGATTGCGGCCTCCTGCTGGGTGATCACGACGAGGTCGACGTGCTCGAGGTTTCGCTTCACCGGATCACGCTGGATGTCGCGCGGCTTGGTGAGGAAGGTCTGCCCGTCGATCTGGACGTTGAGGACCACCCGTGGCTTGCGCAGGGCGAGGTCCAGCTCGTGCTCGGGCAGGGAGATGTGGGTGAGCTCGGTGCCGCGCCCGTAGATGACTCCCGGCACGTGACCGGTGCGACGGACCCGGCGGGCGGCGCCCTTGCCGAAATCCGAACGGGGGGTTGCGGTGATGCTGACGCTGGTCATGTCTCTCCTCGGCTCTCCTGCGCCCCGGCGTGACGCGCGCCACGGGGCGCCGACGTCGATAACGGTGGTTCTCACCCTCGCCGAGGACACTCGAAGTCTATCGACGGGTTGCTGTCACCCCCGCACGGGGCCTCGCGTCAGCGAACCGCCCATTGACCCGAGGGCGTGAGGAACGGCTCACGCGAACACACGGTGCCTCCGCGACCACCGTTCGGCCACTGGGCCCAGCTGGCTCCCCATCCCTGGTTCCGCAGCCCCACCAAGCCCGGGAAGTCCACCGAGCCGGGCGGATTCGTCCCGCACACCTCACCCAACGCCGGCACGTACTGCTGAAGTGGTCCCGTCGGGAGGGAACTCGACGCGCCCGTGCCGGAGTCCGAACGCGGAAGGCCGATGGTGACCACCTCGTTCGTGCTGCTCAACGACACTGCAGCGAAGTCACCGGACCGAGCGACTTCCAGGTCCGACGGTGTGCCACCGAGAGCGATGGTCGTGAGCACCTGCGTTCCCGTCGAATTCAAGACGACGAGATTGCCCTCAGTCGTTGTGACGAGCACGTATTCCCCGCCATCTGAGACATCGATGAAACTCGGCGTACCGGTGATCGCTGTCGTCGCGAGGACGCCTCCACCGGGCTCGATCGCCGTCACGGTCGAGGGCGAGGTACCTGCAACGAATAGCCGCGTCCCGGCCGGGTTGATCGCGATTGCACCCGGTGTCGAGGTGAGCGTCAGTGTGTTCGTGACCGCGGTGAAGGGGCTGGCGACTTGAACGACTCGACTCAAGTTCGTGCACGATGCATACAGTGTTCCGTTGGGGGCGAACACTGCCCAGGAACAGCCACCCTGTCCTAGCGACGACACTGAGGCGTCACTCGCCGTGAAGGTGCCGATGGACTTCACCCCGCCTTCCAGACACGCGAAGAAGCGAGTTCCGTCCGCGTTCGGTGTGAGGCATCCGATTCCGTCGAGCCCGGGTCCCGTGATGGTGCCAGCACCGACCTGGCTTGCTACGTCGATCTTCGAGATCGTGTTCGCGCCGCCATTTGGAATCAAGGCGGTGGAACCGTTGCCCGTGAAGGCCGCCTTCCCCGGCGATGTACCGACTCCGATGGTTTTGTTGACCACCGCACTAGCCATGGTGATGACAGAGACCGTGTTCGCGCCGTTATTGGTGACATAGGCCTCCACCCCGTTGGGCGTGATTGCAGCCCCTTGAGGACTGCTGCCTACGGGTACCGCAGTGATTAGACCGGAACTTCGGACGATGACGCTCGCCGAATTTCCCGTTCCATTGGAGGAAATGATGCGGGCGCCATTGGGTGCGATGGCGACGCTGTTCGGACCCGAGCCAACCGTGTAGCGCGCGGTGATCGAAGGGAGTTCGGCAGCATCGGCCGGAGCCGCCGGGCCGAAGAGCGCGACCACGGCGATGGCTGCAATCCACGCGGGGAGGCCTCGCCCATGGGGCAGTGTCATCAGTGCGAACTCGCCTCGTCCTGGGTCGCCGCCTCGAACATCGTGGTCACGGAGCCGTCGGTGAACACCTCGTTGATGGCCTTCGCCAGGAGCGGGGCGATGGGCAGGATCGTGAGCTTCTCGAAGCGGTGTTCCGGTGGGATGGGCAGTGTGTCGGTGACCACGACCTCGCTGATCGCCGACTCCTGAAGACGCTCGCGCGCCGGATCGCTCAAGATGCCGTGCGTGGCGGCCACGATCACTTGGGATGCTCCCTGCTCGAAGAGCGTCTCGGCGGCCTTCACGATGGTGCCGCCCGTGTCGATCATGTCGTCGACGAGGACGCAGATGCGATCCTGCACATCACCGACCACCTCGAACACGCGTACGTGATTGGGCACGTCCGGATCGCGACGCTTGTGGATGATCGCCAGCGGTGCACCGAGGACGTCTGTCCAGCGCTCCGCGACGCGCACGCGTCCGGCGTCGGGTGAGACCACCGTGATCTGCTCGCGGGGCAGCTTCGCCGACACATGCGCCGCGAGGAGTGGGAGGGCGAAGAGGTGATCCACCGGGCCGTCGAAGAAGCCCTGGATCTGCGAGGTGTGAAGGTCGACGGTCATGAGACGGTCCGCACCAGCGGTGTGGAAGAGGTCGGCCATGAGCCGCGCGGAGATCGGTTCGCGGCCGCGATGTTTCTTGTCCTGGCGGGAGTAGCCGTAGAAGGGCACGACGACGGTGATGCGCTTCGCCGATGCACGCTTGAGCGCATCGATCATGATGAGTTGCTCCATGATCCAGGTGTTGATCGGCGTGGTGTGGCTCTGCAGGACGAATGCGTCGGTGCCGCGCACCGATTCTTGGAATCGGATGAAAATCTCGCCGTTGGCGAAGTCGTAGGCGAGCGTGGGCGACACCTCAATGCCGAGTTCGTCGGCGACCTGTTGCGCGAGTTCCGGGTGGGAGCGTCCGGCCAGCAGCACCAACTTCTTCTGGGTGGGCACGGACTTCTCGGCCACTAGTCCTCCTGCTCGTCGTTGAGGGAAACCTTGTCAGATCCCCCCGCTGCGGCACGCGCCGCCTCCGCGGACGCACTCCCGGCTCGGCGTCGCTCGACCCAGCCGTCGATGTTCCGCTGCTTCGCCCGGCCGACGCCGAGGGCCCCCGGTGGCACATCGTCGGTGATCACCGATCCGGCGGCGGTGTAGGCGCCATCGCCGATCGTGACCGGGGCGACCAGCATCGTGTCCGAGCCGATGCG
>CAZBWA010000092.1:0-4931 GCA_964495555.1 uncultured Bifidobacteriaceae bacterium | reverse complement strand
CCGTGTAGGTCGGGCTGGGCCCCGTGATGGAGTGCACCAGTCGGATGGCGTCGATATCGAACGCCGGACCGGCGTAGTCCATCTCCTCGGCGAGCGCACGGCCCCGGCGGTCGAGCTCCGGTGAGGATCGCCAGCGGGCGATGGTGAGGTGAGCGCGCCAGGGGCGCCTTTCGACAGGGACACCGGCGGCTCGCATGGCCCGCTGGACCGCGCGGGCGAGTCGATCGGCAGGAGAGTGCCGTTCGGTGGGATGGACCCCCAGCCACAGGGAGCCGCGGAAGGTGCCGGCGCCGGTGAGCGTCATGGCCGACAAGGGGGCGTGTTCCGCCGCCACGGCGTGGAGTTCGTCGACGAGTCGGGGTATCCGGTCAGGGTCCACCTCGCCCAGGAATGCCAGGGTGATGTGCCAGCGTTCTTGAGGAGTCCAGCGCAGGTCCGGGGCGGTGGAGGAGATCCGGTCCAAGGCCTCGGCTGCGTGGGCGCAGGCCTCCGGAGGCGGGTTCATCCCGACGAAGAGGCGCACGTTCCCAGGCTAAGCCGGGATTCGGGCGCGATGGGCCGATTCCCAGCGGCGTACCATGGGGGCATAACTGAACAGCGGGGGTGACAGGTTTCGACGATCAGACGTCTGATCCCGGAGAAGCGTGCCGAGGATGTCGGCTTATCTCGTAAACGATGCCGGTAACCAAATAACTGCCAAAAAGACGCAGTCCGAGTTCGCTCTCGCCGCCTAGGCGAGTAGCACTCCGTCAGCCCGGGGAGTCTCCGACCCGGATCCTGACGTCAGCTAGGAGACTTACCGAACGCTCCGGTCACGGGGGCGTAAGGAACATCTAACAGTGGCTGGGCCGCTCCGCGAAGTGCCGTACAAAGCGCGGAGGCCGAGAAGCGATAGCACGGCTACGCACGTAGAAGTCCGGATTGGATCTGAGCGGACCCGGGTTCGATTCCCGGCACCTCCACAACGAGCTCTAGTCTGTGCACTTCGAGACAGAATGGGGCTGAGCGTGACCGCAGTGATCCTCAAGGCAGCGTCCATCATCACGATGGACCCGGCGAATCCCCGTGCGGAAGCGATCGCCTTCGACAGCACCACCGGGGTCATCGTCGCTGTCGGGAGCCTGGCCGAGTGTCAATCCGCGGCCCCAGGCACCGCTGTCACCGACCTGGGTGCGACGGTGCTCATGCCGGGATTCATCGAGGCTCACAGCCACCCGATTCTCGGCGGGCTCCTCACCCAGCCGCCGGTCTACTGGATCGCGGCGTCCAATGGATACACGACCTTTGCCCAGGTTGCCGACCTCTGGACCTCCGTCAACGCCGATGCGCCGGCGGGAGCACCGGTCGTCTTCTACGGCCTGGACCGACCCACTCAGGGCGTGGGGGAGCCCACCAATACGACGCTCGACTCGTACTTCCCTGACCGCCCCGCGGTCGTGCTTGACGTCTCGGGCCACGCCGTCTACGTCAACTCGAAGGTGATCGCTTCCCTCGGCTGGCCTGGCGACAAGCCGCCTGCAGATCCTCCGGGTGCGACGTTCGGTCGCAATTCCGACGGCACCTCCAACGGCATCGGATACGAGACAGCGGCGATCGTGGCGATGGCCATGCCCACCATCCATCAGGTGGTCACCGATCCGCTGAAGTCATCGGCCGCGTTCATCCACCTCATGGCGAGCAACGGCATCACCGCGACGTCTGACATGGCGTATGCCGACTCGATGACCAAGGGCTACGAGGCCCTGCTCTCCCAACCCGATACGCCTCTGCGCCTCAGCGTCTACCGCTCGATGTCTGGCCCTGATGCGCACAAGCCCGTGGACACCTCGCTGCCAGCGGCGATGCTGAAGCAAGAGGGCGTCAAGATGTGGGCCGACGGATCACCCTTCCTCGGGACCTTGGCCGCTTCCTTCCCCTATCTCAATAGCAGCGTGGTGCAACAGGCGGGGATCCCGATCGGCCCGGGCGAGGACGCCAACATGAATTGGACTCGCCAGCAGATCGACCCGATGCTCGAGACCTTCGCGGGGACCGGCCTGCAGGCGGCTGCCCACATCAACGGCGACGTCGCCCTCGACATCATGCTCGATTCTTACGAGCGCGCCCTCGCTACGCAGGGGCTCCTCGGCACGGACCATCGCTGGCGCATCGAACACTGTGGAGGCGCGCGCGCCGATCAGTTCCAGCGCGCCCACGCCATGGGTGTCGTGCTGTCACTCTCTCTCTACCAGGTCGTCTACTGGGGCGACTTGCTCGATGGGCAGCTCTTTGCCTCGGATATCGGTTCGCAGTGGGCCCGGACCGGGGATGCCGTACGCGCGGGGATGCCGATCTCACTGCACTTCGACGGCCCACTCAGCCCACCGATTCCGCTGATCAATATCCAATGCGCCGTGACCCGCATGTCGCTCACCGGTCACGTCCATGGGCCGGAGCAGATCATCAGCCTCGATCAGGCGTTGCGCGCCTACACCATCGATGCGGCCTACGGCCTGCGCCGCGAGCACGAGATCGGCTCGCTCGAGGCCGGCAAACTCGCGGACCTCGTGGAGTTGTCGATGGATCCCTACCTTGCCGAGCCCACCCAGCTGGCCCAGCAGGTGAAGGTCCAGGGCACGTGGCTGTCCGGTCATCGGATCAACCTCGCGTCGTACCTGGAGCAGGTGGCGGCCGTGGATCCTGCTGCCCATCCCGTCGACCACGCCGACGTCATCGCCACGCACACCTGCTGATCGGACGCAGTCCTCAGCCAGGTCGTCCGGGAGGCGGGCAGTCGGCGTGAGGACCTGTCGCCCGGCGCTGCAAGAAGGAGAGAGATCCCAGGGTTGAATCCTGGATCTCTCGTTCCCTAGCGCGGCCGTTCGATCAGCAGGATCGCGTCCCCGTCGACCAAGGTGACCGTCTCAGCCTTCGGAGGGTTCAGCCGAATTCCCTTGCCGATCGTGCCGGGCATGCCCACGGCCGCGGCTGATCGGTAGCCGATAGCCACCGCATCCCACTCGCGTGCGGACTCGACGATGTCTCGGAACGTGGTGGGCCCGGGTGCGACGTATCGGCTAGCTGGATGTAGGGCGATCGTCGCCCCATCCGCGTCGAAGATGTCGGCAAACACCGGCTGCAGTTGAGGGCTCTCGCTCAATTGCGCCATGAGCAGGGCGATGAGGCGCTGGCTCACGATGAAGTCGCGGTTGTCGGCGGATCCGGTCAACTCCACGTCGTTGGGGTCTAGGAGTTCGGCCACCACATTGTCGGGGCCTCGCCCGGTGGCACCGTGGCTGTGCACGTGGAGGAGCGTCAACAAGGTCCGTGCGTCGGATTCCTCCCGGTCGAACGCCTCATGCTCGCTGAGCAGGAGCACGTGGTTGAAAGGTCCGGCGTTCAGGGCGGCATGAACGGCGACTTCGGTCACGGGATCACCCTCATGAATGGTCAGGGACTGGTGATCGAGTTCGAGCGAGACTCGGATGGCATCCATTTCCTCGTCCTGCCGATCGGCAAGGAGGTGGATCTCCGAGCCGGGCGCGACGTGACGGTCGATCTCGCGGCACATGCGGGGCGCCAGGGAGCTCCATCCGATGACGAGGGTCCGCTCACGCTCCGTCGGCAGCGGCTCCCACATGCGCATCGCGGACGGCGTCCAGTCAGATGGGGCGCTGTCGAGAGCGAAGGTGGAGTCGTCTTCGGCGATCCCGATGAGTGCATCGCCGCTGGCCAGGACCGTCGACAGGCTCGGTGCCACAGTGGTGACTCCGCTGGCCGTGCGCAGGCCGATGATGGTGCCGCGCGAACTCCCGAGGAGAGCCTGTCCGACCGTTTTGCCCACCCATGCACTCGTCACGGGCGTGACATAGAGCTCGTCACCGTCGAAGTCGAGCAGGTCCTCGTACACGACGCCCAGGCCTGGCGCGCGGGCCACCTGGGCTCCGATGAGAGACACGACCTCCCCCGACGTGACGGGAATGACGCGCCCGCTGGATGCTGACGACAGCGCTCGGGCGATCTCTGGATCCTCCAGTTCGGCGATGACGCGCGTGGGTGAGGCGGAATCCAGGCAGCGCAGCGCACCGAGGGAGGCCTTGACGACGCGGGCGTCCGAGTCGCCTCGTAGGACGATGATCGACTTGGCAGTCGACGGGTTGCCCTGCTCAAGATCAGCGATGCGGGTGGGCTGGCCGGGCCGGACGACCAAGCGTGTTGTCTTGAAGTCCTTGATGGCTCCTCGAATCGCGTCGGACACCTCCACGGTGTCCTCCGATGTCAGCACCACCACGGCGCGGTCACGCTCGCTCGCGTTGGCCTCGATCAGCTCACTGATGACGGGGATGACCTTGTCACTATCGCCAAGGATCAGCGTGTGCCCTTCTTCCACGACCAGTGAACGGCCTCTACGCAGATTCTCCAGGCGCCGGTCGATAGCCGACGAGACAAGGCCGATGATCGCGGCGCCGAGAAGGATGCCGATCAGTGTGACGACGAGCATGGTCAGGCGGAAACTCAGACCCTCGTCGCCTGAGAATGTGCCGGGATCCAGTGATCGAGTGAGCGCAAACCACAGCGCCTCAGGGAACGTTGTTCGTTCGCCCCCAGGACCGACGCCGGTGAGGACGAGGAAGAATGCGATGACCGCAAAGAGCAGGACGGCGAGGATCCCGAGCAGGGCGAGGATCCCCCAGATACCGCGAGCCAGAGAGTTGTCAAAGCGATAGCGCAGGCGCTGTCGCAAGGTGAACGGGGGACTCATGGGACGTACCGTGTCAGGACTCGCCGCCGCTTGTCCCGTGAATGGCGGACATGCCCTAAACGCGTGTGCCGCTAGATGAGTTCCCTTCGAACCCGGCTGTCCTGCATGGCCGAGAGCAGGCTCTCGAGGTTGATCGTGGCAAACGTCGTCCGGCAGTCACTGATGCCGTAGGGGAGGATCAGCGTGCCCT
>CAZBWA010000091.1:0-4970 GCA_964495555.1 uncultured Bifidobacteriaceae bacterium | reverse complement strand
GCCATCCGGTCCTCAACCGTCGTGCCATGGGTGCCATCGGAGATCCGTGGGCCTTCCTTGGACATGACCGCACAGTAACCCCGGCCTCGCCGTCCGGTGCGGCTACTGTCAGGGCTTCTCCACTCGGGAAGGACGTGCATGGCGCAACCCGCGACAACCACAGGCGCTCCTGCCCGGGCTGGCCTCGTTCTGAGTGCACTGATCCTCGGGGCGCTCGTGGCGAACATCAACCTCGCCGTGGCCAACATCGCCCTCCCGGACATCGGTCGCGCATTCGGAACGGGGCAGACCCAACTCAACCTCGTGGCCGTCGGGTGCACGCTGGGTTTGGCGATGAGCGTCCTCTACCTCGGAGCCCTCGGGGACCGGTACGGCCGCAAACTGATGCTGAGCCTCGGCATGTTGCTCACCATCCCCGCGAGTTTCATTTCCGCCTGGGCACCCAATCCGGACATCCTCATCTTCGGGCGCATCTTCACCGGCGTCGCCGCCGGTATGGCCTACCCCACGACCCTGGCGCTGATCACCGCCCTGTGGGGCGCGGGCCCCGCACGCGTCAAGGCGATCGCACTCTGGTCCGGAGTCAGCGGTGGCGGCGCGGTGATCGGCCCGGTCATCGCCGGAGCGCTCCTCGAGTACTTCTGGTGGGGTTCGGTCTTCCTCATCGGGGTCATCCCGGCGGTAGTCGCGCTCATCCTCGTCCTCCGCGTCGTCCCCGCGCACGTGCAGGAGACGAAGGATCCAGTGGATCACCTCGGCGGCATCCTCACCGTCGTCATGATCGCCCTGCTGGTCCTCGGCTTGGGGACGATCACGACACCGCAGACCTTCACTCTCGCCCTCATCATGATCGCCGTCGCCGTCGTCCTCGTCGTCCTCTTCATCCTCCACGAGCGACGCGCACCATTCCCCCTCTACAACCTCACGTTCGCCAAGCGAACACTCTTCTGGATCCCCGCACTGGGCGGGATGATCGCTTTCGGCTCACTCGTCGGCGCCATGTTCATCGGCCAGCAGTTCCTGCAGAACGTGCTCGGCTACTCCACGTTCAACGCGGGTGTCGCCGTCATCCCATCGGCGATCGGGATGATGGCCATCGCCCCGGTGTCGGCGAAACTGGATGTCTCCCTGGGATCCCGCTCCACGATGCTGCTCGGCTATGCCGCGCTGCTACCCGCATTCCTCCTCATGCTGATCGCGTGGCGGGAGACCACGCCCTATTGGCAGGTGGGAATCGCCTACCTGCTGATCGGCATCGGGGCCGGTCTCGTCCTCACACCGGCATCGCGCTCGCTCACCAGCTCCGTTCCCGTGACCGGGGTGGGCATGGCATCGGGGACCACGGACCTGCAGCGCGACTTCGGTGGAGCGGTGATGCAGGCGATCCTCGGATCACTGCTCACAGCCGGCTACGCCGCATCGATGCTCACCCAGATAGGTGCATCCTCCGAGGCCTCCCAGGTCACCCAGGAGACCGAGGACGCGCTCCAGCGGTCCTACGCAAGTGCCGAGGCGATCGCAACCCAATACCCGCAGTACGCGGATGCGATCACCACCGCCGCGCGGGAGTCGTTCCTCGCGGGGGCCAACTGGGCCTACGCCGCTGCCGCATTGGCAATCATGCTTGGTGCCCTGCTCGTCGCCTTCCGCTTCCCTCGCAAGGATCGGGAAGAAGCCCTCCTGTCGAACTACGCGAAAATCGATGCGACCGCGACGTAGCTCGAGCACGCCCCGGAACCTGAAATCGTCACGCGTGTCACTACCGGCGGTCACGGTACGCGATAGAAGCGCATCACGTGCATTGGTGAGAATGTGGCCGTGTCAGATGCCCTAGCCGAGGGAAGGACTCGCTCCGTCAGGAGACCGTCCCCACCAGGACGTCGATGATGTACAGCGAGATAGGCACGGGCGACCCGACCCATTCCTGGATATTCGCTGCGAACCACTGCAGCATTTGCGGGTCCTGACCAACCCACGCCTGCCCCGATGGGCTGTTGATCGGCATCGGGACAGTCATGGGCGCGGGGAGCTCAACGACGTAGTAGGCGGACGTGATGGTCGCCGTACCACTGCCCGCCATCGCAAGGAGGGCATCACCGTAAGTCTGCGCGACCTGGGTCGCGAATTGCGTGCTCGTACCCTGTGTGAACGAGGTGTACGTACCTTCCGGTGCCCACCCCCGCAAGCGACGAAGGGCCCCTAATCTCTCAGGGACCCTCAGTCATGCCGTTCAATCTCGTTGAACGTTCACTTTGGTAGCGGGGGCAGGATTTGAACCTGCGACCTCTGGGTTATGAGCCCAGCGAGCTACCGAGCTGCTCCACCCCGCGTCGGTGCTACGAGTTTACGCGCCCCTCAGGGGGCAGGCCTCGGCGGGCTCCCCAGAAGCCCGCTGGGGGTGGCGACCCCTCGCCACCCCCAGGGCTCCGATCAGACCGCCGTCCAGAGTGAGGGGGCATTGATCCAGTTCGGATCGCCCCAGCCCTGGTAGGCCTGGATGCAGACGTAGGTCACACCGTTGAACGTGACCCGGTCACCGACCGCGTAGCGAGCCGTCGAGCTCCACTGTGTCGCCGACGGTTGTGTCGGCGTCGGTGTGGGTGTCGGTGTGGGTGTGGGTGTCGGCGTCGGCGTCACGGCCTTCGTCGTTACCGTGAAAGGTGCGGACGCGTTCGAGACGTTGCCTGCCGCATCCCGTGCCTGGACCGTGTAGGTGTAGGCGGTATTCGCGGTCAGCCCCATATCCATGAAGCGGGCCGTTGCGGGGCGCGCGATCTCCACGCCGTTCCGGAGCAGCACGTAGCCCGTCACGCCCACGTTGTCCGTGGAAGCCGCCCACATCACATCGACGCTAGACGTGGTCTCCCCCATCGAATGGACGTTGGTAGGAACGCTCGGTGCCGTGGTGTCCGGTGCCGGTGTCACTGCCTTGGTCGTCACCGTGAAGGGGGCCGAGGGGGCCGAGACGTTTCCTGCAGCGTCTACCGCACGAACGGAATAGCTGTAGGCCGTGCCAGCCGCAAGACCGGAGTCCATGAAGCGAGCCGTGGTGGGGCGAGCGATCTCCACGCCGTTGCGCGTGAGGACATACCCCGTCACACCCACGTTGTCGGTGGATGCACCCCACATCACGTCGACGCTGCTGGCGGTCGTCGCCATCGAGTGGACGTTGGCGGGAACCGTCGGCGGCTGGGTATCCGCAGGCGCACCCGTTCCGGTGATATTCACGTCGATGACGTTGTAGAAGGCGTTCACGGTGTCCGCGACATCCCATACCGCGAGGATGACGTGGTAGCCACTGCGATTGGCGGGCACGTTGATGGTGTGCACCTTGTTGTTGCTGGCGGCGGAACCATCATGGGCGATCGTCGAGATCAACTCGAAATCACTGCGGTCCAGCGGGCCACTGGGATCCCAGCTCTGCTTGGTGATGTAGTAGCGCCACTGGGACGTCTTGTGTGGAGCCGTGTAGGTCCAGTCGATGCGCAGCGGACCGGGGCTGATCTCGTTCTTGTACCAACGACCGAACGTCTGCTCGTCAAGCTGCGGGAAAGCACCTCCCGCCGAGGCGATTCGCCCGTCAGCCGGGCCCGCTTGGGGGAATCCCTTGGGTGCTTCGAGACTCTGCGGTTCGTACACGATGTTGCCGCAATTCGTGTTGAGGCCCATCTTGCAGGCCATAGCACGGCTATACGGCGCGGAGACGTAACCGTGTGCTTGGGCCGGAATGGCCCCACCCACGGTCGATCCCACGAGGAGTGCCGTCGTCATGGCCGCCGTCACAGCGGCCTTTCGCACGGTATTCACGAGTTGTCCTTCCCATTCGGCATCGCCAGGCGGCGGTGCATCCTTGGTAGGACGGATGGTCTCGGGGAGCCGGTTCCAAACCTCGTCGGTCAGGCCTCTTGCGCGGGGGCTTCCTCGGGGACGGGTTCGGTTGCCCCCCCGCCGGAGAGCTGCGCCTCTGCGGCAGCCGCCCGATCGAGAGCGGCGGCCAACTTGTCCTGCGCCACTCCGTAGGCCGCGAAGTCACCGCGGGCCAACGCCGTGCGTCCCTCCTCGTAGGCCGCCTGGGCGTCAGCGATCGCGTTCGCCAGGTCGACCACGGGGTCACCCGTGGTCGGTGTCTCGGGGACGATCTCGGGTGTCATCGGCTCCCCGGTCTCCGGATCCGGGACCGCCTCGGGCGTCGCCGTGACGGAGGTGCCGAAGACGACCGCCAAAGCCTTGTCCAGGGTGTCCTCCATCGCCACGTTCGCTCCATAGCCGACGAGAACCTTGCGCAGAAGCGGATATCCCTCGGCCGAGGCGCGGATATAAACAGGCTCCACGTAGAGCAAGCCTCCGTTGAACGGCAGTGAGAGCAGGTTCCCCAACTCGACTTCCGAACCGCCACGACGCAGCAGGTTCAACTGCGAAGACACTGCCGGGTCGGATTCGAAGTTGTTCTGCACCTGCTGCGGACCGGGGATGGTCGTGTTACTCGGAAGCTGGAGGACCTGGATCTTCCCGTAGTCCTCCCCCGGCTCGGAGTTCACGGCCATGAACGCAGCCAGAGTCTGACGACGCTGCGGCGCGAAGGTCGTGGTCAGCGAGAACGCTGAATTCGCAGCGCCAGGCATCTGCAGGGTGAGGTAGTACGGCGGCTGGAACACCTGTGCCGGAGCGACCGTCGGATCGAAGGGGACGATCCACACGTCGGTGCCGTTATAGAAGGTCGTGGGGTCGGTCACGTGGTAGCGACTCATGATCGTGCGCTGCACCTTGAACAAGTCCTGCGGGTAGCGCACATGGGCGACGATGTCCTCGGGCATGTCACCTGCCGGCTTCACCGTGTCCGGGAACGCCTTCATCCACGTCTGCAGCACCGGGTCCGACGGATCCCAGGCGTACAGGTCGACGGTCCCCTCGTAGGCGTCCACGACAGCCTTCACCGAGTTGCGCATGTAGTTGATCTGGTCGCGCGGCAG
>CAZBWA010000090.1:0-5670 GCA_964495555.1 uncultured Bifidobacteriaceae bacterium | reverse complement strand
GGGCGTAGTCGAGGCCATACCCCACGACGAACTCATTGGGGATGTCGAAGCCGACGTAGCGCGGCAGCACCTGGACCCGCATGGCGTCGGGCTTCCGCAGCAGGGTGAACACTTCGAGGGACGCCGGACCCCGGGAGGACAGGTTCCTCAGAAGCCAGCTCAATGTCAGACCCGAGTCGACGATGTCCTCGACGACGAGCACGTCGCGCCCGGTGAGATCTCGATCGAGGTCCTTGAGAATGCGCACCACTCCGCTGGAGGTTGTTCCGGAGCCGTAGGAGGACACGGCCATCCAATCCATGTCGGCGTGGATGGTCAGAGTCCGGGCCAGATCGGCCATGACCATGATGGCGCCCTTCAGGACACCGACGAGGAGGAGGTCCTTGTCCGCGTAGTCCCGATCGATCTCCGCTGCCAGTACCGCCAGGCGATCATGGATCTGCTCCTCGGTGAGTAGGACGTGCGCGAGGTCGGACTCGACGTGCGATTGATCCACGGATCACTCCCGGTGCGTTGATGTACGAAGAAGGGACAGCCTTCCATAGTCGACGCGCGCGGTCACCCCACCGGGGAGATCCGCATCACCTTGACCGTGCCAATCCGAGACGTAGGACTCAAGCACCTGGATGTGATCGAACATCAGCTCCTCCCCGGAGGTCGCACGCTGATGCATCGCGCGCAGGACGCGGGTGCGTACGGCGCGCGGGAGCTCGGCGAGGGCCGCGACGTCCGCGGAGACGACGATCCCGTCGTCCGCGAGGACGCGCGTCGCTTCCTCCTGCGCCCAGAGATCCAGGATGTCGGCGTCGTCGGCGAGCAACGCCGCGCTGCGGGCCAGGCCGTGCACGACGCCGGGGCCCAGGTCCTCGACGAGGTCTGCCAGCAACCGACGGACGCGCACGCGCGCGAACCGCGGATCGTGGTTGTGCGGGTCACTCCACGGGGTGATCCCCCGAGGGGTGCACACCTCCGCAGCGATCGCGTGGACGTCCGCACGGGGAAGATCGAGGAAGGGTCGATGCCAGGGAGGAGCGCACGGGCGCATGGCGGCCAGGCTGCGGGCGCCGGCTCCGCGCGCCAGACGCAGGAGGACGGTCTCGGCCTGATCCTCACGCGTGTGCGCCAGCAGGATCTGCTCGCTGCCCCGCGTCCCCGCCACCTCGATCAGTGCGGCACGCCGTGCGTCGCGCGCGGCAGCCTCCAGGCCACCGGAGGTGCCGACCTCGACCTTCGTGATCACGACGTCCTGCGCTCCCAGCGCACGGCATGCATGCGCCGCTTCCGCCGCGATCTGCGCGGAACCCGGCTGCAGACCGTGGTCGACGATCCCGACGGTCAACGTCTGCCCCTGGTGTTCCGCCGTCCAGACGGATGCGGCGACCAGGGCCAGGGAATCCGGACCACCCGAGCAGCCCACGACGATCGGGCCGTCCACGACGCATCGCCGCACGGCCGCGCGCGCGGCAAGCAGTTGCGACGATGCCTCGGTCATGCGGCAGTGCGCTCGGACCACTGATCCGGTGCGGCGATCTCGTCCAGCGTCGGCAATGCCTCCGGCCCCGACCAGAGTGCGTTCACCCGAGCCATCCCACCGGCGTCGAGCAGGGTGCGGATGAAGCGGGCTCCGTCACGGTACTGACGCATCTTCGTCTCGACGCCGAGCACGTGGCGCACGAGACGGTCCACGCCGCGGGCGCCATCACGTCGTACCTCGAAGCGCTCTCGGATGGTGGCGACGGAGGGGATGACCTCGGGCCCGGCGAGGTCCATCACGACATCGGCGTGGCCCTCGAGGACGGTCATCAGGGCCATGAGCTCGCGGAGCGCCGCGCGCTGCTCGTCGGTCGGGACGAGGTCGGCGAGGGCGACGCCCTCCCCTCCACGGATGGCACGCGCGACGATCGGCACGACGGAGCCCATCCAGGCCAGGGATTCCCGCAGGCCCATCTCCGGGGGAACCATCAAGACGCGCACCCGCTCCAGGAAGTAGTCGCGCAGCCAGGGAACCGCACCGAACTGCACCCGATGCGTCTCCTCGTGCAGGCAGACCCAGAGGCGGAAGTCCTCGGCGGGCACGTCGAGTGCGGCCTCGGTGGCCACGATCGTGGGGGCCACGAGCAGCAACGATCCCGGTTCGGCGACCACCTCGTACTGCCCGAGGACCCGGCCGGACATCCAGGCCAGGGTGGCGCCCACCTGCACGGCTGTCGCGCGTGACCCCACAGCATGGACGGCTCCCGAGTTACCGACGCGCTCGTCGAGTCCCCGCGTCAATTCCCGCAGTGCGTCGATGTTCGATCGGATCCACCGTTGGCGATCCGCGACGATCGTCCGGTGGCCCGGCTCGGCGCTGAGCCCGGTGATCGCGTGAACCTCGGACGTAGCGCGCTGGGCGAGCTCGTTCAGGTGCGCGGTGATCCCGCGAGCCTCACCTGCACTCACCTGCGGTCCCGTGGGTGCCAGTCCCGCAGCGAGCGAACCGGCGAGGTCCCAATCGACGGCGCTCACTACTAGCGCGCTCCCGCAGGTGCATCCGGTGCCGGAGGACGGCAGACCATCACCGTGCACACGCCGTGCACGGACCAGGGCCCCACCGCATACGGGATGAGGAGCGCATCACCCTTGGTGATCTCCTGCGATCCGGCGGTGGCGGTCAGCACGCCGGATCCGTCTGTCACGAGCGCGATCGCGAATCCTGCGGGGACCTCCACGGCGTCACCCGTGGTGCTCAGTCGATGGAGGCGGAAGTACTGGTCGGCTTCCGCCGGCATCGCAGTGAGGAGTCCCGCCTTCTCGATCTCCTCCCGCGGCAGGACGAGTGAATCAAGGTCGGATGCGCTGATGGCCGAGTAGTCGACAGCATCGAGGACGGTGTCGAAGCCAAGGTCGAGGTGACCGTCGACGAAGCCGTCGACGGCGAATCCCTGCCACTCCAGCAGGATCGACAGGTCCGTCGGCTCCTGCAGTTCCAGGACGAAGATGCCCTCCTGCACGCTGTGCGGGAGTCCGGAGGGAACCAGCATCGCGTCGCCGGGACGCACCTCGCGAGTCTGCAGGGCACCGAGCAGTGCGTCACTGTCGCGGTTCATCACCCACTCATGGACGCGCGCGCGATCCATGGTCTCCCGGAAGCCGACGCCGACCTGCGCACCTGCCGGTGCGTCGAGGACGTACCAGGCCTCGGTCTTGCCGTGGGCGAGTCCCAGGTGCGTCCGCGCGAACTCGCGATTGGGATGCAGGTGGACGGGCAGGCGTTGCTGCGGGTCCAGCAACTTGACGAGCACCTCGGTGTCGGTGCCGTACCGACTGACGTGTTCGGGCCCGAGCCATGCCTCGGGATCGCGCTGCACGTACTCGAGCAGGAGAACGCCGTCGGGGAGGACCGTCAGACCCGATGGTGCCTGACCGAAGCGTGCCGTGGTGGATCCCAGCCACTCTTCCGGTCGCTGCGGGCCTCCGGGTCCGTGGCGCAGCGCGCCGATGCGATCCCCGCCACGGTAGAAGTGATCGAACTGGTTGACCGGGAGCCGGATCGGCATGGTCGGACTCACGCTGCTCATTGACACCCACATTCCACGAGTCGGACGGCGATGCGGTCCATTGTGTCGCGCGCCCGGACCCCACTGCGCACGTCATTGCCGACAATGGCGAAAACCAGGAGGCGTTGGTCACGGTCGATCACCCAACCGGCGAGGGAGGCGACGCCGGTGAGGGTGCCCGTCTTCGCGAAGACCGAGCCGCGACCGGCCTTCGTGGGCTTCGTGTCGAATCGGTCGGAGAGTGTGCCGGTCACGCCGGCCACCGGCAGGCCTGCCGCAACCGGCGCCCATGTCGGCTCCTCACCTCGGGCGATCACGGTCAGGACGTCGGTGAGTGTGCGGGCGGGGACGGCATTGCGGGGCGAAAGACCGCTGGCGTCCGCGAGCTGCAGCCCGGTCAGATCGATACCCGCCTCGCCCAGGATCTTCTCCGTCGCGCGGGCACCTCCGGCGAAACTCCCCTCGTCGAGCACGGTCGCGCCTACGAGGTGACCGAGGGACTCGGCGTAGTCGTTGTCCGAGTCGGTCAACATGCGCTGCACGATGGCCGACACCGGTGCGGACTCCACGCGGGCAAGCTCGGAGGCACCCGTGGGCACCACGCCCCGTCGCACTGACTTCACGGTGATCCCGAAACCGCGGAGGTACCCGGCCAGCACCCTCGCCGCCTCGCGGCCGGGATCCTGCACGCGGGACCTCGAGCCCGGTCGTACGCGACCACCGTCCACGACGAGAGCGGACACGGGCGCCGCCACCCCTGACTGGGGGAAGGTGCGCTTCCAGCCTGGGCCCGTGGCCGGTCCGGTGAACAGGGAGTCGTCGAAGACGAGTCGCACGGTGGTGTCCGTCCCCAGGGCGAGGGAGATCTGCTTGGCGAGCTCGCGCAGGGAGGAGGCGCCCCCGGCATCCGGGTCCGTGGACTTCCCACGGCGCAATGTGGGGTCTCCTCCCCCGCGCACGTAGACGCGTTGACCGTCGCGGTACGCGATGGTGGCGAGTCGTGTCGAGGGACCGAGCGCCTCGAGTGCCGCGACCGCGGTGAGGATCTTCTGTGTCGACGCGGGGATGGCAGGAGCACCACCACGACGATCGACAAGCGTGGTCTCCGTCGCCGGATCGACGACGACGATGGACGAGGTCCCCAGGACTTTCGCTTGCGCCAGCGATCCGAGCGCATCGGCGACTCCCGCAGCCGTCGGCGCGGGGGCGGTGGATCCCACGACGGGCAACGGGACTCCCACCGGAGGTGCGGGAGTGGGCGGCAACGGCTCCGCGTGGGCACTGACCGGCCAGATCAGGGCGATCGCGCAGAGTGGGGCGATCCAGCGAGCGCGCACGAGCAGTCCCTTCGCCGTAAGCCCCGCTAGCCTACGGAGATCAGCCCGTCGGGATACGAGGTGCCATGGAACCCCTGGAGTTCGACGTCACGATCGAGATCCCCGCGGGGAGTCGCAATAAGTACGAGATGGATCACACGACGGGTCGCATCCGACTGGACCGGATGCTGTTCACCTCGACGCGCTATCCGCATGACTACGGCTTCGTCGAAGACACCCTCGGGCTCGACGGTGATCCCCTCGACGCTCTCGTGCTGGTTCACGAGCCCACGTTCCCGGGTGTGGTGATCCGCTGCCGCACCGTCGGGATGTTCCGCATGACGGATGAGGCCGGCGGTGACGACAAGGTCCTGTGCGTTCCGGCACGGGATCCACGCATGGAGCACATCCGTGACATCCACCACGTGCCGGAATTCGATCGGCTGGAGATCCAGCACTTCTTCGAGGTCTACAAGGACCTCGAACCGGGCAAGTCCGTCGAGGGTGCGACGTGGGTGAGCCGTATCGAGGCTGAGCACGAGATCACCGAATCCTGGGCTCGCCAACGCGCGCGGTGACCTACTGCTGCTCCAGCACGGTCGGATCGATCGGCTCCTCGGTGTTCACGGTCACCTTGAGGGGCGTGAACGTCTGGAAGCGCACGGGCTCGGGCAGAGGGACGAGCCCGAAGCCCTCCAGGGATCCCTGGCCGGCAAGACGGACCAGGTACTGGGCGAAGGACAGCGGTAGCGGATCGTTGGGATCGTCACAGACCATCGCGTGGGCGATGGCGACCACCGGCCACCCGGCAAGTG
>CAZBWA010000089.1:0-5746 GCA_964495555.1 uncultured Bifidobacteriaceae bacterium | reverse complement strand
AAGGGCATCTGCCCGGTGTGCGGCACCAAGGTGACCCGCATCCTGGGCAAGGCCTAGACCACTGACCACCGACGCCGCGGCACCCACCCGGGTGCCGCGGCGTTGTGGTGGGCGGGCACCTACCGTTGACCCATGAGCACTCCGTTCGGGTTCGGTGCCGGTAGCCCCTTCGACATGAACTCCCTGGGCGCGGCCCTCCAACAGTTGGGGCGGATGCTGCAGCAGGGGGAGGGCGAGGGCGCGATCCGCTGGACCGTCGTGCGCGACGTCGCCCGGCAGACGATTGCCGGCTCCGGCGACCCCGTGGTCCCCGATGCGCAGGTGCGTGCCGTGCAGGACGCATTCCGACTGTCCGACGTCTGGCTCGACGAGGTGGTCACCTTCCCCGCATCGACGGGACCCACGCATGCGTGGAGTCGTTCCCAGTGGCTGGTGGAGACGTTGCCGGTGTGGGAGCGGATCGTCGCGCCCATCGGTGAGCAAATGCAGGGTGCGGTCGCTTCCGCGCTTCCTGCGCTGCCCACGGATCCGGACGCGATCCTCCAGTCTCTCCCGGAGAACGTGCGGCAGATGCTTCCCGGTGGGATTCCTCCCGAGATGGCCCAGATGATCGCTCCGATGATGGGCATGATGCAGCAGTTGGGTTCCGCGGCATTCAGCATGCAGTTGGGTCAGTCGCTCGGCGGTCTCGCGAGCGAAGTCCTCTCCTCCTCCGACATCGGTATCCCTCTGACTCTGCAGCCGACACGTGCGCTCCTCCCGGGGAACGTCGCAGACTTCGGGGCGGGCCTAGGTGTGCCGAATTCGGACGTGCTCCTCTTCGTCGCTTTGCGAGAGAGCGCACACCAGCGCCTGTTCGACCATGTCCCGTGGCTGCGCGCACGCGTCATCGGGGCTGTCGAGGAGTATGCGCGTCACATGCATGTCAACGCGTCGCGTCTCACCAGCGCGATGGAGGACATCGATATGTCCAACCCCGAGGCGCTGCAGGACATCATGTCCCGCGGCCTCATCGAGCCTGAACCTACTGAGGAACAGCGCGTCGCAGTGGCTCGCCTCGAAACCCTGCTCGCGCTCGTTGAGGGATGGGTCGACGACGTCGTCACCCAAGCGGTCGGGGATCGACTGGCATCCCTCGGTCAGCTGCGCGAGGCGATTCAACGGCGCCGCGCCGCGGGAGGGCCCTCGGAGAAGACCTTCTCGACGCTGGTGGGTATGCAACTTCGACCTCGGGCGATGCGCGAGGCGGGAACCCTCTTCGCCGCGCTGCGCTCGATGCGGGGGGTCGAGCAACGGGATGCGTTGTGGAATCACCCCGACCTGCTGCCGAGTGCCGAGGATCTCGCAGATCCCCTCGGATTCATCGAGACGAGCGGGTCCTCGGATCTCACGCCACCGAGTGAGTGATCTCCATGCGGACGCGGTCCACGTCCTGACCGCGTGGCGCCCTGCGGAGCCCGACCAGCAGCGTCTGCAGGCCGAATACCTGGAATTCCTGGCGCGGACTCCCGATGGTGTCTTCCGGGAGAGTGCGATCGGGCACGTGACGGCCAGTGCGCTGATCATGGATGAGTCCCGGAGCAGGGTCCTGCTCACCCTGCACCCCAAGGTGGGGCGGTGGCTGCAGATGGGGGGTCACATGGAGATCGACGACACCTCGTTGCGCGCGGCTGCGTGGCGGGAGGCGTGGGAGGAGTCGGGGATCGCGGGCACGTGGATGAGTGTGGAGCCCGTACGCCTGGACCGGCATCCGGTGCCCTGCGGTACCGCACGTATGAGTGAACACCTCGACGTGCAATACGCGATCTCAGTTCCTGATGACAGCCTCGAGGTGATCAGTGAGGAGTCGCTGGATCTACGGTGGTTTCCCATGGATCGACTGCCGGATGGTGTCGATGGCAGCGTCCGCGCTCTCGTGGCCTCGGCTCGGGACATTGCGCTCGTGACCTATCCGTAAACGGACCGTGAATCGGCCATACGAATTTCCATCCACAGCCTGCGGATGATTTTTCTGTTGCGCTTATTGACACTTCGTCATTCATCCTCAGGTTGTCCACACCGCCATCCCCGCCGTGTCCCCAGAATGCGCGCGCGTGTTCCCCAGGTGCTCCACAACTGGTCCACAGGGTTGGTGAACGAAGAGCGATCGGGAATTGACGAGGCCCGTAGCCCTCATTACGTTGTGGCGCCGTTGGGGCTTCCGGGATAACGGATCGTTGCGCGCAAGGGGAAGGCGCGTACCGATTGCGAGACCCGGAAGCCCCACGTCTATGTGGACGACGCTTCCTGGGACTCCATCGGCGGATCGACGTGTGCGATCGACCTCGCGACGCGCCCTGGGTCGGTGTCTTTCCGGGCGTGAGCTGTATGCAGCGGGGGAGAATCGCTACCTGGGAAGGCTGGCGAGGCCGAGTCTGCACGCCGGGGTTACCCTGGACACTCGTCCGTCCGAGGCCAGGAGTCGTTGTGACTGCACTGCTGTGGTGGCTCATTCCACTGGGAGCTGTGGCGCTCACCGTGGGTGTCATCGCGCTGCTGCGTCGCCCGGCCAAGCCCATGCCCGACGCTTCCGGGGATTACGACCAGTTGCGTAAAGCAATGTCCAAGCCCCTGCCGACCACGCGCGCAGGGCGTTCTTCCCGTTGACGGAGCCCTCGCAGACCGGGACGACCGATCCGGGGGTCGACCAGCGGCATCCCTATCGGCTCTCGCTTCGGACGTGGACGCTGCTCATCAGCATGGCCGTCACCGTTGCCCTGATTGCCATCGCGTTCCTGCTGCCCGTCCCGTACGTCCGCCTCGCACCCGGGCCTACCTTCAACGTGATCGGTGACCAGGACGGAGAGCAGGTCATCCGCATCGAGGGGACGACCACGTATCCCACCTCCGGCGAACTGGATATGACCACGGTGTCCGAGTCGGGTGGTCCGCGCGGAGGGCTGACGTTCGTCGAGGCCATCGCGGCATGGTTCAACGCCAGCGATGCCGTGGTTCCGCGCGAACTGCTCTACCCCGACGACATCACGGGGGAGGAGGTCCGCCAGCGCGGTGCGGCCCTGTTCAGTACCGCCGAGTCGGACGCGATCGCGGCTGCCCTGGGGTACCTGGACATCCCGGTGACCACGGAGGTCGTGGTCACCGCGGTCATGGACCAGACCCCAGCGACGGGTGTCCTGGAGCCACGCGATCGAATCCGCGCCATCGACGGCACCGAGGTGACCTCGCCCCAGGACGTTGTGGACGCGGTGCGCAGTGCCCCCGTGGGGACCACGTTCACCCTCGACCTGGAACGTGGAGGCACTCCCACGCAGGTGTCGCTCGCGTCCGTAGACAACCCGGATAAACCCGGCTCCGGTCTGCTCGGGATCACGGTCGGAAACTTCTACACGCCGGATTTCACCATTGACTTCACCCTGCAGGACATCGGAGGACCCAGTGCCGGCCTCGTCTTCGCGACGGGCATCGTCGACAAGTTGACGCCCGACGACATCACCGGCGGCCGACATGTCGCGATGACCGGCACCATCGACCCCGAGGGCAAGGTTGGGCCGATCGGAGGCATCCGACAGAAGCTCTCCGGAGCGCGCGAGGCAGGAGCCGAATTGTTCGTGATGCCGCTTGATCACTGCGCCGAGGCGGAGGGTTTCATTCCGGAGGGCCTGACCGTGGTCCCCGTCGAGACGTTGACCGACGCGGTGGCTGCGATCGATGCGTGGAGGTCCGGCAAGGAGCTCCCCACCTGCCCCGCGTGATGATGGCCTCGACCGCCCCCGACCTCGGTGTGCCTCCGGGCGGGGTGTGCCATATGTTCGAGGGGTGAGTTTCACAGCCACCACACCGACGGGAAAGCCGGCCCAGCGCCGAGGAGGTGTACTGCTCCCCACGATCGTGGTCCTGGCCGCCATCGTGGTGACCTTCATCCTGTTCACGGGTTTCTACACCGACTGGCTGTGGTTCGAATCCGTCGCCAAGTCCCAGGTGTTCACGATCGCGCTCGTCACGCGCGGTCTCATGTTCGGGATTTTCGCTGCCGCTATGGCGCTCGTGGTGGCGGTCTCCCTCACGGTCGCCTACCGGACCCGACCCTCCTACGTGGGCATGACCCCGGAGCAGGCCAGCCTCGAGCGCTACCGGGAGGCGATCGCCCCCTACCGGCGGCGGTTGGCCCTGGGTCTCACCATCGTCGCCGGTCTCCTAGCCGGGCTGTCCGCCTCTAGCGAGTGGGGTGGATACCTGCTGTGGCGCAACTCGACTCCGTTCGGCGTCACCGACCCGCAGTTCGGTTTGGACCTCTCGTTCTACACGTTCGAGTTGCCATTCCTGCGGTTCCTGTTGAGCTTCGGGTTCGCCCTCGTGATCGTGGCGTTGCTGGTCACCGTGGTCGTGCAGTACCTCTACGGCGGAATCCGGCTGCAGCCGCGGGGCGACCGCGCCACCGTCGCCGCGCAGGTCCAGGTCTCACTCCTGATCGCGATCCTCATGATCCTCAAGGCCGGTGCCTACTGGCTGGATCGCTACGAATTGGCCACCAAGAGCCAGCAACTGGTGGCTGGGTTCACGGGCTTGAAGTACGTGGATGTTAATGCGGTGCTCCCCTCCTTGAACATTCTGACGTTCGTTGCCCTCCTCGTCGCTGCCCTCTTCTTGTTCAATGCGATCCGTCGTCACTGGGTCATCCCGGTGATCGGCCTGGGTCTGCTGATCCTCACCAGCGTGGTCGTCGGAGCGCTGTACCCGCTGTTCGTGCAGCAGTTCCAAGTGCGGCCGAGCGAATTGGTCCGCGAGCAGCCCTACATCCAGCGGAACATCGAGGCCACCCGCGCGGCGTACGGGATCGATGACGCCGAGGTCAAGGACTACGCGGGCACGGTCTCGCCGCCGTCGCCGGAGGTTCTGCAGGCGAGTGCGGGCACGTTGGACAACATCCGACTTCTCGATCCGGCCGTCGTCTCCCCGACGTACAACCAGCTCCAGCAGATCCGCGGCTACTACTCCTTCAATACGCGCTTGGATGTCGACCGGTACGCACTCGAGGGCGGCCAGCGCGGGGCCGTGGTGGCGGTACGCGAGATCAACCTCGCCGGCATCCCGGAGGGTCAGCGCAACTGGACGAACGAGCGCGCGGTGTTCACTCACGGCTATGGCTTTGTGTCGGCCTACGACAACACGGCGCTGACGAACGGTCAGCCTGACTTCTTCGAGAGCGACATTCCCTCCCAGGGCTTGCTTGAGATCGAGCAGCCGCGGGTCTACTTCGGCGAGCTCAGCCCGAGCTACTCGATCGTCGGTGCGCCCGAGGGTTCCCCACCCATCGAGCTGGACTACCCCGACGACGCGAGCCCGACAGGTCAGAAGACCAACACGTATGACGGCGATGGCGGTGTCCCCATG
Organism: uncultured Bifidobacteriaceae bacterium; assembly: GCA_964495555.1. GTDB lineage: Bacteria > Actinomycetota > Actinomycetes > S36-B12 > S36-B12 > VGCC01. The sequence goes on along the minus strand of CAZBWA010000089.1, from coordinate 355 downwards.
GGCTCGCTGTTCGGCCGGCTCCTATTTGCCACGAAGTTCCAGGACTCGAACATCCTGCTGTCCGACCTGGTCAACGCCGACTCGCAGATCATGTGGGACCGGGACCCGCTGACCCGCGTCCAGAAGGTCGCCCCCTGGCTCACACTCGACCAGGATCCGCTTCCCGTCGTCGCGGGTGGTGGCATCAAGTGGGTGGTCGACGGGTACACCCTGTCGAATGATTACCCCTACAGCAGTCGGGTGTCGCTCACCGAAGCCACGGCGGACTCGATCAGCACGCGGGGCGGCCCCGTGGGGTTACTGCCGCGCGACCAGATCAACTACATGCGCAACTCGGTGAAGGCTGTCGTGGACG
>CAZBWA010000088.1:0-5765 GCA_964495555.1 uncultured Bifidobacteriaceae bacterium | reverse complement strand
GTGGACTGCTCCACCTCGGAGGGCGTTGCACACCGGGTGGAGCGGGTGCTGGGGCTTGTCGAGCGCGAGGCACCCGGCACCGAGGTCATGGTGCTGCCCGAGCTCTGGAACATCACCGCCTTCGACCTCGCCTCGGCGGCGGAGCACGCGCAGCCACTGGACGGTCCGCTCACCACGGCGTTGAGCACGTTGGCGCGCAAGCACGCCCTCTGGTTGCACGGTGGTTCCTTCTGCGAGAAGGACGGCGATCTCCTGCACAACACGAGCGTGCTGTTCAACCCGTCCGGGGAACTCGTGGCCTACTACCGGAAGATCCACGTCTTCACCTACGCCCGCGAGCACGAGACCATGACGCCGGGCAGTGACCTCGTCGTCGTGGAGACGCCGCTGGGACCGACGGGTCTGGCGACCTGCTATGACCTGCGTTTCCCGGAGATGTTCCGCGCGATGACGCAGGGTGGGGCCGAGGCATTCCTCATCGCCTCCGGGTGGCCGAGCTCCCGCATCGCGCACTGGGATGCCCTGCTCCCCGCGCGCGCCATCGAGAACCAGGCGTGGGTGGTGGCCTGCAACCAGGTCGGCGATCAGAAGGGGCTCGTCCTCGGGGGCCACTCCGCGGTCATCGATCCAACCGGGGTGACGATGGCACGGGGTGGCGAGGGGCAGCAGGCGCTGCGGGTGGACGCCGACCCCGACGTGGGGCGCAGGTGGCGGGCGGACTTCCCCGCCCTCGACGACATCGTCGAGTTCTAGTCGACGTCGATCACGATCACCGGCGACTCCTCCGGATCCAGCCAGGTCAGCAAGTCGCGCATGACGGACTTCTCGACGGAGATGCACCCGGCCGTCTTCCTGCCGTTGTCTACGTGCAGGAAGATCCCGCCGCCCCGGCGCGTGTCCGGGGGGTCCTGCGTCACACGCACTCCCCGTGCGTTCGTGGTGATGGGGCCCCGCGGGAGGTTGTAGTCGAGGACGGCCACGTAGTCGTATTGCATGCCCATGTCCCACAGTTCCTCGACGTACTTGCCGTAGGACGACCAGGACCGATCGACATCCTGATAGATGTTGTAGGTGCGCGGGACGCGCGGGTTGTAGGTCCAGGCATCATCGCGGTCAACACGCGTGTACTGCAGATCGGTACCGGGATTCGGTTTGCGTCCGAAGGCGCTGACGATGTCGTAGACACCCGTCGGCGTCGTGCCCGTCCCCTGCCTACGACGATCCCCCCGCACCATTCCCCCGTATCCGAATTGCGCCCGGACCTCGGGTTGGACCTCCCGCCAGCCCTCGGCGGTGCGCTCGTAGGCGGCGAGTGTTCCTTCCGTCGCATTCCACGAGGGAGCATTGACGACGATGACCTGCCGTGCATCCCCGACGCGATCCGGATCGAATGCCAGGTCCGCGGCGTGAGCAGGGTGTGCAGCCAGCAGACCGAGTGTCAGAACCAGCAGCAGGATGCGCACGTCAACACGGTAGTGCTAGCGGACGAGGTCGAGTCCCTCACCGGTCCACCCGACCGTCCCAGACTCGAGTTCGTAGATCCCCGTGATGCCTGCGCCGGCCATCGTCTCGACTGCTCCTTGTGAGCGATTCCCACTCCGGCAGTAGACCGCGTAGGTGCCGGCGGGATCGAGGGCGGAGACCCGGTCACGGAAGTCCGAGCTCTCGACGGGGATGTTCACCGCCCCAGCGATGTGTCCTTCCGCGAACTCCTCGGGTGTCCGCACGTCGATGATCTGGACTCCTGGCGTGGATACGAGTTGAGCGAACTCCTCGACCCCCACGCGAACCGGGGCTGCCGCCTCGACCGCCGCAGCGGGTTCCACGGTGTCTGACGAGCAGGAGGTCACGGTCCCGGCGAGGGCGAGAGCGACGGCCAGGGCGACGAAAGAACGCTTCATACCCCCTAGGGTATACGACGCTCTAGGTGCCACGCTGCGATAGCCGGGCGAGGTGCTCGTTGTAGGCCCGCAATTCCGCGTCATCGTCGCGATCGGCCTGCCGATCCCGGCGCGTGGCATCACGCTCATCACTGCGAGACCACTGGACCGCGATGACGATGAGGACGATCAGCGTGGGGATCTCCGATAGGCCCCAGGCGACTTGGCCGCCGAGCAGGGTGTCGCGAAGCGGATCGGTCACCCAGTCGGGTCGGACGATCCCGAACCACTCGACGGCCATGGGCGTGGTGCCCATCATCATGATGACCGCGAAGAATCCGTGGACGGCGAGTGCGAGCAGAAGCAGCATCATGCGCCCCCAGTAGGGGAGCGGTTTCGGTCGCGGATCGATGCCGATGAGCACCCAATAGAAGAGGTATCCGCTGATCAGGAAGTGCGTCTGCATGATCACGTGCCCGACGTGGGAGCCCATCAGCCAGCCGAAGGCGGGTGTGAAGTAGAGCCCGTAGAGACCGATCACGTAGACGATGAAGACGTAGAACGGATTTGTGAGGACACGCGTGATCGGGCTGTGCAGGAACCACACGAGCCATTCACGCGGTCCGCGCTCGTTCCCTTGTGCGGGCTTGAGTGCGCGTAGGGCGAGGGTCGCGGGGGCGCCGAGGACGAGGAAGATCGGGGCGAGCATGGTCAACGTCATGTGCTGGACCATGTGCAGACCCACCGACACCATCGCGTAGGTGGAGATCCCGGCGTTCGTGCACCAGATGACGACTGAAATGCCCAGCAGCCATGAGACGAGGCGCAGGACGGGCCAGGCGTCACCGCGCCGGCGCACACGTATGTACCCGATGACGTAGAGCGCGGCCCCGATGAGGGCGAGAGTCAGGAAGAGGGGATCGATGCGCCCCCCGAACGCCACACCCTCCACGGTCGGAGGAGGCGGATACGTGAATCCCAGGAGCGATTCACCGTAGGAGGGCAGTGCCTGTTCCTCGCGCGGGAACGGGCTCGTCGCCAGCGCGACACCGAGGCCGACGGCCATCGCCATGATCGTCAACTCGATCCCGGCCACCCGGGCGAAGGCGTTGACGCGTCCCACCGAGTCCAGAGATGGCGTGATGCGCGAGCGCATCACGAAGCCGATCGCCGCCAGCCCGATGATGAGACCGGCCTTCATGAGGGTGACCTGGCCGTACCCGGTTGTCAGGAGTTGCGCCGGTCCATCCAGTCGTGTGTAGGCGTTCGCAAGCCCGCTGACGGCCAGCAGCACGATCGCGGTCAGCGCGATCGGGGAGAACCGCTCCACCGCGCGCCGTATCGGGATGTCCTTGCGCACCGCATGCATGGTGAGTGCGATGAGGCCGCCGATCCAGAGCACCGCGGCGATGACGTGCGTCACGCTCGCGGTGACGGCCAATTCGTGATCCCCGAGACCAGCAGCGTGTCCCGCAAGGGCGGGAAGCGCAGCTGCGAGGACAGCGACCACGAGCCACGTCACGGCGGCGCCCGACGTCGCAGTGGTCAGGGCGGCGACACCCACGACCGCGGCCAGGATCGCGGTGACGAGGAGGGCGCGCGTGATGGGCAACTCGTTCGCGTAGGTCCCCACCACGGCCGGATCGACCGCTTGGGCCAGTGGGAGACCGAGCACCTCCGCGAGGACGAAGAAGAGTTGCGCGAGCGCGAGCACCGCCCAGACGAAGGCCGCCCACCCGGCGCGCACCACGTCCTGTCGGCCCACGCGGGAGACCACACCGTCCTTGCCCGAGGGCGCCAGCAGGGCCGCGGAGAGAAGGAGTCCGATCGTGGTGACCGCCGCCGCGTCGGTGAGCACTCGGAGGATCGATGCGCCCCACACCACCAGAGGTCCGGCATCGGGCAGCCCCGAGGGGGGTGGCGCATAGGCACCCCCGGTGAGGACCAGGCCCACGGCCGTGGAGGACACCGCGAGAGCCACGAGCGCGGTGGAGACCAGGGCGATGGGTCCGCGTGCGGTGCGCTTGCCCACCGACGACAGGGTCGCGGTCATCTGCGGGTGCGCCTGCGGATCGCGAGGAGTGCGACCGCGACGGTGACGACGATGAGCGCAGCCACGCCGATGATCAGGGGGAGGTTCGACGACTGCGGCTCCGTCACGTCGGCGAGCACCTCGGCTGCCGCGGACTCGTCGATGGCAGGGGCGGATTCGGTGATCGCGTCACCGGTGTAGGTGAAGCCGAATGTGCCGGTGATGGGGTGACCGTCGGCGGACACGACCCGGTACGCCACGGTGTAGTCCCCGGCGCCGATCGCTCCAGGCCAGGGCACGACGACCTCCGTGCCTGAGGCTTCGGCCGCGTCCATGGCCACGATCTCGCCCGTCGCGTCGGTGATCACCACGTCGACCATCGCCTCGAGGGGTTCCTCATTGAAGCGCAGCACGATCGACGCGGGAGCGTCTGCAACCACCTCGCCCTGTGCGGGCGACGTGTCGACTAGATCGGCATGGGCCCACGCAGTCGGAGCACCGAGCACCGTGATGGCGAGCATGACCGGCACGAGGAACTTCGGCATACACGTCAGGGTACGACGCGGGGAGCGCCTCACCCTGAAGGGGTCAGAACGCCTCTTCGGCCAACTCCATGACGTCGTTGGTGGTCGCCTCCGCGATCGTGCGCTCAGCCGCGAGGAGGGGGAGCCGGTTGCGGGCGAACCAGCGCGCGGTCTCCACCTTGCCCTCGTAGAACGCACGGTCCTTCTCGGACGGCCCGGCGGCGAGGGCCGCGATGGCCACCTCCGCCTGACGCAGGAGCAGCCAGCCGATCATGAGGTCGCCGCTGGCCATGAGCAGGCGCGTGCTGTTGAGGCCGACCTTGTAGACCTCGGCCGGATCCTGCTGCGACGCCATCGCCCACTGGCCCATGAGACCGACGATCGCCTGCACGTCCTCGAGCGCCTTGCCCAACAGTTCGCGCTCGGTGGAGAGGCGTCCGTTGCCCTCATCGCCCTTGACGGTCTCGGTGATCTGCCCCGCGAGGTAGGTGATCGCGCGGAACTGGTCGCGCACCATCTTGCGGAAGAAGAAGTCCAAGCCCTGGATCGCGGTGGTGCCCTCGTAGAGCGTGTCGATCTTCGCGTCGCGGATGTACTGCTCGATCGGGTAGTCCTGGAGGAAGCCCGAGCCGCCGTAGGTCTGGAGGGAGACCGCGAGCATCTCGTAGCTGCGCTCGGACCCCACGCCCTTGACCAGCGGGAGGAGCAGGTCGTTCATCCGCTCGGCCAAATCGAGATCGATGTCCGGGACACCGGCCTGCGCCATCTGGATGAGGTCCTGCCAGTACGCGGTGTAGGCGATCAGTGCGCGCATGCCCTCGGCGTAGGACTTCTGCAGCATGAGGCTGCGACGCACGTCGGGATGGTGGGTGATCGTCACGCGGGGCGACGCCTTGTCCATCATCTTCGTCAGATCGGGACCCTGCACACGCGTCTTGGCATAGTCGAGTGCATTCAGGTAACCCGTCGACAGCGTTGCGATCGCCTTCGTGCCGACCATCATGCGCGCGTACTCGATGACCTTGAACATCTGCGCGATGCCGTCATGCACGTCACCGAGCAGCCAGCCGATGGCCGGTTCCTTCTCGCCGAAGGTCATCTCGCACGTGGTGGAGGCCTTCAGGCCCATCTTCTTCTCGACGTTCGTGGCATAGACGCCGTTGCGGGCGCCGATCTCACCGGTCTCGAGGTCGACGTGGTACTTCGGCACGATGAACAGCGAGAGGCCCTTCGTGCCGGGGCCTGCACCCTCGGGGCGTGCCAAGACCATGTGCACGATGTTGTCGGCCATGTCGTGCTCGGCCGAGGTGATGAAGCGCTTCACGCCCT
>CAZBWA010000087.1:0-5783 GCA_964495555.1 uncultured Bifidobacteriaceae bacterium | reverse complement strand
GGAAGGACCTCCACCGGTGCGGACGCGGCACTCGTCCCGACGGCATTGCTCGCGGTGACGGTGACGGACACGGGCGTTCCCGTGGTCACTCCTTCGATCACGCACGTCAGCTCGGAGGTCGTGCACGATTGGTTCGCCGCCGCGGCCGTATAGCCGGAGATGGGCGAGCCGTTCGCGATCGGCGCCTGCCACGCGACGAGGAGTCGTCCGCGGGACTCGGTCACGACGCTCACCCCGCTCGGCGGGGTGGGCGCCGCGGCCTGCACCGGGACCACGCTGCGCACCCAGTCCAGGTACGTCGTCAGGCGGGAGTAGATGCCGGGGAACGCGGCCTGGCCGCAGTCGTTGCCGACACTCGTCACGCCCGCCAGGGTGGGCGTGCCGGCCACGTCGATCACGAGCGGGCCGCCGCTGTCGCCCTGACACGTGTCCACGCCGCCCGCTGGTCCCCCGGCGCAGATGGTGGCGCGGACGTCGTAGCCGGATCCGTAGTCGCCGCAGGCTCCTCCTCCGGGTCCGACGAGAACCTGCACCGTCGCTTGACGCAGGTCGGTGACCGACCCACCGCCGAAGGAGGTGGCGCCCCACCCACTGATCTGCGCGGGCGTTCCCACCGGCGGCCACGATGCTCCGTCCTGGCCGACGGGGAGCGGGATGATCCGCACCGTGTCACTCGGCGTGATCGGCCGTCCGAGTTCGAGCAGTGCGAGGTCGGCTGTGTAGCGGGAGGAGTCATAGTTCGGATGGACCAGCGTGCGGACGACCGGCAACTCCGTGGCCGACGAGCGCTCGCCGAGGCTCGTGATCCCCGCGAAGACGCGCGGCGGGGCCGCTCCGGCGACGCAGTGGGCCGCGGTGAGCACCCAGGTCGATGCGATCAGGGAGCCGCTGCAGAGGGAATTGCCGCCGATGAAGACGGCCACCTGCCACGGAGTCGAGGTGATCGTGCCGGGCGCACCGCCGACGACCCGTGGTTGGAGCAGCGGTTCCGCCTGCGCGGGCAGGCCTACGGATGCAAGTGCGATCAGGAGGGTGAGCGCACCGAGACGTCGCAGTCTCACGAGATCGCCGTCACGCCCTTCCCCAGGACGACGACCCCACCCTCGCTCACCGTGTAGAGACCTCGATCGCGTTCCAGGTCCACCCCGATCTGCGCGTTGTCCGGGACCACCACGCTCTTGTCGAGGATGGCGCGACGGACCACTGCATTGCGTCCGATGCGCACACCGGGCATAAGGACGCTGCCCTCGATGTAGGCACCGGATTCGATGGCCACGTTCGAGGAGATGACCGATGTGCGTACATGGGCGCCGCTGATGATGCTGCCCGCTCCCACCATCGACTCGTGGGCATTGCCGCCTTCGACGAACTTCGCGGGAGGTAGCGGGGGGATGTAACTCAGGATAGGCCACTTGCGGTTGTACAGGTTGAAGATCGGGTGCACGGAGACGAGGTCCATATGCGCGTCGTGATAGCTGTCGAGGGTTCCGACATCACGCCAATAGCCCCGATCGCGTTCGGTGGCACCGGGGACGATGTTCTCGGCGAAGTCGTAGACCTGGGCCGCGCCGCGCGCCGTCAGCATCGGGATGATGTTGCCGCCCATGTCGTGGAGTGATGCCGGATCCGCGGCATCTTCGCGCAGCGCCTCGAGTAGTACGTCCGTGCTGAAGATGTAGTTGCCCATCGACACGAAGGACTCATCCTCCGCGCCCGGGATCCCCGGTGGGTCTGCTGGTTTCTCGAGGAAGCTCTCGATAGTGCGTCCGTCTCGATCCACCTGGATGACTCCGAAGTCATGTGCAGAGGACCTCGGCATCCGGATACCCGCCACGGTGACGCCGGCGCCGCCATCGATGTGCGCTCGCAGCATCTGTAGCGGATCCATCCGGTAGACGTGATCCGCGCCGAAGACGGCCACGTGTGTCGGTGCCTCGTCGAAGACGAGATTGAGGCTCTGGTAGATCGCATCGGCGCTGCCGGTGAACCACCGGGGACCGAGGCGTTGCTGCGCGGGGACGGGTGTCACGTAGTCGCCGAGGAGGGTGGGCATGCGCCAGGTCTGCGTGACATGTCGATCCAGCGAATGCGACTTGTACTGGGTCAACACACACACACGTCGAAGCCCCGCGTTGATGAAGTTGGAGAGCACGAAGTCGATGAGGCGGTACGAACCCCCGAAGGGGACGGCGGGCTTCGCGCGATCTGCGGTCAGGGGCATGAGGCGCTTGCCCTCGCCACCGGCCAGGACCATGCAGAGGACGTGCGGGTCCGCACTCACGTCCTGAGCCTAGCGTCGTCCGGGCCTAGGCTCCCCCCGTGCGGAGGGTTCCCAGACAGCGATGAGCGATCTCGTCGAACCACTCCCCGGGGTCCGTCCCTCGAGGACCTCGCATCGGATGCGCGGATACCTCCTCTACGTCGTCGCAGCCCTCCTCTTCGCCATCAACGGGACGGTGTCCAAGACCCTGCTGATCGACGGTCTCGATCCGGCGCGGCTTTCACAGTTGCGCGTCACGGCGGCGTTCCTGATCCTCCTTGTGGTGGTGGCCCTCACCCGACCAGGATCCCTGCGCGTTCGTCGCGACGAGATCATCCCGCTTCTCGCCTACGGCATCGCCGGGGTGGCGATGACGCAGTACCTCTACTTCGTCGCCCTGCAGTACCTGCCCGTCGGAGTGGCGCTGCTCATCGAATTCACCGCGCCGATCATGGTCGCACTCTGGTTCCGCTTCGGATACCGCGAACCCACGAAGGCAACCGTCTGGGTCGCCCTCGTCATCGCGCTCATCGGCCTGAGCCTCGTGGCCCAGGTGTGGCAGGGATTCACCCTCGATCCGCTGGGAGTCCTCGCTGGTTTCGGAGCGGCGGTCGCCCTCGCCGTCTACTACATCCTTGGCGACCGCCAGGTGCGCCGACCGGAGCCACGCGATCCCGTCTCACTGACCATGTGGGGCTTCGCCGCCGCCTCGGCGTTCTGGGTGGTGTTCCAACCGTGGTGGTCCTTCCCTTGGGACTCCTTCGCCGGGACGGCACCGGTCGAGGGCGTCGACACACCGCTGTGGATCCTGGCCTCGTGGATGGTGGTGCTCGGCACGATCGTCCCGTTCTGGCTCGTGGTGGTCGCGCTCAAGTACCTCCGCGCATCCCAGGCATCCACCGTCGGACTCACCGAGCCACTGCTAGCGATCCTGGTGGCATGGGTCGTCCTGGGCGAGAGCCTCACCTGGATGCAGATGATCGGTGGTGTGTTGATCCTCTCCGGCGTGGTGATCGCCGAGCGATCACGCTGACTCGGAGTCGAAGAAGCCCATTCCCTCCAGGACGTTCACCGCGTGACGTCCACTGAGGTTGATGTGCTGCTCCATGGCCCGCTGGGCGGCGAGGGTGTCGCGCCGCCGCAGCGCCTCGATGATCTCTTGGTGCTGGCGATCGGCCTCATCGAGCCACGAGTCCGGGAAGTCGACGTAGGGCATGGGAAGGGAGCGGGCGAGAAGTCCCACCATGCTGGTGATGCGAGCGCTGCCCGCCGCCTTGTTGATCACCCGGTGGAACTCGTCGTTGAGCTTGCGCTGCTCATCCCGACTACCTGTGGCATGCATGCGGCTGTGCACATCGGCGAGCCGTTCGATGTCGGCTTCACTCAGGCGCGCGGCTGCGCGTGCTGCGGCCAGGCCGGCGACCTGACCGAAGAGTTGGTAGTGATCCAGGACGTCCTCGCGTTCCATGCGGGCGACGAACGCACCGCGACGCGGGATCGTGTTGATCAGTCCCTCCTTGTCGAGGCTGATCAAGGCTTCGCGGACGGGGAGTCGACTCACTCCGAGATCGGCAGCGATGGCGTCCTGGTCGATGCGCGTCCCGGGGCGCAGGGCGCCGGACATGATCCCCTCGCGGATGTATTCGGCCACGTCCTCCGAGAGGTTCCGGCGTCGGGGAACCCGTCGAGCGTCGCTCATGTCAGATCGATCCACGTCGTCTTGATGTCATAGAACTTGTCGAGAGCGTGCAGGGACTTATCGCGACCGAATCCCGAGAGCTTGACTCCTCCGAACGGCACGGTCATGTCCCCCTCTTCGTAGCAGTTCACCCAGACTACGCCGAACTTCAAGCCACGAGCGAAGAGATGCGCCCTGCTGAGATCCGTCGTCCAGACGGCCGATGCGAGGCCGTAGGGAGTGCCGTTGGCGAGAGCGAGGGCCTCCTCCTCCGTGCGGAAAGTCGTGACGGCGAGGACCGGTCCGAACACCTCCTCTTGACCCAGGAGGGACGTGGGGGCGACATGGTCGATGACGGTCGGCGGGTAGTAGGCGCCTCCGGTCTCGACCAGGACGGGTGCACCACCGACCAGCGCCTCCCCCGATTCGCGAAGGCCCTCGGTCACCATCGCGTGGATCCGGTCACGATGCTCGTGGGTGACGACCGTTCCCATCGGCGCATCGTCGTCGAGGGGATTCGCCGGCTGGGCGGCCGCTGCCGCATCGAGGATCATGCGCACCACTTCGTCGTGCACCGACTCGTGCACCAGCAACCGCGAACCTGCGGTGCACATCTGTCCCGCGTTGTAGAAGATCGACCAGGCAGCGGTGCGGGCCGCCTTCTCCAGATCGGCATCCGGGAAGACGACATTGGCGCCCTTGCCGCCGAGCTCCAGCCACACCCGCTTGAGATTCGAGGCTGCCGAGTACTCCATGAACCTGCGGCCGATCTCGGTGGATCCGGTGAAGGTCAGGACGTCGACGTCGGGGTGACGTCCCAGCGCCTGCCCTGTGATGTGCCCCGGGCCGTTGACAACATTGAGCACGCCATCGGGCAGTCCGGCTTCCATTCCGAGTTCGGCTAGCAGGAGTGCGGACAGCGGTGACTGCTCGGCGGGCTTGAGCACGACGGTGCACCCGGTGGCCAACGCGGGTGCCACCTTCCACGCGGCCATGGTCAGGGGGAAATTCCACGGCACCACCGCGCCGACCACGCCCGCCGGCTCACGCTGCACCATGGCGAGGGCATCCGGGGACACGTTCGGCATCTCGTCGAGGACCTTGTCGATGGCCTCGCCGAACCACTGCAGCGTGCGGATGACCGCACGCATGTCGACGCCGTGCGCCTCACGGACCGGCTTGCCCATCTCCAACGCATGAGCGAGTGCGAGCGCGTCCCGATGCTCGTCGCACAGACGCGCCCACCGGAGCAGGACCTCCTTGCGCTCGGCCGGGGCGCGACCCGACCACCGCCCGTCGGCGAAGGCCCGGCGTGCGGACTGCACGGCGCGATCGACGTCGGAGGCGTCCGCGGAGGCCACGGCTCCGATGACGGTTCCATCGATCGGGCTGACCGCCTCCAGGGTGCCCGCCCCCTCAACCCAGGCGCCGTCGATGAGCAGGCCCGTGGGGGATCGGAAGGAGTGCCGGAGGGTGTGCCAGTCGGTCATGGGCCCATTCTTGTCGCCCCTGGCTTGTATTTCTTATCAATGATACAAATTGCATATGCGATTCGAGTCCGCCCACGACGACCTGCGCGACGGCGTCCGTGCCGTGTGCGAGAAGTTCGACGGCGCGTACTGGCGGGGACTCGAGCCCGACGGCTACCCCACCGAGTTCGTCACCACCCTCACCGACTCCGGGTACCTGGCCGCGCTCATCCCCGAGGAGTACGGCGGTGGCGGGGCGACGTTGACCGAGGCCTCGGTGATCCTCGAGGAGATCGCCGCGTCGGGCGGGAACCCGTCGGCCTGCCACGCACAGATGTACATCATGGGAACGCTCCTGCGGCATGGCAGCGAGGAG
>CAZBWA010000086.1:0-5851 GCA_964495555.1 uncultured Bifidobacteriaceae bacterium | reverse complement strand
CGACCCTCCTTGTCCTCCTTCTGGAGAACGAGGGCCTCGACACGATCGCCGACGTTGACGACCTCCGTCGGGTCGACGTCGTGCTTGATGGAGAGTTCGCGCGAGGGGATGACACCCTCGGTCTTGTAGCCGATGTCGAGGAGGACCTCGTCACGGTCCACTTTGACGATCGTTCCCTCGACGATGTCCCCATCGTTGAAGTACTTGATCGTGGCGTCGATTGCTGCGAGGAAGTCATCCGCCGAGCCGATGTCGTTGATGGCTACCTGGGCGGGAGTGGTGGTGGGAGCGGTCATGGAGTAGGGGTTCCGGTCAGTAGTCGTAGGAGCGCACAGCGGTCGCTGAGCCCCGTAAGGCTACGGCACCGACTGTGCACCCAGGACATCGGCCCCGAGGCCTAATGGGCCGCTTCGTCCCAATTCGTCCCGACTCCCACGGTGACCTCGAGGGGTACGCGCAGGTCCGCGGCGCCCCCCATCTCCCGACGCAGGATCCCCTCGACCGTGGCCACCTCCCCGGGTGCCACCTCCACCACGAGTTCGTCGTGGACCTGGAGGAGGAGGCGGGACACGCATCCCTCGGCGCGGAGGGCTTCGGCCACCCGCAGCATGGCGATCTTCACGATGTCGGCCGCGGTGCCTTGGATGGGCGCGTTGAGGGCCATGCGCTCGGCCATCTCCCGCCGTTGCCGGTTGTCGCTCTGCAGGTCGGGGAGGTACCGGCGGCGTCCGAACAGGGTTTCCGTGAACCCCGTGCCGCGTGCATCGTCCACGACCCCCGCCAGGTAGTCCCGGATCCCGCCGAAACGAGTGAAGTACTCGTCCATCAGTCCTTGGGCCTCCCCCGGCGTGATCCGCAATTGCTGGGATAGTCCGAATGGGGACAACCCGTACGCCAGCCCGTAGCTCATCGCCTTGATCCTGCGACGCATCTCCGCATCAACATCCGAGGGCGCCACGCCGAACACCGCACTCGCGACGGTGGTGTGCAGGTCCTCCCCTGACCGGAACGCCTCGATGAGACCTGCATCCCCCGACACGTGGGCCATGATGCGCAATTCGATCTGGCTGTAGTCCGCGGTCATCAACGCCTCGAATCCGTCGCCCACGACGAAGCACCGGCGGATCCCCCGACCTGCATCCGTCCGGACCGGGATGTTCTGGAGATTCGGATCGCTGCTCGAGAGCCGGCCCGTGGCGGCGACCATCTGATGGAACGTCGTGTGGATACGGCCGTCCTCCGCGATCAATGGGATCAGGCCGTCGACTGTCTGCCGGAGTTTGCTGCGGTCGCGCCAGGCGAGGATCTCGGCAAGCAGCGGATCCTCGGTCTGGTCGAAGAGACTCTGCAGAGCCTCTGCATCTGTCGTGTAGCCGGTCTTGATCTTCTTGGTCTTCGGCAGCCCGCGCTCACCGAAGAGGATCTCCTGCAACTGCTTGGGCGAACCCATGTTGAAAGGCCGCCCGACGAGCTTCTCCGCGTTCGTCTCGCAGGCGCGCATCGCGTCACCGAACTCGCGGGAGAGCAGCTCGAGACCCGGTCGGTCGACACAGATGCCGACCACCTCCATGTCCGCCAGAACCAGCGCCACGGGCTGCTCGACGTCGACGAGCAGATCCAGGAGCCCGTCGGCCTGCAGTCGGGGACGCAGGACCGCCTCGAGGGCGGCCACCGTCGAAGCGTCCTCGCCGAGATGGTCCGATCCCTCTTCGCCTCCGAGCAGGTCGAGCTGTCCTTCGTCCCGCCCTCCCGCTGACTCGCGACCCAGGAACCGTTGTGCGACGTCGGGCAACGCGTAGGAACGCTGCCCCGGTGAGGCCAGGTAGGCGGCGAGGGCCGTGTCGAAGCGGAGCCCGCGGAGGGAGGCTCCGCGGGCGGCGAGGGCGTGGGCGACCGGCTTGGCGTCGTGGATCGTCTTCCCGATATCCACGGAGGACAGTGACTCAACGACGGCGTCCCCGTCGTCGGTCGCGAAGGCCGATGCGGGGTCGTGACATGCCCCAGCCACCGTGAGGTCAGACGTCACGGCGATGGACACACCGTGAGCGCACGCGGCGAGGAACGCGGAGCCACTCATCGCCTCGACGGCCACAGGGACCTCCGCGACGTCGGGCGTGCCCGCGGGCTGGCCCCCTGCCGCACGCGGCAACTTCGCGATGCGATCGCGGAGGGCCGTGAACTGCAACGCCGAGAAGACCTCGTCGACCTGGTCCGCGCTCCACCCGGACCACGCGCACGAGTCGGGCCCACTCGGCAACGGGACATCCGAGAGCAGTTGCGTCAACTCGCGGTTGAGGAGGACTTGGGGGATGGACTCCCGTAGCGCCTCTCCAACCTTCCCGGAGACCTCATCGGCATGGTCGACGAGGGATCCCAGATCACCGTAGGTGGTGAGCCACTTGACCGCCGTCTTCTCGCCCACCCCGGGTATTCCCGGCAGGTTGTCACTCGGGTCACCACGCAGAGCGGCGAAGTCCGGGTACTGACCTGGATCGAGCCCGTACTTCTCACGAACAGCCTCGGGTGTCATCCGAGCGAGATCGGACACCCCCTTCTTCGGGTAGAGGACGGTCACTCCGTCGGCCACGAGCTGGAACGAGTCACGGTCCCCCGTCACGATCTCGACGCTGAATCCCTCCCCACGCGCTTGATGGGTGAGCGTGGCGATGATGTCGTCGGCCTCGAACCCCTCGGCTCGGAATGTCGCGATACCCATCGCGTCGAGAACCTCGTCGATCAGGCCGACCTGGCCCTTGAACTCGGGCGGTGTCGCCGAGCGCGTCCCCTTGTAGTCGGGGAATCGTTCCGTGCGGAACGACGTCCGACTCACGTCGAAGGCCACCGCGACGTGGGAGGGAGCCTCGTCGCGGAGCACGTTGATCAGCATCGACGTGAAACCGAATACCGCGTTCGTCGGCTGGCCCGTGCTCGTGGCGAAGTTCTCGACGGGTAACGCGAAGAAAGCCCGATAGGCCATCGAGTGTCCATCGATCAGGAGCAATCGACGCTCGGACACTGCAGCATCGTAGGCGCGGGCCGAAGGATGGTCCTAGGGTGCGGGTCATGAGTGATCAGCCGGATGACGTCCTGGCGATCGTCCAGGAATTCGGGATGGGAGATCTCGCCCAGCGCATGGGGATGACTCTCACGGAGGCCCGCCGTGACTGCGTCCGAGGCAGCATGCCGGTGGAGGGCAATACCCAGCCCTTCGGTCTATTGCACGGGGGCGCCAGCGCCGCTCTCGCCGAGTCGCTCGGTTCGATCGCAGCGGGCATCCATGCGGGCTGGGGAACCTTGGTGGTCGGCGTCGACCTCAACTGCACCCATCACCGGGCGGTGCGCGATGGCCACGTCCACGGGACGGCGACGCCCCTGCATACCGGCCGGACCGTGGCCACCTACGACATCCGGATCGTGGACGACGAGGACCGCCCCGTCTGCAGCGCCCGGCTGACCTGTCTCCTCCGACCCAGGACCCCGGCAGCCGAGTGAGTCGATCCGGGCATTTCGCCACAACCGCCTCCGCAGGTGCCCAGCCGTGAGTAGGGTGCTTCAGTCCCTGTCCACCGGAGGCCCTGTGCAGCGCCGCACCCTGTCCCGCATCGGGATGTTGCTGATCGCTGTCGTGGCCCTCTTCGGCCTCACCACCGGTGCCCCAGCCTCAGCCGCTGGCGACGCCGTCGTAGGCACGCTCACCGCACCGGACGGGTCCCCCGTGGCGGGTGTCACCATCACCGTCTCCAACGAGGCGGGCTTCTCCGGGGCCGGTACCTCGGATGCCCAGGGCAACTTCCGGGTCGAGATCCCCGAGGGCGGGACCTACACGATCACGATCGACACCACGACGCTGCCCGCGGGCGTTTCGCTGGCGAAGCCCGAGGACGCCACGCGCGAACTGCTCATCCTGGGCGGTGAGAAGAAGTTGCTGGTGCCCCTCGCCTCAGGGGACGGGGGTGGCGAAGGCGCTACGGCGGAGTCCGCAGGCGGCGGGGTCACCGGTCAGCAGGTGGTCCAACTCCTGGCGGACGGGATCATGCTCGGAATCCTCATCGCGCTCGGTGCGATCGGCCTGAACCTCGTCTTCGGGACGACGGGCCTCACGAACTTCGCCCATGGCGAGCTGATCACCCTCGGCGCCTTCGTCGCGCTCTTGTTCAACACGGCGGGCCTGCACATCATCATCGCCGCACCCCTCTCCGTGATCGTGTGTGCAGTCGTGTTCGGCTGGGGCCAGAACAAGATCCTGTGGAAGCCGCTCCGCAAGCGCCGGACCGGTCTGATCGCGGCGATGATCGTGTCGATCGGCCTGGCAATCGTGCTGCGCTACACCGTCTCACTGTTCTTCGGCAGCGGTCCCCGCACCTACGAGCAGTACGCCGGCCAGGAGGGCATCAACATCGGGCCGTTCGCCACCACGCCCAAGCAGTTGGTCCTGGCCGCGGTCGCCGTCGTGATCCTGGCTGCCACCCTGCTGTGGGTGCAGCGTTCGCGCATCGGCAAGGCGACGCGCGCGGTCTCGGATAACCCGGCACTGGCCTCCGCCACCGGCATCGACGTGGAACGGGTCATCGCGGTCGTATGGACCGTCGCCGCCGGCCTGGCGGCGTACGCCGGCATCTATCTGGGCATGACCCAGAACTCGATCTGGAACATGGGACAGCGGATCCTCCTCGTGCTGTTCGCCGCTGTCATCCTCGGCGGACTGGGCACGGTGTACGGGGCACTCGTCGGGGCACTCGTCGTCGGGGTGTTCATCCAGCTCACGACGCTCGTGATTCCGCCGGAGATGAAGACAGTGGGCGCGCTGTTCCTGATGATCGTCATCCTGCTCATCCGCCCGCAGGGGCTCCTCGGTCGACGAGAGCGGGTGGGTTGACGTGGATTGGGCGTTCGTCTTCTCGCAGACCCTGACCCAGGCACTCGGGATCACCGCGATCATCTACTGCCTCGCGGCGATCGGCCTGAACCTGCAGTTCGGCTACACGGGTCTGCTCAACTTCGGCGTCGTGGCGTTCGTGGCCTCGGGTGCCTACGCGATCGGTGTCATCGTCCTCACCTTCGATCTGAGCCTGTGGCTCGCGATCCCCGTCGGCATGCTCCTGGCGGTCCTGCTATCCCTGCTCCTGGGGATACCCACGCTCCGACTACGCGCGGACTATCTCGCGATCGTGACCATCGCCGCGAGCGAGTTGCTCCGTCTTACCGTGCGCACGGTCTTCAAGGACACCCTCGGCGGCACCCAGGGTCTCAGCGGCAAGATCGGTCAGCAGTTCCACGATCTCAATCCATTGCCCGCCGATTTCGACTCCCTACCCGTCCTGACGTGGACTCGACAGGACCTCTGGGTGGTCATCGTCGGATGGGGACTGGTCGCCCTCTTCTCCGTCCTCATGCTCCTGCTCGTGCGCAGCCCGTGGGGACGTGTCATCAAGGGCATCCGCGAAGACGAGGACGCGGTCATCTCCCTCGGCAAGAACACGTTCGCCTACAAGATGCAGTCCCTGGTCGTGGGCGGCATCATCATGGCGTTCGGTGGAATCGTGTGGGCCGTCGCCAAGCAGTCGGTGCAACCGGACACTTTCGTCCCCGACTTCACCTTCTTCGTCTACACGATCCTGCTTCTGGGCGGCGCCGCGCGCATCCTCGGCCCCATCGCGGGCACGATCATCTTCTGGTTCCTTCTCGCAGGAGTCGGCGAGTTCCTCGGTCAGGCGATCCAAGCGGGATGGATCGACTTCCTGAAGCCGACCGATGTCGGTGCCATCCGCTTCATCCTCATGGGCCTCGGCCTCATGCTGCTGATGATCTTCCGACCCCAGGGGATCTTCGGAGACAAGAAGGAGTTGGCTCT
>CAZBWA010000085.1:0-5930 GCA_964495555.1 uncultured Bifidobacteriaceae bacterium | reverse complement strand
CCTGGTGATCATCCAGGAAGACGCTGCACTCGCGCATGGGAATGTCGAAATGGCAGACACTGAAGCGCTCCGCGTTCTCGTTTGCGCCCGTGCTGTACATGAAGTTGCCCTCGAAGGCGCGGGCCTCGGTCCCGTTGAACTGCGACCGGTCGTAGAGCTCGAGGTAGTCCCACCGTGCGGCCGGGTTCATGCCCCAGCCGATGTGCGAGGTGGCGTAGGCATCGGCGTCGAAGGCTGACATGTAGGACTTCAGCATCTCCGCCTGGTACCCCTTCCCTTCGATCGCCACGACGAAATCGTCCTCGATGGTGAGCACGATCGGGTCCTGGACGTAGTGCTTGAAGGTGATGTTGATGTCCCCGGGTGCCAACACGATCTGGCCGTTGACGCGGTGGCGCGCGGGGAAGGCGAGCACCAGGCCACCGGGCCAGTGCGCGATCTCACCAGGTCCCTGGATCACACCCGTGGATCCCGCGGTGAAGGCATCGGCGAGTTCCACGTGGATGTCGGTTCCCATGTCGCTGGTAGCGCGCATGACCTTCGACGACCGCAGTACGTCGTGTGACTTCGCAACGCGACGTGCCATGTCCTCGTCGTGGGGGAGTCGCTCGAAGATCTCCGGGTGCTCGTTGCTGATCATGAAGACCGAGGTGCCCGCGCCGAGAATGTCGCGTAGTTCGCGTGAGTGCAGGAGTCCTTCGACGGTCACGTCGATGACGAGGGGGACCGACGACACCGCTGCGACTGCTCCGGCGTGACCCTTGAGGGCAAGCGAGGTGCCCGTCGAGCGCAGCGCGACCGGACCACCGTTGGCGGGGGTGCGCATGACGACCTCGAAGGGTCGTGCACCCAGGGACTCCGCGGCGAGGATCGACGTGGCGACGAGCTCGGGTCGACTAGCGCTTTCCGACAGGATCACGCATTCGTCACCGGGCTTCAGTCCATTCAGCGCGAACTGCTCGGCGAAGCGCTGCACCCAGCGCCACTCGGTATTGCCGGTCCTCATGGCATGACCGCCTTCCAGTGTCGTGCGATTGCCGTGTTCACAGCATCCTCGGCCTCGAGGTTCAGCAGGTGACCGACCCCCGGGATCACCTCGAGTCGAGCGTTCGGCATCAGATCGACGATCGCCTGGCCGTAGGAGGCGGGCGTCTCGTCATCGAGTTCGCCGACGAGGACGAGCGTCGGGGTGGTGATGCCCGGGAGCAGGCTCCGGGAGTCGTGGCTGGCGATGGTGGACAGGGAATCGAGGAGTCCGGAGAGCGGGACGCGCCCCATGGCGTCGATCGCTTCGGGCAGGACGTGCGCACCGTTCGGCCCGACGAGTGAGGGCAGGATGAGCGGCGCCGCCGCGGCCGGGCTCCCCATCTGTTCCAGGCCGGCGAGCCGCGCGGCACGCCACTCGTCGGGGTCGGTGCCGTCCAGGCCGAACTTGGGGCTCGTGCACAGCAGGGTGAGACTGCGGATCCGATCCGGGGCCAGTGCGGTCACGTACTGGGCGATCATCCCCCCGAAGGACATGCCGACGAGGTCGATCGGAGCGTCGGGGGAGACCTCGTCGATGAGGGCGGCGGCCGCGCGGGCGTAGGCGTCGAAGGAGGTGTCCGTGACGGGGGCCGAGGCCCCGTACCCGGGGGCGTCCCAGGCCACGCATCGACGCAGCTTGGACAGGACCTCCATCTGGGGGCGCCAGGCGGTACGGCCTCCGCCCAGACCGTGCAGGAAGACGGCGACCGGGCCGTCCCCGGCCTCGCGCCAGGCCACGGGCGAGGCGTCGACGTCGATCACGTGGGAACGGTAGGCACCGCGCGGAATATTGTCAACGTTGTTGACAAAAGTCCGGTGGTCCATCACGATCGCGTCATGACTCCACCCGTCGCAGCCCACGAAGGCACCCGGGTCTCTACCGGCATCGCCGGTTCCCCCGGCCCCGTCAAGTCCCGGGACGAGCTCGTCGCGGTCATCCGTGACCTCGGTCCAACATTCCGCGAGCGCGCGGTCGACATTGATCGCAATGCGGTCTTCCCGTTCGCGAACTTCGCGGACCTGCGCGATGCGGGCTTCCTCGCCCTGTGCGTGCCCGCGCAGTACGGAGGGCTGGGTGCCAGCTACGCCGACTACGTGCGCGTCTCAGCCGAGATCGGCCGTTACTGCGGATCGACGGCGCTCACCTTCAATATGCACAACGCCACGATGTTGTGGGCAGGCGAGGTCAGCGACCTGCTGGACATGAGCCCCGAGCAGCGGGAAACGCACGAGCGTCGTCGCGCGGAGATGTTCCGCGGGGTCGTCGAGGACGGCGACATCCACTCGCAGCCCTTCAGTGAGGGTCTGAATCCAGGAGCACTCGCCGGCGTGGCCACCAAGGCGGAGTTGACCGACGGCGGTTACCGGGTCACCGGTCGCAAGATCTTCGCGTCGCTCTCGGGCGCCGCCCACCGCTACAACGTCACCTGCCAGGTCCCTGGGGAGGAGTTCCTCCGCCTGCTGTCCGTCCGTGCGGACTCCCCGGGTGTCGAGATCGTCGATGACTGGGACCCGCTAGGCATGCGCGGCACCGTGTCGCGGACGCTCCTGCTGAAGGACGTCTTCGTCCCCTTCGATGACGAGATCATGCCCGGCGGGATGTACGACCAGGCAGCGAACCGTTACCCCTTCCTCTTCATGTCCCTCGCCCCGGCGTACCTGGGGGTGACGCAGGGGATCCTCGACTTCACGCGCGATTACCTGCGCGGTGAACTCCCGGGCGCCGCCTCGGGCACGGGTCGTCGTGACAACCCCGTCAAGCAATTGGGGTGGGCGGAGATGCAGATCAAGTTCGAGCAGAGCCGCGCTCTGCTCTTCACCGCGATCGATAACGCCGATCTGGATCCCGATGTGGACACGATGGTGCAGGCATGGGCTGCCGTCTACACGGTGATGGAGCATGCAAACCAGGTCGCCAGCATCGCCGTGCGCGTCTGCGGGGGTCAGTCGATGCTCAAGCACCTCGCCCTCGAGCGGATGTATCGCGACTCCCGCCTGGGATCGCTGATGCTTCCGTGGAGTGCGGAGGTCGCTCTCGAGCGCATCGGCAAGGCCCGCCTGTATGACTGAGCCGACGGGCCACGTCGACACCTTCGCCCGCGACCGTCTTCCGTCGCGAGATCAGTGGCCCGTCCTTCTGCGTGATCCGAATCCTCCACGGCTCAATGCGTGCGTCGAGCTGCTCGATCGGACGATCGAGCGCCATGGACCCGATCGAATCGCATTCGTGGCCGCCGACGGAACGTGGACCTACGGGGATCTCCTCGACGACGTCCACCGGTGTGCGGCGGTGCTGCGCGAGGCCGGTGTGGTGCCCGGCACGCGGGTTGTGCTCCGCGCACCGAACAACGGTTGGCTGGTGATCGCCTGGCTCGCCACCCTCCGCCTCGGTGGTGTCGTCGTCACCACGGCCCCGCTGCTCCGTGCGATGGAGTTGGATCCGATCGTCGAGATCTCCCGTCCCGATCTCGCGATCGTCGATCACCGCTTCGTGGAGGAGTGGGAGAAGGTCTCCGGGTTCACCGGGACCACACTGATCGTCGGTTCAGGTGACACCGCTTCCCTCGAATCACGAACACGAGCCGCGGAACCTCTGTCGGATGTCGCCGACACCGCGGCGGAGGACATCGCGCTGCTGGCATTCACCTCGGGAACCACGGGCAAGCCGAAGTCCACAATGCACGAGCACCAGGATGTTCTTGCGATCGCCGACACGTTCAGCGCACACATCGTGAAGCCGACAGCAGACGACGTCTTTGGCGGAAGTCCCCCTCTCGCCTTCACATTCGGCCTCGGTGGGCTCGTCATCTTCCCGATGCGCGTGGGTGCTTCCGCCGTGTTGCTGGAGAACGGGGCTCCTCCCGCTCTGCTGGCGGCTATCGGAGAGCACCGCATCACGTGCCTGTTCACGGCGCCCACCGCCTATCGCGCGATGATCCCGATGCTCACCGACCACGACGTATCCTCGCTGCGGAGATGCGTATCCGCCGGCGAGACGCTGCCCGAGGCCACCTGGCATGCCTGGCACGACGCCACCGGGCTCCCGCTGATCGACGGCATCGGCGCCACCGAGATGCTCCACATCTTCATCTCCGCCGCCGACGAGGACATCCGGCCGGGCCGCACGGGTCGCGCGGTTCCGGGGTTCGAGGCCACGGTGCTGGATGAGGACTTGAATCCCGTGCCACCCGGAGTCGTCGGGCGCCTGGCGGTCCGCGGGCCGACAGGGTGCCGCTATCTCGCCGACGATCGGCAATCGGTCTATGTGCAGGGCGGCTGGAACGTCACGGGCGACCTCTACACCCTCGATGAGGACGGGTACTTCACCTATATATCCCGTGCGGACGACCTGATCGTCTCGAGCGGCTACAACATCGCTGCCCCCGAGGTGGAGAACGCGCTGCTCACCCACCCGGCGGTCGCGGAGGTGGCGGTGGTGGGTATCCCCGACCCGGATCGGGGCATGGTGGTCAAGGCCGTCGTGCGCTGCGCCGACGGGCATAGCGGGTCGGATGCCCTCGTGGTCGAGTTACAGGAGCACGTCAAGGCGACCATCGCCCCGTACAAGTACCCGCGCATCGTCGAATTCACGACCGAGTTGCCCAAGACCGTCACCGGCAAGCTGCAGCGGCACCGCTTGAAGGCCTCGAGTTAGCGGGGAAATGGGTCAGGGAAACGGCCAAGTCGCTTGACGACAGATATTTGATACAGGACCCTTGGGGCACGTTCGGGCCCGTACGACCATCGGAGGAGAGATGTCACAGCGGGAAAATCTTCCCAAGTCCGACCAGGCATTGCAGCCTGGTGATCCGGAGACGAAGTCCACAAGTCTGAGGAAAGGCTCCCTCGGTCTGATCGGCATCGTCTTCTTCGTCGTGGCGGCTGCTGCGCCACTCGCAGGCATGACCGGTGCCTTCCCCGTCGCCATGGGACTGGGTGTGGGCTCTGGCGCCGCCGGCATGTACGTCGCGGTCGGCCTGCTGTTGCTGATCTTCAGCGTGGGCTACGCGACGATGAGCCAGTACGTCACCAACACGGGCGCGTTCTTCGCTTACGTGGGCCGAGGTCTGGGCATCAACTGGGGTGTGGCATCGGCCTTCGCCTCCGTGGTCGCCTACATCGCGGTCATGTGGGGTGTGCTCGGCTTCCTCGCCGGTCAGCTGACTTTCCAGATGGAGGCGAAGTTCGGGCTGTCGCTCCCCTGGTGGGTGTACGCGTTCATCATCCTGGCCCTGGTGTTCGCCCTGTCGGCGGCGTCGGTCGACGTCGGCGCCAAGGTGCTCGGCGTCCTGCTGGGCTTGGAGCTCATCGGACTCGTCGTCCTCGCCCTCGCGATCCTCTTCCAGGGTGGCGGACCAGATGGACTCGACTTCGGTGCATCGTTCTCCCCGGCGAGCATCCTCACCGAGGCGATCCCGGGTGGTGTGGGCATCGCCTTCGCTTTCGCACTCGCCTCCTTCATCGGTTTCGAGGCGACGGCGATCTACGGCGAGGAGTCGAAGGACCCCAAGCGCACCGTGCCGAGGGCGACCTACACCTCGGTGCTCCTCGTGACCGTGCTCTTCGCGCTCGTCGGCTGGGGCCTGGTCTCCGGACTCGGTGCGACGGACATCCAGACGAAGGTGTTCGAGGTGACCGCGATCGAGGGAGTGCCGCTGGCCGATCCCTCGGCAGTGCTGTTCAGCCTGAGTACCGAGTTCGTGGGCACGTGGTTGACGGAGATCTTCAGCTGGTTGATCCTGACCTCGCTGTTCGCTGCGACCCTGGCCTTCCAGAACAGCGCCGCGCGGTACTTCTTCGCGATGGGTCGCGCGGGCGTGCTGCCGAAGGCCCTGGATCGCACGAACAAGGCGCAGGCTCCGATCGTTGCCACCGCGCTGGTCACGGTGCTCGGCGTGGTGATC
>CAZBWA010000084.1:4738-6090 GCA_964495555.1 uncultured Bifidobacteriaceae bacterium | reverse complement strand
GGTGGGGGACGAGTCGGCCTGTAAGCCGGCTTCTGTCTCCGCGTTGCGGAGGGTGACCATCCATCTGCGATCACCGTTGCCGGTGACCTGGTGCGGTCTACCAGCGGAATGTGAGCGGGCCGCTCTTCCGCCTGGATCGGTTGCCCGATCCGCTTGACCTTGCTCCGGGTGGGGTTTGCCTAGCCACCGCAGTCACCTGCGGTGCTGGTGGTCTCTTACACCACCGTTTCACCCTTACCTCGATTGCTCGAGGCGGTCTACTTTCTGTTGCACTTTCCCGCGGGTTGCCCCGGGTGGGTGTTACCCACCACCCTGCCCTGTGGAGGCCGGACTTTCCTCGACGCTTGCGCGCCGCGATCACCCGGCCGACTCGTCCTCGGCAAGAGTACGCCCGCGCCGCGCGGGCGCGGGCGGTCATGACCCAATAGCGTCGGTCAGTGCTCATCCTGTTGCCACCGTCCGAGGGGAAGGACGCTCCGGGCGCAGGTCCGAAACTCGCACTCGCGGCATTGAGCTGGCCGGGATTGAAGGCTGTCCGTTCCACCATCCTCAGGGCGGTCGTGGATCTCTGCACTTCTTCTCCGACCCGGGCCATGGCGGCACTCGGCCTCACCGCCTCGCAGAAGCCGCTCATCGCCCAGAATGCGCGACTTCGCAGCGCACCTACGGCCCACGCGATCGACGTCTACGCGGGCGTGCTCTACGACGCGCTCGACTTCTCCTCACTCCCCGCCGCGGCACGTGCGCGCGCCGATTCGCGCCTGGCGATCGCGTCCGCACTCTGGGGGCTCGTGCGCCCGCATGACCGCATCCCCGCATACCGGTTCAGCGCCGACAGACGGGTTCCCGGACTTCCCTCGCTCGCGCAGCTGTGGTCCACGCCCATCGGGTCGGTGATCACGCAGGAGAAAGGCGTCATCGTAGATCTGCGTTCGGGGGCCTACGTGGCCATGGCACCGATCCCGGAGGTGTGCGCCGACAGGGCGGTGACCCTGCGCGTCCTCCAGGAGAAGGGCGGAAAGCTCAGCGTCGTCAGCCATCACAACAAGGCGACGAAAGGCCGAATCACCGCCGCCTTGCTCACGGAAACTCGCGAGCCGCGCTCCGTCGATCACCTCCCTGAGGTTCTCCGCAGTCACGGATACCGAGTCGAGGACGGCCGGCCGAGCCGGAGCGGGGTGCGGAGCCTCGACGTCATCGTTCATGACCTCTGAAGGCTTACATGGCTCGAATACTTCCCTGCGCCTCCTCGCATGTTCGCCGCGCACACTCAGCGCAGTGCTCGGGCGACCGTCCGAGGGAAGGGATCGACCATGAATCGCGCACGACGCATCACCGTCGGTACGGCCGCC
>CAZBWA010000084.1:0-4638 GCA_964495555.1 uncultured Bifidobacteriaceae bacterium | reverse complement strand
TACGGCTGCCGTCCTCGCTGACCTTGTCGCGAAGGGGACGTTGACCCAGGCACAGGCGGACGCGGTCGCGAGCGCTCTAGCCGAACGTCCCGGCCACGAGGGCAAGGGTCACGGATCCCGCGGAGAGAGGCGCTAGGAACGCACGCGTGAGGGGTCGGCTACGGCCGGCCCCTCACGTCCCCATCGGAGCCTGGACCTCGGTGAGGTGGCCGGCTTCGGCGAAGGAGAACATCGAGGAATTTCCGTCTGGGAACCACGCCAGGGTGGTCAGCGAACACGGCGGTAGCTCCATCCGGTACATGCTGGTGAGCGGCGCATCGATCGCAAGGCCGACGAGGACCTTGATCGGTGACACGTGCGCCACGACCAGGACGTCCTCTCCTGGATAGGACTCGATCACCTGCTGCCGTGCAACCAGCACCCGGGCACGCAGCTGCTCGAAGGACTCACCACCAGGCGGGGCGATCGACATGGAGGCCAGCCACTCGGCGAGATGCTCGGGCCAGCGCTCCCGCACCTCGGTGAGCGTGAGGCCATCCCATTGGCCGAAGTCGCACTCGCGGAAGCCCTCGAGGGTCTCCACGTGCAGGCCCGTCTCCTCGGACACGATCTGCGCAGTCTGCTGGGCGCGCAGGAGCGGTGAGGCGACGATCCGCTGCACCGTCCCGCGCCGTGCGACCTCCGCCGCCAAGGCCTCGGCCTGCGCGATACCCAGCGGCGCCAACGGCGGATCGAATCCACCTCCGCCACTGAAGCGCCGTTCGAGGGAGTACGCCGTGGCGCCGTGGCGAGCGAGGTGGGTCGTCGTGGGAGCACCGATGTCCTCCCAACCGATCATGACGTTGCCGGGCCGAGCCGCCACCGCCTCCTGGACCAGCGCCTGGGCCTGCGCTTCCAGGGCGGATCCGACGATGTCCTCCGCGCGCGTCGTGGCCGCCCGCGCCACCGCCGCTCCTTCGCGATGCACTGTCGTTGCCCCGCCACCGAGCGCCTGGTCGAGAACCTCGTTGACGAGCGCATCGGCTCGGAAGTTGTTCGAGCGACCCACCCAGGTGTAGGTCACCTGGTCGACCGGGAGGATGTCGCGCGCCTCCAGCGCGAGTGCCCTCATGTCCGGATGTTTGATCTTCCATCGACCCGACATCTGCTCGACGATCAACTTGGAATCCAGCCGCACATCGACGATCGCACGGGGATCGAGTCCCTTCGCCAATGTCAGACCGGCGACCAGTCCCCGGTATTCGGCGACGTTATTGGTCGCCTCGCCGATGAAGGCGGCGGATTCGATGAGAACGTCACCGGACTCGGCGTCGCGGACGACGGCGCCGTAGGCGGCGGGCCCGGGGTTGCCCCGTGATCCGCCATCGGCCTCGACGATCAGGTGCGCGGGCATCAGGACAGCCCCGACTCCGGTGTGCGGACCAGGATCCGACGGCACTCCTCGCACCGCAGGACCTCGTCGGCGGGCGCGGCCGCGATGTCCACGAGTTCCTGGGGCGGTAGTTGCAGATGGCAGCCCTCGCAGCGTCCACGGTGCAGCGGCGCCGCCCCCAGGCCGCCGTGGTCGGCGCGCACCTTCTCGTAGAGGGCGAGGAGGTCGGACGGGAGTCCGGCAGCGACGTCTGCACGCTCCTGCACGACGGTCGTGCGCTCGGCGTCGATCACCTCCATCTGCGCGGCGATGGCCGACTCGAGCTCCGCGCGGATGGCGGAGACCTCCTCCTGCTCTGCGGTGAGGACATCCACCGCCTTGGCTGCGCCTTCGATACGTTCCATGATCTCCAACTCGACATCCTCGAGTTCGGACTGGCGACGGGCGAGGGACTCGAGTTCGTGCTGCAGGTTCTGCAACTGCTTGGGGTCACCGATAGTGCCCGAGTCGAGGAGTTCGCGATCCTTGCGCGACCTCTCGCGCACGAGTTCGACGTCGGCATCCGCCTTGCGCTGCTCCCCCTCGAGGTCCTTCACGATCGTGTGCGCAGCGACGATCTCCTTGCGCAGGCGCTCCAGGCGCTCCTCCGCAGCGGCGAGATCCGCACGCTCGGGGAGGTTCTTCGCCCTGTGATCCAGTTGCGTGATGCGCGTGTCGCGCTCCTGCACCTGCAGCAGCGCCTGCTGCGCCGACGGATCAGCCTTCATGGTCGCTCCTCAGCACGGTGTTCCAGGGATCGGTCACGATGGTCGACACCAGGATGTCGACCTCGCGGGTTGAGGGTTCGTTGCGCAGGTGCTGGGCGGCCTGCTCGAGCCACGGCCACTCGCTCGCCCAGTGCGCCACGTCGATCAGGGCGCTGCCTCCGGCCGCACGGTGATCGAGAGCACGATGATGTCGAAGGTCCGCCGTGACATAGACATCCGCACGGTCGCCCACGACGTCGAGGAGCGAGTCCCCCGCTCCGCCGCACAGGGCCACGGTGGTCACGAGTCTCTGCGGATCCCCCGAGATCCGCACTCCGTGGTTCGTCTCAGGTAGCACGGTCGCGACCCACGCTGCGAATTGCTCCAACGTGCAGGGATCGGCCAGCCGTCCGATGCGTCCCACTCCCTCATCGGGCTCACCCGTCACCTCCAGGGGCACGGTGTCGACGACACCGAGCATCATCGCGAGGGCGTCGGAGACGCCGGGGTTCGCATGGTCGGCGTTGGTGTGCGCGCAGTAGAGCGCGATCCCGTGACTGATGAGAGTGTGCACGATGGATCCGCCGGCGGTCTCGGGGGTCACCGCATGGACTCCGTGGAGGAACAGCGGGTGGTGCGTGATGATCATGTCGGTGCGTGTCTCGAGGGCCTCATCGACCACAGCCGCGACGGGGTCCACAGCCAGGAGGACCCGGGAGACGGATGCCTGCGGATCTCCGCACACCAGGCCGACCGAGTCCCACTCGGCCGCCCGATCCTCCGGGTAGTAGCGGCGCAGGACGGCACGCACATCGCTCACGGTGCATGCCATGACCGCAGGCTACCCAGCACGAATTCCGAGCCGTCCGCATCGGTAGCCTCGCTGTGGGCCCATAGCTCAGTTGGTAGAGCGCTTCCCTTACAAGGAAGATGTCATCGGTTCGAGTCCGGTTGGGCCCACCAGCGATGCGTTTGACTGACATGCTCCGAGCGCTCACCTAGCATGGCCGCCATGCCAGAGTCGGCCGTCGGGGCGTAGGCGCACCATGGTCCTGTTGCTGATCGTTGTCTTCCTTGTGCTCCTCCTCATCATCTGGAGGCCACGCTGGGGGGTCATCGCCGGTCTCGTGACCCTCGTGATGATCCTTGTCTGGTCGGTGCTCGCGACGGATACCAATCCCAGCGTCACCTTGGCAGTGGCCAGCCCGAGCGCGTCCGCCTCTCCCGGAGCCTCGACAGCCCCAGGGCCCACGGTCACCCCGGCCCACCAATCGATCAACGGAACGGTGAACACCTACCTCGCCACTCCTGCGCTCCAGACGAGCGGCCTGGACGGGCAGGTGACCCACACCCTCTCCGCGGATCCCCCCGCGGGGATGTCCTTCGACTCGACGACGGGCGTGCTGTCCGGTACGCCCACGCAGACGACGGGTCACACGTACACCGTCACCTCCAAGGGACAAACGACGGAAGCGACGTCGACGCTCCACGTCAACGTCACAGCGACCTCGGCCCCTGCGGGCACGGTGTCGCCCACGAAGCAGACCCTCCACGGCCAGGTCGGGCACTTCACCTCATCCGGGAAGTGGAAGCTCCACGGCATTGACGGGACCGTGACGTACTCCCTCTCGGACTCCACGCCCCCTGGCCTGACGTTCAGCTCGACCACCGGCGTGCTGTCCGGAACACCGGGCGAGAAGGTCGACAAGACGTACACCGTGACGATCACCGGAAGCAACACCGAAGTGAAGGCGGACCTGACGGTCACGATCACCTCGCCCACCTCACCGGCGACGCCCGAGACGCTCTCACCGGCCAGCCAGAACGTCACGGGCACCATCGGCTCGCCGATGAGTTCCGCGCCCATGAGCGCCGGGGGGTTCCCGTCGTCACCGGCGGTCACCTACGCACTGTCCCCAGCCGCTCCCGCGGGACTCACCTTCGATGCCGCGACCGGTGAGTTGTCCGGGACACCGACGACGACGGTCTCCCAGGCGTTCACCATCACCGCGTCGAACGGCACCGACCAAGCGACGGCGAGCCTGGGCGTCACCGTCACCGACCCCGCCTCGACCGCGTCCGCGCAAGCAGCAGTTCCGCCGAATCCCATCGCCACCCAGGACGCCTCGAGTTCGACGTCGGATTCCGGCTCGGCACCGGCACCCGTGGCAGCCCCGCCAACTGCGAGCGCAACGCCCGCGCCCAGCCTGTCCCCATCCCCCAGCCCCTCGGCGAGCGTCACCGCAGCCGTCATCGTCGCCACACCATCCCCCACCGCAACATCGGCCAGCCCAACGACTGCGCCGAGTTCGGCGTCGGCGTCCCCGTCAGCGTCGGCCACGACGGCCCCCGCAACGTCGCCGTCGGCCACGCCGGCCCCCGCCACGTCATCAGCCGCACCGGCACCGGCCACGTCATCAGCCGCACCGGCACCGGCCACGTCGTCTGCCGCACCGGCTCCGGCACCGGCCACGTCATCGGCGGCGCCTGCCCCGGCCCCGGCACCGCCTCCTCCGTTCC
>CAZBWA010000083.1:4634-6281 GCA_964495555.1 uncultured Bifidobacteriaceae bacterium | reverse complement strand
GGCGACCTTGCGCTCCCCCTTGCCCTGCTCGGGGACGTAGCGCGTTTCCTTCTTGCGCCGCTTGGACTCTGGCACTGGCTCCTCCTTGGTTGTTTCAAGCCTGCCACATCCATCACATGGGGCTAACGGCTCCGTCCTTACCCACAGGCCCCCGTGAACCAGTCCACAGGTTGTTCACACATGGGGATTACTTACAGGGCTGTTATTCACCCGAGTAACTCGAGCACCATGGCGTTGGCCATGCCCCCGCCCTCGCACATGGTCTGCAGCCCGTAGCGGATGTCGTTGCGTCGCATGTGGTGCACGAGGGTGGTGGTGAGCCGCGCACCCGACGCACCCAGGGGGTGCCCCAGGGCGATGGCCCCGCCGAGCGGGTTCACCAGGGACGGATCGGCCCCGGTGTCGGCGAGCCAGGCGCCGATGACGGCGGCGAAAGCCTCGTTGACCTCGAATGCCCCGATGTCGGAGAGGGACAACCCGGCCCGCGCGAGGACCTTCTCCGTGGCCGGGATCGGCCCGGTCAGCATGATCACCGGGTCCACTCCCGCCATGGCCACGGTGTGCACGCGGGCGATCGGGGTGAGGCCCGCGGCCTCGGCCGCGCCCCGTTCCATGACGAGCACCGCCGCGGAGCCGTCGGAGATCTGCGAGGCGTTCCCGGCCGTGACCACCCCGGTCTCCAGGAATGCGGGACGCAGAGCACCGAGGGATTCCACGGTGGTCTGCTCCCGGATGCCCTGGTCGTGGCTCACCACACCGTCCGGGGTGGTGACGGGTGCGATCTCGTCGGCGAAGAGACCGGCC
This sequence comes from uncultured Bifidobacteriaceae bacterium, assembly GCA_964495555.1. Classification (GTDB taxonomy): domain Bacteria; phylum Actinomycetota; class Actinomycetes; order S36-B12; family S36-B12; genus VGCC01. The sequence goes on along the minus strand of CAZBWA010000083.1, from coordinate 5,477 downwards.
GCACGCGCCGCGGCCGCACGCTGCTGCGAGGCCGCCGCGATCTCGTCGAGTTGCGTGCGGCTGAGCTTCCACCGCTCGGCGATCATCTCCGCGCTGATGCCCTGGTTCACCAGGCCGGGGTAACGCTGCTGCATGCGCGGACCGAAGGGTCCCTCACCACCGGCGGTGTTGCTGAACATGGGGACACGCGACATCGACTCGACCCCGCCAGCGATGACAGCATCGGCCTGCCCCGAGATCACCGCCGCGGCGGCGAAGGTCGTGGCCTGCTGACTCGACCCGCACTGGCGGTCGATGGTGACACCGGGCACGGACTCGGGGAACCCGGCGGCGAGTGCCGCGTTGCGAGCGACGTTCGCGCTCTGCTCCCCCACCTGACTGACGCAGCCCCACATCACGTCGTCGATGGAGGCCGGGTCGATGCCCGTCCGTTGCACGAGGGCAGTGAGGATGTGCGCGCTCAGGTCCACGGGATGGATGTCATCCAGATCCCCCTTGCCGGCCTTCCCGATGCCGACCGGTGTGCGCACCGCGTCGACGATGACTGCTTCCCGCATGAGTCCTCCCACCGTGAACCTACGCGAACATCCCCGACACCGGGGCGTAGAACTCCTGGATCTGCGCCGTCCGCCAGAGGGTGATCGCGATCAGGACGGCGAGAACCCCGGCGATACCCAGCACCTGCACCGGCATCCGCATACGACGTGGCGCGTAGACCAGGAGTGCGGCCACCGCGGCGCCCACGACCAGGCCGCCCAGATGGGCACGCCAATCGACACCGGGGGCGAGGAAGCCGATCGCGACGTTGATGGCGATCAGGATCAGCACCTGCGTGATGTCGTA
>CAZBWA010000083.1:0-4534 GCA_964495555.1 uncultured Bifidobacteriaceae bacterium | reverse complement strand
AACGCACTCGTGATGAGGCGCCACCACTCCCCGCCGAGTGCGACCGCGATCGGCCACATCCCCCACTGCTCGGCCATCGCATCGATACCGCGCAGAAGTTGCAGCAGGAACACCGCCACGGTCACGCCGATGACGGTGTAGGTGACCACCGGACGTTCGATGTGCGTGGCGCCGGCGACGGTCACCGGTACGCGCACCTGGGGTGACTGGGAGCACTCCGGGCAGCGGAATCCGACCGGCGCCTCGGTCATGCACTCCGTGCAGATCGGTCGATCACAGCGAGAACAGCTGATCCGCGTGGGTCGATCGGGGTGGAAGGCGCACGTCGGTACGCCGACGGCGTCGGTCAAGAACGCTCGATGGTGATCGAGTTGATCGTCACGTCGGTGCGGGGGCGGTCCTGGGCCCCGGTCTCCACGGCGGCGATCGCGTCGACGACATCGCGTGAGGCCTGGTCGGCGACCTCACCGAAGATGCTGTGCTTGAAATTCAGCCAGGTGGTGGGTGCCACGGTGATGAAGAACTGGGAGCCGTTCGTGTTCGGCCCCGCATTGGCCATGGCGAGCAGGTAGGGCCGATCGAAGGTGAGCTCCGGGTGGAACTCGTCATCGAAGCGGTAGCCCGGGCCGCCCGTCCCGGTGCCCAGAGGATCGCCGCCCTGGATCATGAATCCGGGGATCACCCGATGGAAGATCGTGCCGTCGTAGAGGGGTGCGGTGCTCTTGGACCGCACCCGAGGATCGGTCCACTCCTGGGTGCCCTCCGCCAATCCGGTGAAGTTGCGCACCGTCTTGGGCGCTTGGTCTGCGAACAGGTTGATCCGGATGTCGCCGAGCGACGTGGACACGATGGCCGTTGTTGTCATGACTCGATCCTTCCATGACCACCGTTATGCACGGCGCCCACCCTCGGTCACACGCCGTTCACGGAATCGAGGATCAGCGACCTGCGGCTCCTCCAGGACGGTGTGCCGGGCGCGTGACGTCCAACGTCGGAATTCCCACCGCCTCGGCCGCGGTGATCACCCGGTCGTCGAGGGACACCATGGCGGAGCAACCCGCCTGAAGGGCCGTCGCCACATGGAGGGCATCAAGGCTCCTGAGATTCTGCGACCCCAACGTGCCCGCAAGTCGAAAATGTGCGGGAGTGTGTTCCTCGACCTCAATGGCGTTGAGCACGTCCGTTACCTTGTTTTGCGGTATCGAGTAGCGCTCAGCTACCCGGCGAAGTTCTGTCTCCGAGATCCTTCCGGTCACCAACGGTGAACCGTCAGACGTCAGATCGATCAGGTACTCACGAACACCATCGGAGAGTTCTTCGCGCTTGATAAGTGGGACGAGCGCCGAGGACTCGACGTAGGTGATCACAGTCGCTCGCCCCGTAGGTACTCGAGATATTCGCGTCCAGCCTCCGGGCCCTCGACACTGACCGGCTCGATATCTGCCAGCCGCACGGTGGGCGCACGGCGCACAGGGTGTGTGGTGCGCGCGTCGACCACTGAGTCGAGGATGACGCGTACCTCGGCCTCCGTGGAGCGTCCGTGGGCCCGGGCACGCTCGCGAATTCGATCTCGAACAGCGTCGTCGAGATTTCGGATGGTCAGAGAGGCCATGCCCAATGCTAGCATTATGCTTTCATAATGACATCTTCATGGGCGACCGCCATGGCGGCGTATCGGTGGGGAGTCGTCCTGGTGGGGAATCGTTGAGGTGGGGATTCGGATCGGTGAGAGGACGGCTGCGCGCGCGTTCGGTGGAGGCTAGGGGACTCGAACCCCTGACTTCTGCCTTGCAAAGGCAGCGCTCTACCAACTGAGCTAAGCCCCCGGGCGACTAGCGAAGGTCGGGTGCGACCTCTGCCTCAGACCACAGGTCCTGCTCGGCCTGGTTGGCCATGACCTGCCGGTAGACGAGGTATCCGACCCCGGCCAGGATGACGAGGAGCAGCAGCTTCTTCATCTCCACTCCTTCCTCTGGATGTCGGCAGCACGATACACAGAGCTGGCCCTCCGGGCGCGGTCAGGATTGGGCGGCAGCCGGGCAGGACGGGTTGGGATCCAGGCCCCGGGATTGGAGGTCGCTCTGGATGTAGTCCACCGTCTCGATGATCGGGGCCGGGGTGACCGAGCCCGGTGTCTCGATGAAGGGGCTGTCGAAGAACATGATGACCACGAGGCTGGCCACGGCCACGAAGACCGGGCCGATGATCACCAGGACATGCCCCCACCCCGGTTTCGTCCGGTCGGCGAAGGTGAACAGCGATGTGATCGTGATGAGTGATCCGACGACGATCAGGATGTAGACGATGGGTGGGACGTTCCAGTCGGCTGCCGCGTACCTCTGCTGACGGGCCATGGCGAGGTTCATGTTTCCGGTCTCCCAGACGCTGAAGCCGTTGCCCGCCTGCTTCACACCGTCCTTCGAGGCGAGTGCGTCATCCATCGCTATCAAGGTCTGCTGCACCGATACCTGGGGACTGGTGTCGCCGGCGGCCAACGCCTGCCACTCCACCGTGCTCACCAGTTGCGCGTAGCACAGCACGTCGTTGCGGAGGGTCGTCTGCAGCGGGTTCTCCATGAAGCTCGTCGCGCGATACATCTGCAAGATCGCCGAGGACTCGGCACGCACCGCCTGCTGCGCGTTCGTGTATTCGGCGAACGCCGCGGAGAAAGTGAACGCGGCCAGCAGGGACATGGCACCGGCGGTGACGGCGTACACGTTGGTGGGGATGCGATCAGCCAGTGACCCCTCCGGGCTGCGCCTACTCACCCACCAGATGAGGAAGCCGCCGACCGCCATCGCCAGGAAGACGAGGCCGATGCCGAGCGTGAGGGTCATGTGGGGAGAGTACCGAGAGTGGGCCTAGGTGGACTTGAACCACCGACCTCTTCCTTATCAGGGAAGCGCTCTAACCAAGCTGAGCTATAGGCCCGATGCAGGGCATGACCCTACCCGACCCTCACGCCTGGTCGGAGAGCACTACCTCGATGCCACCGGTGATGCCGACGCTGACGTTGTAGAGGAATGCGAAGATCGCCGCGAGCGCGGAGATCAGCACGATCTGAATCGATGCGATCACCATCGTGGCGCCGAGCACCCGACCGAAGTCCAGCACCGTCACCAACGAGAAACCCCCACCGGCCGAACCGATGATGTCGTCGACGCTGCGGGTGAGGGTGTCCAGGACCCCGATCGTGTTCAGCGTCCACCACACCACCGTCACCGCCACCACCAAGACGATGGCAAGGGACAGGGCGAGCATGAATGCGGCCTTGGTCACCGACCACGGGTCGATGCGCGTGACATAGAGCCGCGCGCGCCGAGTGCCGGTGACCTCACTCACTCCGTGGTCACGTCCTCGACCACGACGTCCTCGACGACGGCCGTGTCACCCGCGTCGAGTGCGTCCTCGTCGGGGTCCTCGGACTCGGCGCTGCGTGCCACCGCGACGACGGAGTCTCCCTCGGCCAGGCGCATCATCGTCACGCCCATGGTGTCGCGACCCGAGGGACGGATCTCCTCGACGCGGGTGCGGATCACCACTCCGTTGGATGCGATGGCGAAGATCTGGTCGTCGGGCTCGCAGACCACGGCACCCACGAGTGCTCCGCGCTTCTCCACCAACTTCATGGCGCGCACGCCGAGGCCACCGCGGCCCTTGGGTGCCCACTCCTCAATCGCCGTCCGCTTGGCGAAGCCGCCGTTGGTGACGGTGACCACGTAGGTGTCGGGACGCACCACGTCCATCGCGAGCAGGCTGTCCCCGTCCTTGAAACGCATGCCGATCACACCGCCGGTGGCGCGACCCATGGGCCGCAGCGTGGTGTCGTCGGCGGGGAAGCGCGCACTGCGACCCCTCGTCGAGACGAGGAGGAGGTGATCCTCGGGCGACACCAGGCGGGCACCGATCACCTCGTCGTCCTCGCGGAGGTTGATCGCGATGATGCCGCCCTGCCGATTGGTGTCGTACTCGCTCAACGCGGTCTTCTTGACCATGCCGGACTTCGTGGCGAGCACCAGGTACTCACCCGCGTCGTATCCGGTGATGGGGAGCACCTGGGCGATGGTCTCGTCCGGTTGGAACGCCAGCAGGTTCGCCACGTGCTGACCGCGTGCATCACGACCGGCCTCGGGCAGTTGGTAGGCCTTCGCGCGGTAGATGCGGCCCTTGTTCGTGAAGAACAGGATCCACTGGTGCGTGGTCGTGACCAGCATGTATTCGACGACGTCGTCCTGTCGCAGTGCGGCACCCTTGATGCCCTTGCCACCGCGGCGCTGCGAGCGGTACAGGTCGGCCTTGGTGCGCTTGGCGTAACCGCCGGAGGTGATGGTGATGACCATGTCCTCCACGGCGATGAGGTCCTCGTCGGTCACCTCGCCGTCCCACGGGATGAATTGGGATCTGCGCTCGTCGCCGAACTTGTCGACGATCTCGGCGAGCTCCTCGCTCACGATCGAGCGTTGACGCGGCTCGTTGGTGAGGATGTCGTTGTAGTCGGCGATCTTCGCGGTCAGGTCGTCGTACTCGTCGATGA
>CAZBWA010000082.1:0-6295 GCA_964495555.1 uncultured Bifidobacteriaceae bacterium | reverse complement strand
CGCGAATGACTTCACGGCGTACTGGGTGTACCTGGCAGGCCCTCTCCTGGGCGCGGGCCTTGCCGTCGTGGCCGCGTACATGCTGCGTGGTCGCGGTGGAGGCCTGTCAGGGTCGCAGGCCGCTCAAGGCGCACTTTTCACGCAGCCGAAGGATCCGCACAAGGCCTAGTACGCGTCGAGAGACATCGACTCATATTCCCGAGGAGACCCGATTAGCGTTCCGACGCGGTTGGATTGGCCCGTGGGTTCCACTCGGCGGCAGGTAAGGACGCTGGCAGTCGACGTAGCCCTGATGGTCATCGCGGGTTTTGCCCCAGCGGTAGTGATGGGGCTGCTCGGCTGGACCGCAGGGGTCAACACTGCGATCCTCGCCGGGCTCACGGTGTTCATCGCCTGCATGGGCGGCACCGGCTGGCGCACCGGCCTGGTGATCGCTCTGCCCTTCTCCCTGTTTGCGGGCCTTGCCGACTGGGCGGCACCGAACCCGTGGCTTGCGGCAGCGGTGCTCGCTGTCGCAGCCTTCCTTCGCGGATATGCGGCCAAGGTGGGGATGCACGACGCCCTGATCATGACCGTCATAACGCTCGGCTTCATCGTCGCTTCACCCGTTTCGTCGGATGTCCCGATCGTGGCTCCGCTCTATGTAGCTCTGGTCACGCTCGTCTCCGCGCTCTGGGCGACTCTGGTGATGTTCCTGCTGCGCCACCGGATGCACGTCCGTGAACACACCGCTCTGGATCCGGTGCGGTTGCTCCCGTTCAGCGTGGTGTTGGCTTTCCTCGTTGCAGTGGCGACCTGGTTCGTCGTCAACTTAGATCTTGGCCACACGGGTGGCTGGATCATCCTGACGATCCTCGTTGTCTTCCAACCCACCTTGGGTGCCGGCTTTCGGAAGGCCGTCCATCGTGCCGCGGGCACCATCCTCGGATTCATCATCGCGATCCTGGTCGGCGCTGTTCTGCCCCGCGGGGGTCTCCTCTACCTCGCGGGTGTCGCCTTCCTCATGGCCGCCTTCTTCTTCATGCTGCAAGGGCGTCCCTACTGGCTCTATGCCACAGTCCTCACTCCGGCCATCGTCCTGCTCGAGAGTGCTGGCTCCACGGTGGATGCTGTCGCCGAGCAGCGGCTGGGAGCAACGCTGGTCGGTGTGGTGGTGACTGTGCTGGTCATGCTCGCCCTCTCGCCCTTTGCCACGCGTCTCGCCGCCACAAGCGCCGCTGGATCGGACGCTCGCTAGTTCAAAGTCGATTCGAACGTCACGCACAAACCGAGCCTGGTGCTCCGAGGAGTCGATCCGACAGCAGAGATGTTCCGTACGAGTACGCCGCGTAGGACTTGAACCTACAACCCGCTGATTAAGAGTCAGCTGCTCTGCCAGTTGAGCTAGCGGCGCGAGGTCTCGAAACTTACCAAAGGAGGGAGTCGACGGCGCGGGCGACCCGGATGGAATCCCGTGCCGGGAGGAGCCATCCGTCCCCTCCGAGGATCCGATTGCTCATCTCCTCGAACATGATCTGGTAGGCGTCGACCTCGGGGAACTCCTCGATGTGGCCGTTGACCCAGAGCGACGTGGCTGCGCGCCATGTCGCGAATGCCTCGTTGTCGGTGACCCGCACCTCGCCCTCGGGGCCGCGGACGGTCAGCCGTTGGGAGGCCGGGAGCACGAACGATCCGGCGATGGCCGCGCGGGTGTCGCCACCCCAGGTGAGGGTCGCCTGGGTGGTCATGTCCACGCCCTCGCCACCCATCTCGCGTGCCACCTCGACGACGGGGAACTCCTCGACCACTGGGAGGCAGGCCATGAGGGAGTGCAGTGGGTAGATCCCGACGTCGTAGAGCGCCCCGCCCCCGTGGGCGGGTGAGAGCCGATAGTTACCCGGGCTGACACCCTGGAACGTGAAGGTCGCCAGGTAGTTCTCGACGGGTCCGAGCGCACCGGACGTGGCCAACTCCACGATGCGGCGCATGCGGGGGTGCCAGCGGGACCAGGTGGCCTCGACCAGGTGCAGCCCGGCCTTCTCCGCCAGGGCGAAGGCGTGTCTCGCCTGGTCCTCGGTGAGCACCATCGGCTTCTCGCACAGGACGTGCTTGCCCGCGGCGAGCGACGCCTCGATCCACGGCAGGTGGGCGTCGTTGGCCAGGCAGATGTAGACCGCGTCGACGTTCGGGTCCTCCACCACGGCCCGGTAGGAGTCGTAGGCGACCTGCGGCTCCGTTGCGCGGGCGCGGTCGATGTCGCGGGCACCGGTGGCATAGAGGGTCGCGCTGGGCGCGTTGTGGATCGCAGCGGCGGTGGCCTGACCTACGAGCCAGCCCGCACCGAGGACTCCCCACCGCACGGTCACCGGATGATCTCCGGGACCACGGGGGCGTTCCCGTGCGCGGCCGATTCCTCTGCGGCCTCCATCACGGCGACGACGTTGCGGGAGTGGAGGGGCAGCACCTGCATCGGGTCGCCGCTGGCGAGGTGCGCGGCCAGCTCCCGATGGAAGGTGAAGGGGCTGACGTCGTCGAGTGCAACGGTGCGGGGTCCCTCACCGGGGAGGTGGAGGGTGATCACCGCGGGCAGGTCGGCGACGGCGGGCTCGGCTGCGGGGTCCCAGTCGCCGACGATCGCACCGGTGGTGCCGAGGGCGTAGAACTTCGGCCGTCGTGCAGCTGCGAGATCGGTATTGATGAATCGGGCCTGGCGGCCGTCAGCGAATGTGATCGTCACCTCGGCGTGGTCGGCGTTCGTGGCATGCAGCCAGTGACGCTTGTGATTGACGCCAGTGACGTGCGCGATGTCGGTGCCGAAGAGATCCAGGATCTGATCGATGTAGTGGGAGCCCCAATCGAAGATGGCACCGCCCGAGACCTCGGCATCGGAGTGCCAGTAGTCGCAGGGTCGTGAGTAGCCGCCGACGAACCCCTCGTAACTGAAGAGTTCACCGATCGCGCCTTCGCGGATCAACCGCCGCATGGTCACGTAGTCCGGGTCGAAGCGTCGATTCTGATAGACGACGAGGGTCAGATCCTTGTCTTCTGCGAGTCGGAGCAGTTCGTCGCACTGGGCCGCCGTGAGAGCCATGGGCTTCTCCAGGACCACGTGGATTCCGCGCTCCAGGGCCGCCCGCGCCCACTCGTAGTGGGTGTTGGGTGGTGTGGAGACCACCACGATGTCCACGAGTCCCGAGTCCAGCATCTCGGTGGCATCGGCGAAACCACGCGCGTTGGGTGCGAGCTCCTGGGCGGCGGCGATGCGGTCGGGGTTGACGTCGCAGACGGCGGTGAGTTCCCAGCCGGGCACGCTCTGGATCGCGCGATTGTGCTCGTGCCCGATGGCACCGTAGGCAAGGAGACCGACACGCATGGCGGGACGTTAGCGAAGCCGTGCGCCGAGCACGGATGCGACCGCCGCGGCGATCTGCTTGCCCATGGCCTGCTGGCCCTGGGGATTGGGATGGAAGGAACCACTGGTGAACCCGACCAGCCCGGTCACGCCGAACACCCAGGCATCGTCACCCGCGCACACGCCCCGACCGACCTTGGACTCCCCGGACGCCCCCCAGGTGCCCACGGCCGGGGACCATCCCAGGCGATTCGTGGTGAGCAGGGTTCCGTTGAGTGTTCCGGCATTCGTGGTGAGGTTCACCGTCGAGCCTTGCTCGGTCCGGTAAGGGAAGGGGTTCGTCGCGGCGGGCGTGAGCATGGTGTCCCGCGCCCACGCGAAGTCCGCATCCGTGATCGTGAGGTAGGTACAGGGTGCCCCGGCCGCACTCCTGGTGATGTCCGGGTACAGCGTCGGCACCACACGGCCGGCATTCGCGACCCGCAGTGGGGGGATGGCCCTACCGTCGGCGAGGACGCACGTCGGTCCAGTGAGGCACCGTGCGATCCGATCGAAGGCCGCGGGCAGACCGGCCGTGCGCGTCTGCACACCGTCCTGCACCGAGGGGAAGGATGCCAGGGAGCCGAAGGGGGCCTTCGCGAGCGGACAGTTCTGCGCCAACGCGCACGCGGACAGGATCGAGGTGAAGCCGACGTCGTTGCCACCGACGGACAGGGTGAGAACGTCGATGGTGCGGTCACCGATGATCGCTGCCGCCTGCTCGATCTGGCTCGAGTCCTGACCGTTAGCGCGTTGTGCACCGAGGATTCCGGCAGTGATCGTGGCACCGGTGCACGCCACGTAGACGAACGTGACCGACGTCTTCGGGGACGCTTTCTCGAGGCGGAGTGCGGCTTGCGCGGGCGCACCATGCGTGCTGCGGTTGCAGGGGTCGGAATCCCAGTAGGGCGTAAAACCGGCGGCGCCCTGGGCCAGGAACGCCTCGACATTGCGTGGATTGCCCTCGCCGGAAGCGTAGGAATCACCCATAGAGACGAACAGGATGTTGTCGACGGTGGCCGTGAGCTTCGCGCTGGCCGTGGTGGCTCCCGATCGCACCTCCAAGTCCAGGCGATAGGAACCCTCGGGCAGCATCACCGTCGTCGCGCATTTCCGTGCGGTGAGCTTCCTCAGTTTCGTGCTGCGGACGAGTTGATCCCCTTGGAAGATGCGCCAGCGGTAGGTCGATCCGCGAGAGTCGCAGGCATCGAGTCGCACCGGATACCCGCGAGGATTCAGGTGCCAGGAGAGCGCGCCGCCGATCAGGCGCTCGTGGGGTTGGGCGATGAAGTTGTCGGCGCCGACGAATCGGGGCGACGGTGAGGCGCTCAAGGCACCGCGCTTGGGCACGCCTCCGTCCCCGTCGATGAAGCCGTCCCCATCCGCGTCCTTCGACATGGGCACCATGGACCACGCACCGAGGGCCTCCACGGAGGGAGCCGCGTGCGCGGTGGCCGGGAGAAGCAGGGCCAGGGCGAGAGTTGAGACGGCGATGCGTGTTCTCATGCGTCCTCGGCCCCGACGTAGGGGCAGTGTCGGCATCCGTTGTCGCAGCACGTCCCGCGCTGCAGGTGGTAGGCAGCCGTCATCGTGAAAAGGCCGGTACGTGGGTCCAGGTACCCGGGAGCACCGCCCGCGCACGCTTGCGCATGCGCCTCCATCACCGCCCCATAGTTCGCGTCCGTCGGCGACAGACGCGAACTATGGGGAGTCATCGGGTCCGCGCGCACACCCGAGTATCTCCCAGGTGACTACGCGCTGCCCTTCGGGCGATGCGGCTGGATCGCGTTCATCGGGATCTGTCCGAAACGCCCCGCCTGGAAATCCTCGAACGCTTCGATGACCTCGGCCCGTGTGCACATCACGAACGGCCCGTACTGGAAGACGGGCTCGCGCAGCGGCACTCCACCGATGAGGAAGACCTCGAGGTTGGGGGAGCGGTTCTCCTGGGCAGGTGCGGCGCTGATGCGGATGGTGTCGCCGTTGACGAGCACAGCCGTCTGCCCGGTGGCGATCGGGTGGCGCTCAGCGCCGATGGTGCCGAATCCCGAGAGGACGTAGGCCAGGGCGTTGAAGTCCGAGCGCCACGGGATGTCCACCTGGGCGCCGGGGGCCAGAGTGAGATGGGTGATGGTCAGCGGGGTGTGCGAGATACCCGGACCGCGGTGCGCGCCCACCTCGCCAGCCAGGATGCGTAGGAGCGCTCCGCCATCGGCGCTGGTGACCATGGTGGAGTCCAGCCCCTGCAGGTCCTGGTACTGCGGTGCGATGCGCTTCTTCTCCTTAGGCAGGTTGATCCACAACTGAACGCCGTGGAACAGTCCGCCGGACTCGACCAGCTGCTCGGGCGGGGTCTCGATATGCAGGATGCCGTCGCCGGCCGTCATGTACTGCGTGCCGCCCTCGAGGATCGTGCCCCCACCACCGTGGGAGTCCTGGTGCAGGAACTGCCCGTCGATCAGGTACGTGAACGTCTCGAACCCGCGATGCGGATGCCACGGAGTGCCCTTCGGCTCACCCGGGGCGTACTCCACCTCACCCATCTGATCCATATGGATGAAGGGATCGAGGTCTTCGGGGGAGATCCCCGCGAAAGCCCGGCGCACCGGGAAGCCCTCGCCCTCGAATCCCTGGGGTGCACTGATCACGGTCTTCACGGTGCGCATGCGCGCCTCCGGGCGCACGTCCAGGCGCGGGAGGGTCATCGTGTCGGCGGTTGCGGCGGGCATGGGGCATCCTTTCGTCGCTAATAGTTTAGCGTTCAACTATCTATTCGGCAAGGCGGTGACAGGATGGAGGCGTGATCCCACCCCTGGTCGTTCCCGCGCTCGGCCTCACCCGCATCGTGATCGGTGCAGGGCTGCTGATCAACCCAGCCGGCATCGGCCGCGCTCTCGGTGCCGCGGACCCCGCGCAGACGGCTCC
>CAZBWA010000081.1:0-6411 GCA_964495555.1 uncultured Bifidobacteriaceae bacterium | reverse complement strand
TCTGGATGGCGAACTGGCATTGGCGCGCGGCGCCGCCGTCGCGCGTGAAGATAGCCGTCCCGTTGCCGTACTGGGGATCGTTCACCAGCGTGACCGCCTCGTCGTACGTGTCCACCCGGGTGACGGAGAGGACCGGGCCGAAGATCTCGTCGTCGTAGGTCTTCATGCCCGGACGGACGTTGTCGATGAGCGACGGGGCGAGGAAGAACCCGTCCGTCGGGAGGTCGTTCTCGCGACCGTCCACCACGACGGTCGCGCCCTCGGCCGTTGCCCCCGCGACGTAGGAGGCCACCTTGTCGCGATGCTCCCGCGTGATGAGTGGACCCATCTCGGCATCGGGGTCGGTGCCGGGACCGACCTTCACCTTCGGGAGGCGGGCCGCGATGGCGTCCACGAGGCGATCTCCCGCGTCGCCGACTGCCACGACCACGGAGATCGCCATGCAGCGCTCGCCCGCGGAGCCGTACCCGGCGCTCACCGCGGCGTCGGCTGCCATATCGATGTCCGCATCGGGCAGGACGATCATGTGGTTCTTGGCTCCGCCGAGCGCCTGGACGCGCTTCCCATTCGCCGTCCCTGTCGAGTAGATGTACTTGGCGATCGGGGTGGAGCCCACGAAGCTCACCGCGGCGATGTCCGGGTGCTCCAGGATCCGATCGACGGCCACCTTGTCCCCATGCACAACATTGAAGACGCCGTCGGGGAGACCCGCCTCCTTAAGCAACTGGGCGAGGAAGTTCGCCACGGAGGGGTCCTTCTCGCTCGGCTTGAGCACGAACGTGTTCCCGGTGGCGATCGCGTTGGCGAACATCCACATCGGGACCATCGCAGGGAAGTTGAAGGGCGTGATACCCGCGACGACGCCGAGCGGTTGTCGGATCGAGTAGACGTCCACACCTGTCGACACCTGCTCACTGAAGCTGCCCTTCAGGAGTTGGGGCACGCCGCATGCGAACTCGATGTTCTCAATGCCGCGCGCGAGTTCGCCGGCTGCATCGCTCGGGACCTTGCCGTGCTCGGATGAAACGAGATTGGCGATCTCCTCCCTGTGGGAGACGACGAGTTGGTGGAAGCGGAACATCACCTCGGCACGACGTGACAACGAAGCACTGCGCCACGTGGTGAAGGCTTCCCGTGCCGCGGCGACCGCAGCGTCGACTTCGGCGACGTCCGCCAGGCCAACGGTGGCCTGCTGTTGTCCGGTGGCCGGGTTGAAGACCGGACTGGTCTTCCCCGACGAAGACGCAACGGAGGTTCCGTTGATCCAATGGTCGATCGTGCGCACGTGCTCTCCTTCGGGGTCGGTGTCTAGGTCAGGTACTGCGAGAGGCCGCGCTTGAGGTACTTACCGTGCCCCTTCTCGCCGAGGTACTCGTTCTTGTCCACGATTACGCGCCCACGGGAGATGACGGTGTCGACATGTCCGTCGATCGTGAATCCCTCCCAGGCCGAGTGATCCATGTTCATGTGGTGAGTCTTATGCAGCCCGATCTCCGTGCGGCCTGCCGGATCGTAGATGACCACGTCCGCGTCCGAGCCCGGTGCGATGACTCCCTTCTGCGGATACAGCCCGAACATGCGGGCGGGAGTGGTGGAGCAGATCTCCACCCAGCGCTCGAGGGTGATGTTGCCGTCCACGACGCCTTGGTAGATGAGATCCATGCGATGCTCGACCGAACCGATGCCGTTGGGGATCTTCGAGAAGTCCCCGAGCCCGAGTTCCTTCTGCTCCTTGAAGCAGAACGGGCAATGGTCCGTGCTGACGATGGACAGGTCGTTCGTGCGCAGGTACCGCCAGAGCTCGTCCTGATGCTGCTCAGCGCGCGACCGTAGGGGCGTGGAGCAGACGTACTTGGCCCCCTCGAATCCGGGCTGGGACAGGTGCTCCTCGAGTGAGAGGTAGAGGTACTGGGGGCATGTTTCACCGAAGACGTTGAGCCCTTCGTCACGCGCCGCTTGCAGTACGCCGACGGCCTGCTTCGCCGACATGTGCACGATGTAGAGAGGAGTGCCGGTGATCCGAGCCAACATGATGGCTCGATTGGTGGCTTCGGCTTCTGTCTCCCACGGCCGTGTCAAAGAGTGGTACTTGGGGTCGGTCTTACCCTCGGCCAAGGCCTGAGCGACCAGGACGTCAATGGCGATGCCGTTCTCCGCGTGCATCATGATCATGGAGCCGTTGTTCCGCGCAGCTTGCATGGCCCGGAGGATCTGGCCGTCATCGCTGTAGAACACACCGGGATAGGCCATGAAGAGTTTGAAACTGGTGATGCCCTCGTCCACCAGCTCGTCCATCGCCTTGAGCGAGTCCTCGTCGACTCCACCGATGATCTGGTGGAACCCGTAGTCGATGTGGCAGTTGCCGCCCGCCTTCTCGTGCCATGTGGCGAGGCCGTCCTGCACGCGTTCGCCGTAGCGCTGGACCGCGAAGTCGATGATGGTCGTCGTTCCGCCCCAGGCCGCCGCTCGAGTGCCGGTGTCGAACGTGTCCGACGCGAACGTCCCACCGAAGGGGAGCTCCATGTGGGTGTGACAGTCGACCCCACCCGGGATGACGTACTTCCCGCGGGCATCGAAGACCTGAGAGGCAGAGGCCTCCACGCTGGATCCGAGGGTCGTGTCACCGGGTGCGAGAACTGCAGCGATCCGCTCGCCGTCGATGAGGACGTCGGCCTCGATGATCCCCTCGGGGGTCACGACCGAGCCGTTCTTGATGAAGATGGTCATCTCTGGAACCTCCCTCTCGGTTACGGACGCACCAGATCCTGGTAGGCATCCGGACGACGATCACGGTAGAACGCCCAGCGATTCCGCACGGTGGTGATCAGGTCGAGGTCGAGATCGCGGACGATCAGCTCGGCCTTATACGGATCACCCTTGTCCCCGACATAGTTCCCCTCGGGATCGACGAAGTAGGACTGCCCGTAGAAGTCGTCCTCGCCGAGCGGTTCGATCCCAACCCGGTTGATAGCGCCCACGTAGTACTCGTTCGCGACTGCGGCGGCCGGTTGCTCGATGCTCCACAGGTACTGGGACAGGCCGCGGGACGTCGCCGACGGGTTGAACACGATCTGGGCACCGTTAAGGCCTAGAGCCCGCCAGCCCTCGGGAAAGTGCCGGTCGTAGCAGATGTAGACACCCACCTTGCCCACCGCTGTGTCGAAGACCGGGTACCCGCCGTTGCCGGGGCGGAAGTAGAACTTCTCCCAGAAACCATTCACGTGGGGGATGTGCTGCTTGCGGTACTTGCCCAGGTAGCTGCCGTCGGCGTCGACCACGGCCGCGGTGTTGTAGAGGAATCCGGGGCCCGCATCCTCATAGACCGGGAGCACCATCACCATCCCGAGCTCCTTGGCCAGCGCCTGGAATCGCTCGACCACGGGACCCGGCACCGTCTCGGCGTACTCGTAGAACTTCGTGTCCTGGACCTGGCAAAAGTACGGGCCGTAAAAGAGTTCCTGGAAGCAGATCACCTGCGCGCCCTGCTTCGCAGCCTCGCGCGAGTACTCCTCGTGCTTGGCAATCATCGACTCCTTGTCGCCGGTCCACTCGGTCTGGACCAGGGCCGCTCGAACGATGCTCATGCGTTCCTCCACGCCTGTCGATGGCTTTTGTGATTCTTCACAGTAGACGTTCCCGTTGTGTTACAAAATGTTTTCGACAAAGTCGACGAGGGGGTCGCCCACGTGACCGCACGACCGGAACATCGGACCATGGTGGTCGCGTCGGTCAGCGACCGGACCCCCAAGGGAATCGCCGCCGCTGTGAACCGATTGATTCGTGACGAGCGACTCCGTCCCGGCGACCGCCTCCCGACCGTTCGCGAGGTCGCAGCGGACCTCGGCGTGAGCCCGGCGACGGTGAGCGAGGCCTGGCAGGCGTTGTCGGGCGTAGGCGCCATCGTGTCGCGGGGCCGGGCGGGCTCCTTCGTGCGCGCCGCCGTCATCCCGAGCCGACCTGTGCGATACCTGGGCGTCGGCGGGGCCCCCGTCGCCACGGGCCTGGATCTGTCCACCGGGACTCCGGACCCGTCCCTTCTCCCACCCCTGACGGCGGCCATGATCCGGGTCGGTGACCGTTCCCACACCTCGAGCTATCTCGAAGACCCCGTGCTCCCCGAGCTCCGCGAGCACTTGATCAGCACGTGGCCCTTCGCCCCGCAGCGGGTCACCATCGTGGATGGGGCATTGGACGCACTCGCCCGAGTTGTGGAGGAGGTGGTGCGACTCGGAGACCGCGTCGTCATGGAGGATCCGGGCTTCCCGGCCCTGATCGACCTGCTTGAGAGGGCGGGCGCGGACATCGTCCCCGTGCCCATGGATGGGCAGGGGATCGATGTAGACCGCTTGCGCATGGCGATGGGCCTCAACCCGGTCGCGGTCTTTCTCCAACCCCGGGCGCAGAACCCCACCGGTACCTCCATGACCCGACTGCGGGCCTCGGAGGTGGCCGCCGTCGTCGACGGGACGCGGGCCTGGATCGTCGAGGACGACCACAGCGGTGACATCGCCCTCGCCGAGGATGTGAGCGTCGGTGCCTTTCTCCCCACGCGCACCGTCCACATCCGCAGCTACTCGAAGTCCCACGGCCCCGATCTGCGCATGGCTGCGGTGGGAGGCACCGCCGACGTCCTCGATCCCGTCGGGGCGCGGCGGATGCTCGGCGCTGGGTGGACCAGCCGGATCCTCCAGGGGGTCGTGCTCGACCTGCTTACCGACCCGGAGGCGGTGCATGCGGTGGCGCGGGCTCGGGATTCCTATGCCGCGCGGGGCGCGCGCCTCCGGGAGCGCCTGCGCGATCACGGGATCGCCGTGAGCCCTGGCGACGGAATCAACATCTGGGTCCAGGTGCCCGACGAGAGGGCCACGCTCGTGGCTCTTGCCGCGCGCGGTATCCGCGTCGCCCCGGGAGGACCCTTCCAGATCGCACCCGGCCAAGGACCCGCGATCCGCGTCACGTGTGGTGCTCTCCCGGACGACGATCACGTCATCGACGAGGTCGCGGCGGCCATCGCCGGCATCGACGACCGAGCGGACTCCCAGCGTCTAGCCTGAACCCATGCCCGAGATCATCAATCCCGCGAACGGCGACGTCGTCGCGCGCATCGACTACGTGGGCGCCGGCGAGGTGGATGAGGCCGTGCGCCGCGCTCGTTCGGCGTTCCCTGAGTGGTCGTCGGCCACGCCGGCGGAGAGGGCCGGACGTATCTCGGCGCTCGCCGCCGCGATGGAGGCGCGCGCCCAGGAGTACGTCGAGACGGAGACCGCCCAGACCGGGAAACCGCTGCGGCTCAGTCGTGAGTTCGACGTCCCCGGATCGATCGACAACGCGGTCTTCTTCGCGGGTGCGGCACGCAACCTAGAGGGGAAGGCGTCCGCCGAGTGGGATGGAGCACACACCTCGGTGATCCGCCGGGAGCCGGTCGGGGTCGTCGGGTCGATCGCTCCGTGGAACTACCCCTTGCAGATGGCGATGTGGAAGATCCTGCCCGCCATCAGCGCGGGCAACACGATCGTGCTCAAGCCTGCCGAGATCACGCCCTTAACGGCGCTCATGGTCGCCGAGGACGCCCGTGCGGCGGGTATCCCCGAGGGTGTGGTCAACGTTGTCGTCGGGACGGGTCCCGACGCGGGGGAGGCCCTGGTGACCCATCCGGATGTGGACATGGTCTCGTTCACCGGATCCACCCCCGTTGGGAAGCGCGTGATGGAGTTGGCGACACGTGACGTCAAGCGCGTCCACCTCGAGCTCGGGGGTAAGGCGCCTTTCCTGGTGTTCGACGACGCGGACCTCGACGCCGCTATCCAGGGGGCGGCTGCCGGCGCCCTCATCAACACCGGCCAGGACTGCACTGCTGCGACCCGGGCCTACATCCAGCGCCCCCTGTACGAGGCGTTCGTGGAAGGAGTCTCAGACCTGTTCGGTCGCATCGTGATCGGTGACCCGCGCGATGAGGCCACAGACATCGGGCCCCTGATCTCGCGCCGCCAGCAGGAGCGCGTCGCAGGTTTCGTGGACCGAGCCAGGGACGCCGGAGCCACGATCCGAGTCGGTGGACAGGTGCCGGGAGGCAGTCTCGCCTCGGGTGCGTTCTACCCGGCGACGATCATCACGGACGCGCCCCAGAGCAGCGAGATCGTCCAGTCGGAGGTGTTCGGGCCGGTGCTCGTCGTCCTCCCGTTCGACTCCGACGACGACGGTCTCGCCCTCGCCAACGACACGGTCTACGGCCTCGCGGCATCGGCCTGGACGAAGGACGTATTCCGGGCCCTGCGCGCCCAGCGCGAGATCGTGGCGGGGTGCGTCTGGATCAACGACCACATCCCCATCGTCAGCGAGATGCCGCACGGCGGTTTCAAGCAGTCGGGATTCGGCAAGGACATGTCCACGTACTCCTTCGAGGAGTACACC
>CAZBWA010000080.1:0-6554 GCA_964495555.1 uncultured Bifidobacteriaceae bacterium | reverse complement strand
GGAGCCCAACCGGCGCATCGTGGTCCGGCTCCCCTAGCGTGGTTTCACGGGAAACACCGGCCCTGCCCCCGTGGCTGGAGCCATCCCGCGGGGGGCTGACCACCTACCACGACCTTCTGCAGGGCCCCGGGATCGAGCGTGGCCTGATCGGGCCCCGTGAGGCCGACCGCCTCTGGGACCGGCACATCCTCAACTGCGCGGTCGTGGCCGACCCTGCCCTGGGTCTCATCCCCACCGGCGCGAGTGTCGCCGACGTGGGCTCCGGGGCCGGGCTGCCCGGACTGGTCTGGGCCATCGCCCGGCCCGACATCACCTGCGTCCTCGTCGAGCCCCTGCTCCGGCGGGCCACCTTTCTCACCGAGGCGGTCATCGCCCTGGACCTGGCCTCCCGGGTGCGGGTGGAGCGGGGCCGGGCTGAGGACCTGGTCCGCACGGGCTGGCAGCCAGTCTCGGTGGTGACCGCCCGGGCCGTGGCCCCCTTGCCCAAACTCATGACCTGGACCATGCCCCTGCTCGCCCCCGGCGGCAGTCTGGTGGCCCTCAAGGGGGCCGCGGCCGAGGAAGAGGTCGAGGCCGCCGGTGTGGCCAGCGCCCGGGTGGTGCGGTGCGGTGACGGGGTAGTCGACCCACTCACCACCGTGGTGGTCGTCACTGCGGCAGAATGACCGCAATGGATCCTCGACCCTCCGGCCTCGGCTGGCCCTACCCGGATGTTTCCCGTGAAACACACACCCCGGGGGCCCGCCCCAGCGGTCTCGGCTGGCCGAATCTCCCTGGGGAGGACGCATGACCCGGGTCGTGGCCGTGGCCAACCAGAAGGGCGGGGTCGGCAAGACCACCACCGCGGTCAACATCGCCGCGGCCCTGGCCTCCCCCACGAGCCGGGTGCTCGTGGTCGACCTGGATCCCCAGGGAAATGCCTCCACGGCCATGGGCTTCGACAAGGACACCGATGCCGCCGGGATGTACGAGGTGATGACGGGGGAGGCCGAGCTGGCCGACGTGATCGTCGCCTGCCCCGACATCCCGGGCCTGGACTGCGCCCCCGCCACGGTCGACCTCGCCGGGGCGGAGATCGAGATGGTCGCCCGCGACCGCCGGGAGTTCGTGCTCCGCGAGGCCCTCGAGGACCTGGAGGAGGACTACGCCTACATCTTCATCGACTGCCCGCCCAGCCTGGGGCTGCTCACCCTCAACGCCCTCGTGGGTGCCCGCGAGGTGCTGCTCCCCATCCAGTGCGAGTACTACGCCCTGGAAGGCCTCTCCCAACTACTTAAAACGGTAGATATGGTGACAAGTCACCTTAATCCGGACCTGAGTGTGGGGGCGATCATCCTCACCATGTACGACGGGCGCACCCGGCTCGCCGGGCAGGTCGCCGAGGAGGTGCGCACGCACTTCGGTGCCCGCGTACTCGACACGATCATCCCCAGGTCGGTCCGGCTCTCCGAGGCCCCGAGCCACGGCCAAACCGTCCTCACCTACGACCCCACGTCCGCGGGGGCCGTCGCCTACCGCGAGGCCGCCGAACAGTTCGCCCTCGCAGGGCACTAATCCACACGTCATCCACAAGGAGGGGTCATGGCGAAGAAGGGCCTGGGCAAGGGACTCGGGGCGCTGATCCCCACGGAGCCGACGGCGGCGCCCGCACCGCGCACCGCGACGTCGGAGAAGACACGCCCGGCCCCCGAGACCCCGGCACTCGGCTACGCCGAGATCGCCGTCGCGCGCATCTCCCCCAACCCCCAGCAACCCCGCACCGTCTTCGACCCCGAGGACCTCGCCGAGTTGGTGTTCTCCCTGCGCGAGGTCGGACTGCTGCAACCGATCGTGGTGCGCCCGCACGACGACGGTTATGAACTCGTCGCGGGGGAGCGTCGTCTCCGCGCGGCGATCGAGGCCGGCTGGACGACGATCCCGGCGCTCATCCGTCACACCGATGACTCGGTGATGTTGCGCGATGCACTTCTCGAGAACCTGCATCGCGCCGATTTGAACGCACTTGAGGAAGCTGCGGCCTACGCGCAGATGCTCAGTGACTTCGGATGCACGCAGGAAGAGTTGGCGACACGCATCGGGCGATCACGCCCGCAGGTGTCGAACACACTGCGCCTCTTGAAACTCCCACCGGCCGTGCAGAACCGTGTCGCCGCCGGTGTGTTGAGTGCGGGTCACGCGCGCGCATTGCTGTCCCTGGACAACGAGAAGGCGATGGAGGCGATGGCCAACCGCATCGTCGCCGAGGGGTTGAGTGTGCGCAGCGTCGAGGAGATCATCATGCTCGGCGAAGCCGACGGTCAGGTGCGCGAGAAGAAGGAACGTAGGCGACGTCAACGCGAGCCGAAGGTCGCCGAGATCGTGGATGACTTGACGTCACGCACGGCCGACGAGCTCGATACCCGTGTCACCACAACGGGTTTTGCGACTATGACGTCACGCGGTCAACTGGTGATCGAGTGCGCCGATATCGAGGACCTACGCCGGATCGTGGATCTGATCGACTAGCGCTGCAGGATGCGCGCGATCGTCTCGCCGGCGTCGAGATCGGCCGCGGCGAGTGCCTGCGGCATCAGTGACGTCTCGGTCATGCCGGGCGCGGCGTTCGTCTCCAGGAACCAGATGGTGGTGCCGTCGACGATGACGTCCGTGCGCGAGATGTGACGCAGTCCGAACACCGTGTGGGCGAGCAGAGCGACCTCCCGCACACGTGCAGCCACCGCCTCGTCGATGCGCGCGGGGCAGAAGAACTCCGTGGTCCCCGCGGTGTAGCGGGCGTTGTAGTCGTAGAGCCCCCCGTCGGGAACGATCTCCACCAGGGGCAGCGCGGTGGGCTCACCGTCGATCTCGATGACGCAGGCGGCGATCTCGGTGCCACGGACGTAGGACTGGATCATCGCGGTGTCCGCGTAGGAGAACGCGCCGACGAGTGCCGCGGGTAACTCGGACTCCGCACGCACCACCGCCACTCCGAGGGCGCTGCCCCCCCGCGTGGGCTTGACCACCAACGGGAATCCGACATGCCCACCGATCGCCGACATCACGCGTGCGGCACCGAGTTCCCGGAACGTCGACTGCGGGAGCACGAGGAATGCGGGCACTTCGATGCCGGCGCGGGAGGCGAGGGTGGCGGCCACGGGCTTGTCGAAGGCCGCCCGCGCGCCAGCGCCGTCCGTGCCCAGGTAGTCGATGCCGAGGGCGTCGAGAAGGTCGCGGAGCGACCCGTCCTCCCCGGCCGCCCCGTGCAGCAGCGGCACCACGACGTCGGGGGAGTGCTCGGCGAGGGTGTCCAAGAGCGCCGCGTCCACGTCGGACTCCTCGACCTGCCAGTCCGGCCGGGCGACACGCAACGCCTCGGCGACACGGCGACCGGAGCGCAGGGACACATCCCGTTCCGGCGACAGTCCGCCGGCGAGGACGAGGACGCGCATCAGGCGAGGTCCGGTGCGGGGGTCGACTCGCCGGAGGGGCGATGGAGAGTCTCCGCGGTGCCGAACGTGCGGGCCAGGTCCAGCTCGGTCTCGATCACCCCGGCCAGACGGCGCACACCCTCGCGGATGCGCTCGGGCTCCGGGTAGCAGTAGGACAGGCGCAGGTTGTGGCGGCCCTGACCGTCGACGAAGAAGCCCGTGCCGGGCACGTACGCGACGAGGGCCGCGATCGCACGCGGCAGCATGCTGGTCGCGTCGAGTCCATCGGGCAATGTCACCCAGGAGTAGAAACCACCGGCCGGGATCGTCCACCGCGTGCCCTCGGGCATCATCGCCTGCAGTGACTCCAGCAGCGCATCGCGGCGCTCGCGGTAGATCTCCTGGAACACCTTGATCTGTTGACGCCACGGTTGGGTAGCGAGATAGCTGCTCACCGTGAGCTGCGCGTAGTTCGAGGGACACAGTGTCGCCGCTTCGGCCGCGAGCACGAGCTTCTCGCGCACGCCGTGCGGTGCGACCGCCCATCCCACACGCAGACCCGACGCGATGGTCTTGGAGAAACTCCCGAGATACACCACACCCTGGTCGTCGAGGGCGCGGATGGCCTGCGGCACGACGCCCTCGAAGCCCAGCAATCCGTAGGGGTCGTCTTCGAGTAGCAGGATCCCGTTGCGCTGCGCCACGGCAAGGATCTGCTCGCGCCGCTTCTGATCTTGCGAGAGTCCGGCGGGATTGTGGAACGACGGGATCGTGTAGATGAACTTGATGGTGCGACCTTCGGCGCGCACGGCATCGATGGCCTGTTGCAGGGCCTGCGGATCGAGTCCGTTGTCATCCATCCCCACGTGCCGCACGTCGCACTCGTACGCGCGGAACACACCCAAGGCCCCGACATACGACGGTGATTCCACGAGCACCACATCACCGGGATCGCAGAACACCCGCGTCACGAGATCGAGTGCCATCTGGGAGCCGGTGGTGACGATGATGTCGTCGGGGTGTGCCCGCACACCCACCTCACCGGTGACTTCGAGGATCTGCTCACGCAGCCGCACGTCGCCCTGACCCGATCCGTACTGCAGTGCCTGCGCGCCGGACTCGCGGATCACCGACGCGACGGTGTCGGCGAGGGTGTCCATGTCGAGAGCCGAGACGTAGGGCATGCCCCCGGCGAGGGAGACCACCTCGGGCCGGCTGGCGACGGAGAACAGGGCGCGGATCTCCGAGGCCGTCATGCCCCGGGCACGCGTGGCGTAGTGCTCGACCCAGGGGTCGAGGCGGGATCCCGCCATGGCACCTCCACTACCGATCCGATCCACCCAGGAAGCCAGCAAGGACGCCTGAGTGCAGGGGAACAGTGTGCTGCATGGGGGAGTGAGACCGACACGCTGCGTGCTCGATCACGAGAGTGCGCGCACTCCCGGGCGCGCAGGAGAAGCAAAGGGGGCTAGAGGGCCCAGTCCTCGGTGAGGGAGTCCTCCTGCAGCGTCATCCGCAGCGGTGTCGTGCGGAGGACCGCGGGTGGGGACGCCAGCAGTGGCGGCATCGAGTTCATCATGGAGGCGAATCCCGACGATGCACGGTGCGCCTCCTCGGCCTCCTCGTCCTTGAAGACCTCGAACAACCAGACCAGGTTCGCGTCATCGGGATCGATGGAGATCATGAAGACCTCGGTGCCGGGTTCCTCGCTGAGGTTGTCGGCGTAGGTGTTCAACAGATCCAGAAGCGCCGGGCGCATGCCCTCGTTGACCGACAGGCGCACCAGGAGTGAGCGGCGTCCGGGCAGGAGGATCTGGGTCGGTTCCTCCGTGAAGTCGGACATGTCAGTGGGTCCGGACGGGGAGGGAGTCGACGTTCTCCACGAACCAGGCGTAGGTGGAGGCCAGGCCGTCGCGCAGGGTGATCGAGGGTTTCCAGCCGAGGGCGTTGATGCGGGAGGTGTCGAGGAGTTTGCGGGGCATGCCGTCGGGCTTGGCCGAGTCCCACTCGATGGTTCCCTCGAACCCGACGACGGATGCGACGGTTTCGGCGAGTTCCCGGATCGGCAGGTCATCGCCCCACCCGACGTTGATGGTCTCGTGAGAGTCGTAGACGTCGATGAGTGTGAGGCAGGCCTGGGCCAGATCGTCGACGTGGAGGAACTCGCGACGTGGTGACCCCGTGCCCCACACCGTCACCGTCGAAGCTCCGCTGACCTTCGCCTCATGGAAGCGACGGATGAACGCGGGCAGCACGTGCGAGGTCTCGAGATCGAAGTTGTCGTTCGGCCCATACAGGTTCGTGGGCATCGCGGAGATCCACCGGTGTCCATACTGCGTCCGGAACGCCTCGATGTAGTAGATGCCGGCGATCTTCGCCATCGCGTACGCCTGATTCGTCGGTTCCAGGGGTCCGGTCATCAGGGACGACTCACGGATCGGCTGGGTCGCGTGACGCGGGTAGATGCACGAGGACCCGAGGAACAGGAACCGGTCCACCTTCGCTTCGTGCGCGGCATCCATGACGTTCGTCTGGATGAGCATGTTGTCCTTGAGGAAGTCGACCGGGTAGGTCGAGTTCGCCATGATCCCGCCGACACGTGCGGCCGCGTCGATCACCACATCGGGCTTGGCTTCGAGGATCGCGGCGAAGGTCGCTTCGCGATCACGCAGGTCGAGTTCCGAGGAGCGGAATCCGATGATCTCCCCCGCACCGGCTGCCTCGAGGGCCCGCACGATCGCGGATCCCACCAGACCACGATGTCCGGCCACGTAGACCTTCGCATCGGCCCACGGGTAGGACGTCATCCCAGCATTCTGGCACGCGCGTCCACGCGCATCGCCGCCCACAACCAGACGAATCCCGCCACCGTGACCGTGATCCAGCCCACCGCGTAGGGCGCGACCGCTTCCGCGTCGAACCATCCCACCGTGGATCCGTAGGCGAAGCGGTGGGCGAACACCCACCACGCCATGCTCGCGCTGCCCGCGAGGCCGATGGTGATCGTCCACCGCACACCGGTGGGGAATGCGTCGGAGTCGAGCAGGGCGACCATGACGACGAGCAGCAGCAGGGGCGCGATGTAACGCGGCTGGACCACATCACCGACGCCCAGACCCTCGAGTTGCAGGAATGCGAGCGGCACCG
>CAZBWA010000079.1:0-6597 GCA_964495555.1 uncultured Bifidobacteriaceae bacterium | reverse complement strand
TCCTTCTGGTCCCCGCCACTGCAGAAGGCCTTCTCCCCGGCGCCGGTCAGGATGATCGCACCGACGGCCGCGTCGACCCATGCGTACCGGAAGGCGTAGATCAACTCATCCACCGTGCGGCCACGTAGCGCGTTGTAGCGATCGGGTCGGTTGATCGTGATCACCGCGACGTTGTCGACCACCGCGTAGGTGATGTCGGTGAACTCTTCGATCCGGATCATGTCGCCTCCACGAGAACCGCGATTCCCAAACCTACGCCGATACAGGCGGTCGCGATGCCACGACCCCCGCCGCGACGACGGAGTTCCCGCGCGGTGTCGGCCACGACCCGGGCGGCCGATGCCCCGACGGGGTGGCCCATCGCGATGGCACCACCGTGGGGGTTCACCTTGGCGGCGTCGATCTCGTCGGCCTCCCTCAGCACGGTGAGGACCATGGCGGCGAAAGCCTCGTTGATCTCGAACAGGTCGATATCCGATGCGCGCAGACCCGTGCGAGCGAGCAGTTTGCGCACAGCCGGCACGGGTGCGTTGGCGAAGCGATCGGGTTCCACGGCCACCACCACGGAGGCGCTGATCGACGCGATCGGGTCGAGACCGAGTGCGCGGGCGGTCTCCTCCGAGGTCAGGAGGGTCGCGACCGCACCGTCGGTGATGGGGGAGGAGTTACCCGCCGTGACCGACCCCTCGGGAGTGAAGGCGGGCTTCAACTCTGCGAGCCTTGCCAGGCTCGTGTCGGGGCGGATCGGCTCATCGCGCGTAACGCCGGCCACGGGGATGGCGTATCCGTCGAAGCGCCCGGCATCCCACGCTGCTCCGGCGAGTTCATGGGAGCGCAGCGCCCACTCGTCCTGCTCCAGGCGCGTGATGCCGAGGTGCTCGGCGCTGCGCTGGGCGCAGGCGCCGAGGCTGTCGGTCCAGTGGGAGGGGAAACGGGGATTGACCAGGCGCCACCCCACCGTGGTCTGCTCGAGCTTCGTCTCCGGGCCGAGGGGCTCGTCGGTGCGCTCCACCACCCACGGGGCGCGGCTCATGGATTCGACTCCGCCGGCCAGGACGATGTCGGCGTCCCCGGCGCGAATGGCGCGGGCGGCTTGGACGATCGCCTCCGCGCCGGATCCGCAGAGACGGTTGAGCGTCACCCCGGGCACGGTCACCGGCAGGTCGGCCAGCAGTGCGGACATGCGGGCCACGTTGCGGTTGTCCTCGCCCGCGCCGTTGGCATCTCCCATCACGACGTCGTCGATGCGGGCGGGATCCAGGGATGGGACACCGGCGACCAGATCGGCGAGTACCGTCGCCAGCAGATCGTCGGGGCGGATGTGGCTGAGTCCACCCCGGTTCTTGCCGAAGACGCTCCTGCGGGCTTCGACGAGGACGGCACGAGGCATGTAGCGTATTATTGCCGATCGGCAAGGAAGCGCACTATCGCCTAGGGGCGGAAAGGCGGATCGATGACGCGGCGTCCTCCCCTCCGGTGTCTGGTCACCGGCGCCTCACGCGGCATCGGTCGCACCATTGTGGAGCACCTGGCCGCCTCCGGACACCAGGTCGCACTCACCGCGCGCTCCGTCGGGGACCTGGAGTCCCTGGCCGCCTCGCTCGACGTCCCCACCCTGGTGCTTCCTGCCGACGTGACCGATCCGGGTGCGCCCGATCGCCTCGTCGCGGACGTGGTCTCCGCCTGGGGCGGCATCGACGTCGCCGTGCTCAACGCGGGGGAGGCCATCTCCGCGCCGCTCCATCGCACCGATGACGAGTTGTGGCAGCAGATGCTGGACGTCAACCTCACCGCACCGTTCCGGTTCATCCGTGCTGCGGCACCTCCGATGAAGCAGGCGGGATTCGGTCGGATCGTCGTCATCGCGAGCATCGCCTCGAAGGTGGGCGTGCCCTACATCACCGCCTATGCCGCGGCCAAGCACGGCATCCTCGGCGTCGTGCGGGCCGTAGCGATGGAGTTGGCGACGACGGGAGTCACCGTCAACGCGGTCTGTCCTGGATACGTGGATACGCCGCTGACGGATCGCGCACTCGAGTCGATCGTCGCCAAGACCGGCATCGACATGGCCGCCGCCCGCGCGACTCTGGAGAACACGCATCCGATCAAGCGGCTCATCACGACTGACGAAGTCGCCGCGGTCGTCGACATGCTCGTCGCCGACACGGGAGGCATCAACGGCCAGGGCATCGTCATCGACGGTGGGAGCGTGCAGTCGTGAGCATCGAACGGGTCAACCCACCGGAACTCGCCGCGCCGATCGGCTTCTCCCATGCCGTGCGCGCCGACTCCGGTCGCCCCGTCTACCTCGCCGGACAGACCGCGCTCAACGCGGACGGCGTGATCGTCGGGGAAGGAATCGTCGAGCAGTTCGAGGTCGCCCTCGGCAACCTGATGACCGCCCTGCGTGCAGCAGGTGGGGAGGGAAAGGACCTGTCGAAGGTGACGATCTTCAGTGTCGACCCCGTCGACTACCGGGCGCATGCGCGGGAGCTCGGCGCAATCTGGCGTCAACTCGTGGGCCGCGACTATCCCGCGATGACGCTCGTCGGAGTCACACGCCTCTGGGATGACACGGCCCTGGTCGAGATCGAGGGGATCGCGATCCTCCCGTGATCGATGCGCGGGATCCAGCGGTGGTGGTGCCGGCGCCGGAGGCACTGAGGTCACTGTGGGCCGCTTCGTCCATCGCGGTGATCGGTGCCACGGAGCGTGCCGGGGCTCTCGGTCGGCTCCCCCTCGACTATCTGCAGCGCTACGGCTACGCCGGGACGATCTACCCGGTCAATCCGAAGGGTGGCACCGTGCTGGGCATCGAGGCATATGCCTCGCTGCGTGACGTTCCCGGTCATGTCGAGTTGGCCCTGGTCATGGTCCCGGCCGCGGCGGTCCGTGATGCCGTCTCCGACTGCGCTGCCGTCGGCGTGGACGTGTGCATCGTGATGAGTTCCGGATTCGGCGAAGCCGGGCCCGAGGGGGAGATCGCCCAACGCGACCTTGTCGACATCGCACGCTCCGGCGGCATGCGACTGGTGGGTCCCAACTGCATCGGATCCGTGGGCGGCCCACACCATGTGCTTGCCACCTTCTCCCCGGTGTTCTCCTCGCCGTCGACGCCGCTCCCCGATGGGCGCCTCGGGCTGGTGAGCCAGTCGGGCGCATTGGGGTTCGGCACCCTGTCGCTCGGGTTGGAGCGCGGGGTCCCTATCGGTGTCGCCGTCACGACGGGCAACGAAGCCGACGTCACGGCCACGGACGTCGCCGTCGCGCTCGCGCACGACGACTCGATCGACGCACTCCTCATGTACGTCGAGTCGCTGACCGACATCGCGGCGCTCCGTGTGGCTGCAGGGCAGATCCCCATCGCACTGCTCAAGGCCGGTCGATCGTCCGCGGGAGCGACGGCAGCGGCGTCGCACACCGGTGCCCTCGCGGCACCCGATGCCGTGGTGGACTCGGCGCTCGCCGCCGCCGGAGTGGCACGCGTGCGCGATATCGACGCGCTACTCGATGCCGGAGCCCTCCTCGCCACTG
The DNA here is from genome assembly GCA_964495555.1 of uncultured Bifidobacteriaceae bacterium. GTDB lineage: Bacteria > Actinomycetota > Actinomycetes > S36-B12 > S36-B12 > VGCC01. The sequence continues at coordinate 3,063 of CAZBWA010000079.1, read as the reverse complement.
GCCGACGAATGACGGGCACGGCCGTCGCCGTGGTCACCACCTCCGGTGGCAGCGGAATCCTCGCCGCCGACGCCATCGAGCGCGAGGGCCTGGACCTCGCCTCCTTGGAGCCGGCGACCATCGCGCGCCTCGAGTCGATCGTGCCGGCCTACGGCAATGCAACCAATCCGGTCGACGTCACGGCGGCCGTGATGGCCGAACCGGGACTCTTCGAGGACTGCCTCGATCACGTCTCCCGGGATCCGAACGTCGAGGCGATCGTCGCGTGCTTCGCTGTGCTCGTGGGGAACGACGTCGCCCGCATCGCCCGCGCACTCGGCGCCGTGCGTGCGGCTACGGACCTCCCGGTGGTGGCCGTCCGCACCGGATCAGCAGCCCTAGCCCCTGATGGTGCGCGCCTCTTGGCCGAGGCGGGCGTCCCCGTCTACCCCACCCCCGAACGTGCCATCGCCGCGCTCGCGGCCCTGCACGCGACATCTCTCCCGACGCGCGACCACGCGGGCCCGCGGTATCCCGAGATTCCGGTACCGGAGGGGGGCGCCACGGAGAAGGACCTGAAGGTGCTCCTCGCCGGCAACGGACTGCCGATCCCTGAGTCGGTCCTCGTCTCCACGGCTGCCGATGCGCGGGCAGCGGTGGAGACGGTGGGTGGTCGAGCAGTCTTCAAGGCCGTGGTCCCCGGACTGTTGCATAAGAGCGACGCGGGCGGCGTGGTCCTCGACGTCCGAGAGGAGGGCGCCGAGGACGTCTTCACCCGACTCGCCGCCCTCGGCGGCGCGGTGCTCGTCGAACGCTTCGTGCCCGGCGGCACCGAGGTCATCGTCGGAGTCGCACCGAGCCCTCTGGGCCCGGTACTGACCGTCGGTGTCGGGGGCGTGCTCACCGAGGTCGTCGCGGATGCAGCGGTGCGCCTGCTCCCGGTGGATACCTCGGATATCGAGGCGATGATCGACGAGACGGTCCTGGGTCGTCTGCTCGCGGGTGTCCGCGGTGCAGCTCCGGGCGACCGCACGGGTTTGGTCGAAGCGGTCGCGCGCGTTGCGGACGGGGTGCGATCGTGGCCCACGGGTTTCGAGCTGGACCTCAATCCGGTGACCGTCACACCTGACGGGTGCTGGATCTTGGATGCGATGTATGTCCCACCCCTGGAGGAAGTCTGAGATGGACGTAGGCCGGCTTGTCTCACGATCGATGTCTCGCTACCGCGATCGCATCGCACTGATCGGACCCGAGGGCGAGAGCACCTTCGGGCGCACGGGAGGGCGCGTCATGCAGTTGGCTCGCGCCCTGCGTGCGCTCGGACTGGAGACGGGTGACCGGGTCCTCGACCTCCAGTCGAATCAGAACACCTACATCGAGACCGACCTCGGCATCAGCACGGCGGGTCTGTGTCGCGTCGCGTTGAACTACCGCCTCCACCCCTCCGACTGGGTGCGCATCGCCACGGACTGCTCGCCCAAGGCACTGATCCTGGACGCGAAGTTCTGGGACGACGCCGCCGGAGTGCGTGAACTCGTCGACCACGTCATCGTCATCAACGGAGATGCCGACGCGATCCCGTACGAGCGCTTCCTTGCGGCGCAGTCGAGTGAGCCCCTACTGCTCTCCGTTGACCCCGACGCCCTCGTGTCTCTCAACTACTCGAGCGGCACCACCGGACGCCCGAAGGGCGCGATCCGTACCCATCGCAATCGCATGGCGAGCCTGCACAACATGATCACCGACTTCTTCGGGAAGCTCCCCGATGAGCGCACCCGCTGGTTGCACGCCGGCCCGGTCACGCACACGAGCGGGTTGTTCGTGTTGCCGTGCTTCACCTTCGGAGCCACGCAGATCGTCCACAAGGCGTTCGACGCCGAGGCGGTCGTCGACGCCGTGGAGAACCAGGGTGCGACCGGAACGGCGATGGTTCCGACGATGGTGGCGCGACTCCTGGCCCTCCCGGACATCTCGCGCGAGCGCATGGCCGGTCTCGAGGTGCTCGGATACGCGGGGGCCCCCATGCCCCCCGAGCAGATTCGTCAGTGCTTCGAACGGATCACCTCGCATATGTCGCAGTACTACGGACTGGTCGAAGCCATCCCCCCGGTGACCGTGCTCGGCCCGGAGGACCATGCACGGGGGATCGCAGGCGACGCCGAGGTGTTGACCAGCGCGGGGATCCCCTGCAACGGCGTCGAGGTCCGCATCGTGGACGAAAACGGAATCGATGTCCCTGTCGGTGAGATCGGTGAGGTCATCACTCGCGGGGACCATGTGATGCGCGGCTACTACGGCCAAGCGGCGGAGGATCCCAATGTCACGAAGGCTGTCCGCGAGGGATGGCTGCACACCGGGGACCTCGGACGCGTGGATGCCGACGAGCGACTCTTCCTCGTCGACCGCAAGGGGGACATGATCATCTCGGGCGGCTACAACATCTACCCGCGGGAGATCGAGGACGTCATCGCCGCCGTTCCCGGCGTGCACGAGGTCGCGGTGATCGGCGTCGAGGATCCCGAGTGGGGTCAGCACGTGACAGCCTTGTTCACCGTGGCACCCGGTGCGACGGTGACCACGGAGCAGGTCCTCGATCACTGCCGCGCGACGATGGCGTCCTACAAGAAGCCCAAGGACATCCGGATCGTGGACGAGTTTCCCCTCAACTCGACAGGGAAGATCGCCAAGAAGGTGTTACGCGAACAATTGAACGCGGAGGCGCGCGGATGACCGAGCAGCCGGGGCAGTTCCCCTACACCCGCGGTATCTCCGCCGATCCGGGCGTGTGGACCATGGGTCAGTACGCCGGTTTCGGTACGGCGGCCGAGACCAATGCCCGCTTCAAGGCCCTGCTGGCACAGGGGCTGACCGGCTTCAGCGTCGCACTGGACCTGCCCACCCAGATGGGCTTGGACTCGGACAACCCCCGCTCTCGCGGTGAGGTGGGGAAGGTGGGAGTCGCCATCGACAGCCTCGCCGACATCGAGGTGCTCATGGACGGCATCGAACTCGAGCGCATCACGCAGGTCCGCACCACGGCGAACTCCATCGGCTACATCTGGGCCGCGCTGTTCGAGGCCCTGG
>CAZBWA010000078.1:0-6625 GCA_964495555.1 uncultured Bifidobacteriaceae bacterium | reverse complement strand
TCTGCGTCACCGCTGCGAGGTCGCACCGAGAAGATGACGCGCCTCCGCGAGATCATCGCCGAGCGCATGGTCGAGTCACTCCAGACGTCGGCACAGTTGACGACGGTGGTCGAAGTCGATGTCACGCGCATCAATGCACTGCGGGCACGGGTCAAGCGGGACTTCGAAGCACGGGAAGGTGTGAAGCTCACCTTCCTACCGTTCTTCTGCAAAGCATCGATCGAGGCGCTGAAGCAGTTCCCACAACTCAATGCATCGATCGACATGTCTGCCCGCACCGTGACCTACCACGATCAGGAGAACTTGGGAATCGCCGTCGACACCGACCGCGGACTCCTCGTGCCGGTGATCCGGGACGCCGGTGACCTGAACATCGCGGGCCTCGCGCGCAAGATCGCCGACCTCGCCGAACGCACGCGTACGAACAAGGTCTCCCCCGACGAACTGTCCGGGGGAACCTTCACCGTGACCAACACGGGCAGTCGTGGCGCGCTCTTCGACACTCCGATCGTGAACATGCCGCAGGTCGCGATCCTGGGCACCGGCGCTGTCGTGAAGCGGCCCATCGTGACTCAGGACGACGCGGGACAGGACGTGATCGCGATTCGCTCGATGGTCTACCTCGCACTCTCCTACGATCATCGGATCGTGGACGGCGCCGATGCCGCGCGCTTCCTCTCGGTGATCAAGGCGCGTCTCGAATCGGCCGAGTTCGACGCCGAGCTCGGTCTGTAGTCCGATGCGCTACGCGGTCACAGGTGCCTCGGGGCTGATCGGCGGAGCCCTCGTCCGCCACCTACGTTCCCAGGGACACGAGGTGATCCGCCTGGTGCGCCGGGATCCGCAGGGGCCCGACGAGGTCCGCTGGGACCCGAAGGCGGGCACGGTGGATGTCGCAGGCCTCGCCGGAACAGATGTCGTCGTGCATCTGGCGGGGGCAGGTGTCGGAGACCACCGATGGACCGACGAGTACAAGCGAGAGATCCTCGACTCCCGCGTCGAGGGGACCCACACCATCGTGCGCGCGATGCTCGAGATGAATCCGCGCCCGCGCGCGCTCGTTGCCGGTTCGGCCATCGGCTACTACGGAGACACGGGCGACCGCGCAGTCGACGAGTCCTCCCCGGCAGGCAGCGGCTTCCTGGCCGATGTCGTGCGGGCATGGGAAGCAGCCTCCGAGCCCGCGGCCGCAGGCGGAATCCGCGTCACGCATGCGCGGACCGGCCTCGTCGTCGCAAAGGAAGGCGGGGCGTGGGCCCGCATGTTCCCGCTCTTCCGCCTCGGAGTCGGTGGACGCATGGGCTCAGGTCGCCAATATTGGTCGTGGATCTCCCTGCGTGACGAGGTGCGTGCCCTGGAGTTCCTCGCCGAGCGCGAGGAACTCTCCGGCCCGGTGAACCTCGTCGCCCCGTCGCCATCGACGAATGCCGAGATCACGGCGGCGATGGGCCGCGTCCTCGGCCGCCCCACCCTTCTCCCCGTCCCGTCGTTCGCCCTCAAGACCGTGCTCGGGGAGTTCTCCTCGGAGGTCCTCGGCAGCATCCGCGTGGTGCCGACCGTGCTGGAGCAGCACGGCTTCACCTGGCTCGACCCCACTATCAGCAGCGCCATTCGCGCAGCCCTCGATTCCTAGGGCCATGCCCGACGATCGCTGTGACATCGCCATCGTGGGCGCTGGCCTTGCCGGTCTCGCCGCGGCGCGCGAGGCGTCCATCCACGGCCTGGATGTGCGCGTCATTGAGGCAGCCGACGACGTCGGCGGACGCGTGCGCTCGGACGACGTGGATGGATTCATCCTCGATCGAGGCTTCCAGCTCTACAACCCGGCCTATCCGGAGGCGGCCCGGGTGCTCGACCACGACGCACTCGACCTCACGCCGCTGACCCCCGGCGTCGTGGTGGCCCTCGAGAGCGGCCATGCCCGTCTCGGTGACCCCCGACGCCTCCCCGGATGGACCGCGGACGCCGCCTCCCCGCGCACCGGTTCTCCGGCGAGCAAACTCCGCTTCGCCCGCTACGCGTGGTCCTGCTCCCGCGATCCCATCGATCACGTACTGGCGCGCGAGGACGCACCGGCCAGCGTGGCCCTCCGTGCCACGGGAGTCGATGCACGCCTCTACGACCGCGTACTGCGCCCCTTCCTGACGGGCGTCTTCCTCGAATCGGAGCTGCGCACCTCGCGCCACTTCCTGGACCTCACCCTTCGGTCGTTCGTGCGCGGGCGACCCTCGCTCCCGCGCACCGGGATGCGCGCGCTCCCCCGCCAACTGCGTGACGCCCTGCCTGACGGCAGCGTCATCACCGGGAGTCCCGTCCGGACCGTGACGCCGACCCTCGTGGAGCACGCCGAAGGCTCGGTCAGTGCACGCGCGGTCATCGTCGCCACGGACGGCTCCTCTGCCTCTGCACTCCTCCCCTCACTCACGGCTCCGCAATGGAACTCCGTGACCACCTGGTACTTCGTCGCACCATCGGGGACACGCATCACCGACGGACTCGGTGTCCTGGTCGTCGACGGCGAGCACAGCGGTCCGATCGTGAACGCGGTGGCCCTCAGCAATGCGGTCGCCGAGTACTCCCCCGACACCAGGGTCCTCGTCTCCACGTCTGTGCTCGGCACCGAGACGGGCGGTGAACACCAGGCGCGGGTGCGTGCGCACCTGCAGCGCATGCTGCGCACCTCGACCACCGACTGGGACATGATCGGGGTGTACGCGATCCCGCACGCGCTCCCCGCGATGCTGCCGCCCTTCTCCGTCCGTCGCCCCGTCGCCCTGGACGACGGACTGTTCATCGCCGGAGACTTTCGCGACACCTCGTCCATCCAGGGAGCGATGGTCAGCGGGCGGCGCGCAGCGGATGCCGCCATCGCGTCACTCGGGCTTAAGGTGATCGCGTGACACCGAGTGCCGTGGCGCTCGAGACCCGTGTGATCGGCCTGGGTCCCGAGGCGATCGACTACACCGAGGCGTGGGAGATGCAGCGCGCCACACATGCGCAGGTCGTGGCCGGTGCCCCCGATGTCGTGCTCCTTCTCGAACACCCACCCGTCTACACAGCCGGGCGGCGCACCGAGCCGCTCGAACGACCACTCGACGGGACACCCGTGATCGACGTCGACCGCGGAGGGAAGATCACCTGGCATGGACCCGGGCAGATCGTCGGCTACCCGATCCTGCATCTGCCGGATCCGATCGACGTGGTCGCGTATGTGCGCCGCATCGAGTCGATGATCATCGAGGTGTGCTCCGACTTCGGACTGTCCACGGATCGAATCCCGGGACGCAGCGGGGTCTGGGTGCCGGCGGACGCCCGTGGCCCGGATCGCAAGATCGCCGCGATCGGCATCCGCGTGGCCAACGGGGTGACGATGCACGGATTCGCGATCAACTGCGACTGCGACCTCACCTGGTTCGATCGGATCGTCCCGTGCGGCATCCGTGATGCGTCGGTCACCTCCCTGAGCAGCGAACTCGGCCGGGAGGTGCCCGTGCCCGAGGTCCTCGACGTCCTCGTGCCACGGCTGGGTCTCCTGCGTGCCTAGGCTGGACACGTGAGCGTCACGGCCGATCCCGAGGGTCGCAAACTGCTGCGGCTTGAAGTCCGAAACTCCGCTGTCCCGATCGAACGCAAGCCCGCGTGGATCCGCACCACGCTGCGGACCGGCCCCGAGTACAGCCAGATCCGGGACCTCGTCGACCGCGAGGGCCTGCACACCGTCTGCCAGGAAGCCGGGTGCCCGAACATCTACGAATGCTGGGAGGACCGCGAGGCGACCTTCCTCATCGGCGGCGAGCAGTGCACCCGGCGTTGCGATTTCTGCCAGATCGACACCGGGCGACCGGAGCCCCTCGACCGTGACGAACCGCGACGCGTGGCGGAATCCGTGCGCACCATGGGACTGCGGTACGCCACCGTCACCGGCGTGGCGCGGGACGACCTGCCGGACGAGGGCGCCTGGCTGTATGCCGAAACGGTCCGCATGATCCGTGATCTGAACCCCGGGATCGGAGTCGAGGTCCTCATCCCCGACTTCTCCGGAGACCCGCACCTGCTCGGCCAGGTATTCGACGCCGGGCCCAGCGTCCTGGCGCACAATCTCGAGACCGTCCCACGGATCTTCAAGCGGATCCGACCCGCATTCCGCTACGACCGCAGCCTCGACGTGTTGACCCAGGCGCGCGCCGCCGGCCTCGTAACGAAGAGCAATCTCATCCTGGGCCTCGGGGAGACCGACGAGGAGATCGACACGGCCCTCGTCGACCTGCACGCCGCCGGCTGCGACCTCATCACCATCACGCAGTACCTGCGACCCACCCCGCGTCACCACCCGGTCGAGAGATGGGTGCACCCCGACGAATTCGCCCGGTGGTCCTCCCGCGCCGAGGAGATCGGATTCCTCGGTGTGATGAGCGGTCCGCTGGTGCGATCGAGCTACCGCGCCGGCCGGCTCTACGCGCAAGCAGCGGCAGCCCGGGCATGAGTGCCCCCGAGGTCACGGCCCTGCACGTGTGGCCCGCGGATTCACCGACGCCGATAGCCGTGGACAGCCTCGAGTTGACCTTCAGCGGTGCCGTCGGTGACCGCCACTATGGCGAGACGATGCAGTCCGACACGCGCACAGCCAAGGTCTACCCACGCGGGACGACCATCCGCAACCACCGTCAGGTGTCCATCGTGGATCTCGGCGATCTGGAGACGATCGCGTCGACCATGGGCATCCCTCGACTGGAGCCCGGGGTGATCGCCGACAACATCTGCACCTCCGGGATCCCCGGGCTCACGTCGCTTCCCGCGATGACTCGCATGGAGTTCCCCAGTGGCGCGGTCATCATCGTGGGAGGCGAGAACTACCCGTGCGTCATCGCCGGCGGGCTCCTGCACGATGCGTACGGCACGCGACCCGAGGCCTTCCCGAAGGCCGCGATGGGCCTGCGCGGGGTGACCGGCTGGGTGGATCATCCAGGCGTGATTCGTCCCGGCGATGCCATCACCCTCCACGCTCCGCTGTAGTTCCCGTCATTAGGCTTCCGGCATGGCGAAGGGTCGTATTCGTTCGAGTCTGTCCACGATCGGACAGAACTGGAAACTCACGCAATCGGCCTACCCGACCCTCCCACTCGAGGTCGTCGGGATCCTGATCGGCGCCGGCGCCGCCGTCGCGATCCCCGTCGGGCTCCTCGTCAACTGGCTCACCGGCATCCTGCTGGGGGTCCCCACGGGCCTCCTCGCGGCGACCTTCTGGTTCAGCCGCCGGGCGATGCGTGCCGCGTACAAGCGCATCGAAGGGCAGCCGGGCGCTGCCGCCGCGGTGCTGCAGAACATGCGTGGATGGGCGGTCACGCCGGCCGTCGCGGTGAGCCGCAATCAGGACATGATCAGCCGCGTGGTGGGCAAGCCCGGTGTCATCCTCGTCGGCGAAGGTCCCGCGACCCGTGTCGCCCATATGCTCGCGAACGAACGCAAGAGGACCGCCCGCTGGGTCCCCGATGTGCCGATTTACGAGGTCCAGGTGGGCAACGACGAGGGTCAGGTCTCCATCACGAAATTACAGCGGGCGATCTCCAAGCTGCCCCGCAATCTTCGCGGAGGCGAGATCACCGAGGTGCGCCGCCGACTCGAGGCGCTCGGCAACGCCCAGAACTCCATGCCCATCCCCAAGGGCCCCATCCCGACGTCGGCGCGTCAGGTGCGCCGCCCCCGCTAGCGCACACGTACGCACACGGACCCGACCGCCCGGTCGTGGAGTCCGCGGCCGTCCTCGTCGTAGATCACAGCGGGGATCACCAGGCAGATCAGCGCGGTGCGCAGGGCTGCCCGCCAGAGCGACAACCGTGACCCGTCGGTCATGATGACGCGAAGCCCCACGATGAGCTGCCCGAAGGACCCCTGGGCCAGCCATGTGAGCAGCGTCACCTCCGCGAAGAACACGCCGAGGGTGGCGAACGAGGACTCCGTGGACCCGTATCCGAACTGCCCGAAGGTCAGGCGCACGACGAGCAGGCTGGCGAGCCAATCGATCGCCAGGGCGACCACCCGGCGCCCGAGCCGGGCCGTCGGGCACCCAGCGAAGTCCCGACCCATCCCGGCACGGTATCGGGTTAACACGGGCGAAACAGGCGGGATACGGGCGCGTCACCCCGCTTTCCTACGTTCTGACCAGGTGGCACACGGTCACCGCGCGAGGCGAGTACGGAGGCTCCATGTTCAAGAACGCAGACGAGGTCCTGAAGTACATCAAGCACGAGAACGTCGAATTCGTGGACGTTCGATTCATCGATCTCCCGGGCGTGATGCAGCACTTCAATGTGCCCGCATCGTCGTTCGGGTCCGAGGCATTCGAGGACGGCCTCATGTTCGACGGCTCCTCGATCCGCGGCTTCCAGGCGATCCACGAGTCGGACATGAAGCTGGTGCCGGATCCGGCGACGGCCTTCATCGATCCGTTCCGGACCGCCAAGACCCTGGTGATGAACTTCTCCATCTTGGATCCGTTCACCAATGAGCCCTACAGCCGCGACCCGCGCAACGTCGCGGCCAAGGCCGAGGCCTACCTGCGCTCCACCGGGATCGCCGACACCGTCTACTTCGGGCCTGAGGCCGAGTTCTACGTGTTCGACGATGT
>CAZBWA010000077.1:0-6854 GCA_964495555.1 uncultured Bifidobacteriaceae bacterium | reverse complement strand
ACTGCGTCTGCGAGTGCGTCCACACCGCGCTCGAGGCTGCGACGTGCGCTCTCGTCGAATTCCAGAATCTTTGACATGGTTTCCTCTTAGTCAGTGATGCCCCGACCCCGGGTCGAGCGGGGCCGGGGCATCGACAGGGGGTTCTACTTCTCGATGACCGCGAGTACGTCGCGAGCGGAGAGGATGAGGTACTCCTCGTTGTTGTACTTCACCTCGGTGCCGCCGTACTTGCTGTAGATGACGGTGTCACCCACCTTGATGTCGAGCGGGATCCGCTTGTCGCCGTCCTCGTCGAAACGACCCGGACCCACGGCGAGGACCTTGCCCTCCTGGGGCTTCTCCTTCGCGGTGTCCGGGATCACGAGGCCGGATGCAGTGGTCTGCTCGGCGTCGAGGGTCTGAACGAGGATGCGGTCCTCGAGGGGCTTGATGGAGACCGACACGGTGCTTCCTCCGGTACGTCGGGGGCCGCCCGGGTGGACGGCTTCGGTTAGGTCGATTGGCAGTCTCACAGGGAGAGTGCCAATGAGAACAGTACGCGGCGATTAGCACTCTGTCAATTCGAGTGCCAGCCGTGTCGCTAGCGGACGGTCTGGCCGACGTCCATCGTGGAGGTCGCGGGAAAGTCCCCCGGCGAGGGTGGCTGCCCGGCCCGCACCAGGCGGGCTCCCAGGGCGGCGACCATGGCGCCGTTGTCGGTGCACAGGCCGGGGCGGGGGATCCGCACCTGCACCCCGGCGGCCCCGGCCCGCTCCGTGACCAGGGTCCGCAGCCGCGTGTTGGCCGCCACCCCACCCCCGACCACGAGGTGGTCGACGCCGGCCTCCCGGCAGGCGGCCACGGCCTTGGCGCTGAGGACGTCGGCGACCGCCTCCTGGAAGCTCGCCGCGACGTCCGCCCGCCGCACCTTGCTTCCCTGCTGGGCGGTGAGCCACCGCAGCACGGCCGTCTTCAGCCCGCTGAAGGAGAAGTCGAGGCCCGCCCCCGCCAGGCCGCGCGGGAAGGCGATCGCCTCCGGATCCCCGTCCCGGGCGCAGAGGTCGATGGCCGGGCCCCCCGGGAAGGGCAGATCCAGCAGCCGGGCGACCTTGTCGAAGGCCTCCCCCGCGGCGTCGTCCAGGGTCTGCCCCAGGGGCGTCACTCCGTGCGGATCGAGTCGGATGAGGGATGTGTGTCCGCCGGAGACGAGTAGACCCACGACCGATTCCGGCAGGGGTCCGTGCTCGAGTTCGTCGACCACAACGTGCGCGGCGAGATGGTTGACGCCGTAGACCGGGCGACCCACGGCCGCACCGAGCGCCTTGGCCGTCGCGACACCCACGAGCAGCGAGCCCACGAGTCCGGGGCCCGAGGTCACCGCGATCGCATCGACATCGGCGAGGTCGATCCCCGCCTCCACGCATGCACGATCGATCGTGGGGATCATCGCCTCCAGGTGTGCTCGGCTGGCGACTTCCGGCACCACCCCGCCGAAACGCGCCTGCTCCACGACGCTCGATGCGAGCGCATTGGCGCGCAACTCATCGCCGATGACGATCCCGACGCCGGTCTCGTCGCATGAGGTCTCGATCCCCAGGATCACCGGCCCGTCCGTCACAGGGTCCTCCGCAGGATGAGCGCGTCAGCCCCGTCCGGGTAGTAGCGACTGCGCACCGCGATCTTCTCGAACGACTCCTCCGAGTACATCGCGATCGCGGAGGCGTTGTCCGCGCGCACCTCGAGTAGGAGTGATGTCGCACCCGCGGCGCGAGCGGTGGTCATCAACTCCCGCAGGAGGAGCCGCCCGATGCCATGCCTCCGCAGGTGCGGACGTACCGCAATGGTCTGGATGTCGGCCTCCGCGCCGACGTGAAAGATTCCGGCGTACCCGAGGACTTCGCTCTCCCGTCGTGCGATCCGGTACGTGCGTGTCGGCTGCGCGAGTTCCTGCCAGAACTGCTCGATGCTCCACGGATCCACGGCGAAGCACTCGGTCTCGATCGCGTGGACCTCGGGGATATGCCACCAGCGCATGGGTTCGAGGATCACGTCCATATGACACCCGCACTCACCGGATGAGATGACGTCCCGCGTGCCGGCATCGTGATGTCCGCGCTACGCAGGTACAGGGGTTCTGCCGGCAGGAGCGTGCGCCCGACCAGAGCACGCGCGGTGCGCGCACCGGCATCACCGTGGTCGTCAAGCTCTAGGTCCAGGGGCGCCGGGGACCATGTCGTCGGGGCGAGCGCTCCCCAGGCATCCAGGGTCGCGATCAAATCTCGTGCGGTGGCGTGGCCGGCGACCACGGGCAGGTCTCCCGGCACCATCGCCGGATCCCCGACGAGTGGTCCCGATGTGCGATTCCCCGCGGCGTCGTAGACCGCCCAGTAGACCTCCCGCCGCCGGGCATCGCCGGTGACGAGGAACGTCCCGGTGGAGCGCTGGCTCGTCGCGACGGCGTCGAGGGAGCACACGCCGACGACCGGCACGTTCCAACCGCGGGCGAGGGCACGTGCAAACGAGACCCCGACACGCAGTCCGCTGTAAGGGCCCGGACCCACACCACAGACGACGCCTGACACGGGGACGCCGTCGTCCAGCACGGGCGCGATCGTCGAGGCGACGAGCACCCCGATCGCCTCGACGTGACCACGCGGGTCATGGTGCTCGGCGTACGCGCGCACCACGCCGTCATCAGCGAGAGCCACGGACGTCCATGCACTTGAGGTCTCGACCGCGACAATCCGCTCAATCACCGAGATCACTCCATCGGCCATCGCGATCGTCGATGACGACGATTCGCTCCTCGTCCGCCGCGTGATCGATGCGCACGCGCAGGACTGCAGTGGGAAACCAGTCCCCACCCCACTCCACCACGGTCACGGCGTCCTCCGTGGGTAGGTCGAGATCGTCGATCTCCAGCGGACTGCCGATCCGATAGGCGTCAACGTGCACCAGGGACCCCGCCGAACCCTGATGCAGGCGGGCGATCACGAAGGTAGGACTGGTGACGTGCTCGACGACTCCGAGTGCCTGACCCAGGCCCTGGGTCAGGGTCGTCTTGCCGGCGCCCAACTCCCCGTCGAGCACGATCACGTCGCCGGGCTGCGCCCGCCCTCCGATGCGGGCACCCAGGTCGCGCATGGCGTCGGGATGTGCGACGCGCACGGTGCGGATCACGCGGAGACCAGGGAACGCACCCGCCGTAGGAGCCCCCCGAGGAGGACGTTCACCTCGCCCGGTCGCTCGACCTGGACCATGTGACCGGCGCCCGGGATGACGGCGAACTCCGCGTGCGGGAGCACCGCGACGATCTCTTCACTCGATGACCGCGGCGTGAGCCGGTCGCGATCCCCGACGATCACGAGTAGTTCCGCATCCGCCATCAACGGCAGTGCATCGCGTTTGTCGTGATCCTGGAGGGCCGGCAGGAACTCGGCGACCACATCGATGGGGGTGCCGCCGAGCATGTCGGCGACGAATCGACCGAGCCGCCCCGGGGTAGCCGATCCGAAGGAGTAGATCTGCGTCAGCAGGATCCCGATGTCGCTGGAGGACCACTGCAGGCGGTCGATCCACTGGGGACGGCTCGCCAGCACCTGAGCGATCGAGGGACCCCACGACTGGAAGGCACGTCCGAGGGGGCCGGGGAGTCCGAGCGTGTTGGCGTGCAGGCCGCCCGCAGTCGTCGCGATCAACGCGATGCCCCGGATCCGATCCCCCACCGGCTCGGGGTTCTGGGCCACGTAGGCCATCACCGTCATTCCGCCCATCGAGTGTCCGACCAGGATCAGCGCCCCCGTGGGAGCCGCGGCCTCGATCACGGTGGCCAGATCCCGCCCCAACTGCTCGACGTGGTGGGTGTCGAACTCCGCGCGGGCACTGCGTCCATGGCTGCGCTGGTCGTAGAACACGAGACGCGCGCGACCACGGAGCGCCGCTCGCTGGAAGTGCCACGAGTTGAGGTTCAGGGCGTACCCATGGGCGAAGACGATCGTCACGTCTGCGTCCTGCTCGGGGGCGTCGTCGATCTCCACATGGAGGTACGTGCCGTCGTCCGCCAGCACGCTCATGACGCGATCGGGCGTCGTATGGAAGTCGTCGTGATGGGCGTCGGGGTCGGGTGCTGCGCGGGTGATGACGCGGTCCGCGATGGCCCCCGCGACGGCACCGAGGGCCACAGCACCGGCGGCCACGGCTCCCCGCCCGGCGAATCGGGCGACCGAGGTTACGTCCACGTGTCACCACGGTAGTGGCGCGGCAGCCGCGCACCGATACGCGTCACCACCTCGTAGCCGATCGTGCCCGCCGTGGCGCCCCATTGTTCGGCGTCCATCGCACCGGGGCCGAGCACCACGACATCCGTGCCGACGGGAACCGTTCGCGGAAGCCCGATCACGAACTGGTCCATGGCGACCCGGCCCAGGATGGGGGCCTGCTCGCCGTCGACGGACACCCATCCACCGGCCGAGGCCCGCGGAATGCCGTCGGCGTACCCGAGGGGCACCAGGCCGACCGTGGTCTCGCGGTCCGCGACCCAGGTGTGGCCGTATCCGACACCCGCCCCGGCCTCGATGGTCTTGACCATCGCCAGGCGTGCACGGATCTCCATGGCCGGGCGTAGCCCGTACGCAGCAGGCTCGCCGATGCCCGGTCCCGGCGTCACGCCATAGAGCGCGATGCCGCTGCGGACGAGCGTGTGATGCGTCTCGGGATGCACGAGGATTCCGGCGGAATTGGCCAGGTGCACATACTCGGGCGCACCACCGAGTGCGCGGACCACTTCGAGTGCCCGGACGAATCGCTCTCCCTGCTCCCGAGTCGTACCGACCTCGGGCTCGTCGGCTCGCGCGAGGTGCGACCACACGCCGACGAGGTCGATGCGTGGGTCCTCGAGCGCCGCACGGACGAGACCCTCCCACTCGCGCTCCGACGCACCGTTCCTGGATAACCCGGTGTCGATCTTCAGGTGGACGCGTGCGTGTTCACCCCGTGCGTGCACGGCAGAGGAGATCTGCGCTAGCCCCTCACGAGAGGAGACCCCGAGGTCCACCTCGAGGTCGATGCACGCGGTCACCAGAGGATCACCCGGCACCCATAGCCACGCAAGGATCCGGCCGCGGTCGCCCGCCTGACGTAGGTCGACCGCTTCCCCAGGCAACGCCACCCCCAGCCAGGGGACTCCCGCGTCGCGGAGTGTCGGGGCCACCCGCGCGACGCCATGCCCGTAGGCATCGGCCTTGACGACCGCCATCACCTGCGCGCCACCGGCCTGGCGCGTCACGACCTCGGTGTTCGCGACGATGGCGTCGAGGTCGACGATCGCGGCCGCTCTGTGCCAGGTCATGAGAGTGTCCCGCCTCGGGCGATCGCCACGGCATCGGCCACGCACGCGGCGATGTCGGTGGCCGTGACGGTCCGTCCTCCCTCGGCGGCCAGTTGACCGGCGACACCGTGCAGCCATACCGCCGCGGCCACGCAGTCGACATCGACCGGCTCGCCGCGTGCCTGGGCACCCGCTGCGAGCCCACCCAGGATCCCGGTGAGCACATCACCTGAGCCCGCGCATGCGAGTGCAGGAGTGCCGGCGATGTCGATGCGCACCTCCCCCTGGGAATCCGCGATCACGGTGGGCGCTCCCTTGAGTACGACGATCGCACCGGTGCGGCGCGCGGCATCGCGCGCGGCATGCACCCGATCACCACTGTCGATCTCGGGGAACAACGCGGTGAACTCTCCGACGTGCGGGGTGAGCACCGTCGTCAGCCCGTCGTCGGTCCGGGCCGTCACCAAGTCCCGGAGGGCCCCCTCGTCGGCCATGAGACGCAGGGCACCCGCGTCCAGCACCACCGGCCGCTTGCTGGCGAGCACGGCAGCCACCACGTCGTGCGAGGTCACACCGGAACCGCAGGCCCACGCTGTGACACGCGGACAATCCCGCGGGTCACGCGACGCGCGGACCACATCGGGATACACGCGCACGACCTCGGGGCTACTACCCCAGACGTGCACCATCCCGACATTCGCATGACGCGCACCGGCCACGACGAGGATGCCGGCTCCCGGGTAGTCCTCGGATCCCGCGGCGACGCCCACGACCCCACGCGAGTACTTGTAGTCCGACCATGCGGGGTTCGGAACCCAGGATTCGACGTCGTCGGTCTCGAGGGAGGCCAGGGGCACCTCCTCGGGCACGGTGATCCCGATATCGACGACCTCGATCTCACCGGAGAACGCCGGTGCCAGCAGCAGGCCGGGCTTGACCGCGCCGAACGTCACGGTGACATCGGCATGGACGGCATCACCGGCGACATGACCGGTGTCGGCGTCGACGCCGCTGGGGATATCGACCGCGACCGTCAGCGGATCCTCGGCGAGGAGGCTCGCGATCCGCCCGTCGAGTGCACCGCGTCCACCGATACCCACGACCCCGTCGATCACCAGGTCCGCGTCCGCGCAGCGGGCACGCGCCTCCTCCAGGGAATCGGTCAGCGTGCCACCTGCGCCCAGCAGTGCGGCGAGACCGGCCGCGTGCACGCGCTCCCCGACCTGGACCGCTGACACCCGGCAGCCGCGGGATGCTAGGTCCGCACCGGCGAAGAGCGCATCTCCGCCGTTGTTCCCGGTGCCTACGAGCAGGACGACGTCCGCACCGGCCACCTGGCCGCGCTCGGCCTCGAGGAGCCGCAGACACACGTCGCTCACTCCACGCGCCGCGCGCAGCATGACCGTCTCCACCGGAGTGCGCGTGAAGAGATCCTCTTCCGCGGCGCGGATCTGCGCCGCGGTGAGCAGCGGGATCATCACTCCACCGTGACGGACTTGGCGAGGTTGCGGGGCTGATCGACATCGTGCCCCTTCACCGTGGCCATCTC
>CAZBWA010000076.1:0-7511 GCA_964495555.1 uncultured Bifidobacteriaceae bacterium | reverse complement strand
ACTTGGCGAGGTTGCGGGGCTGATCGACATCGTGCCCCTTCACCGTGGCCATCTCACAGGCGAAGACCTGCAGGGGAACAGTCGAGACCAGGGGCTGCATGAGCGGAGGCACCTCGGGAACCCGGATGATGTGGTCCGCGAAGCCCGTAATGACTTCGTCACCCTCTTCAGCGATCGCCACGACGATCGCGCCGCGAGCGCGGACTTCCTGGATGTTGGACACGATCTTGTCGTGCAGGACGGCACGTCCACGCGGGGAGGGAACGACGACGACGACAGGGACACCGTCCTCGATCAGGGCGATGGGTCCGTGCTTCAGTTCACCGGCCGGGAATCCCTCGGCATGCATGTAGGCGAGCTCCTTGAGTTTCAGTGCTCCCTCGAGGGCGACCGGGTATCCGACGTGGCGGCCGAGGAAGAGCACGGACGTGGCGCCGGCCAACTGCTGTGCGAGCGCGCGCACCGGCTCCACGGTGTCCAGGACGAGATCGACCTTCTGGGGCATGTCGTTGAGGTCCCGCAGGATCCCTCGGATGTCGTCCTCGCTGAGGGATCCACGCACCTGTGCGAGGAAGAGCCCGACGAGATACGAGGCGATGATCTGGGTGAGAAACGCCTTGGTGGACGCGACGGCGATCTCCGGCCCGGCGTACGTGTACAGAACGGCGTCCGCTTCGCGCGGGATGGTCGAGCCCACGGTGTTGCAGATCGCCAGCGTGCGGGCGCCTTGGGCGGCTGCGTGGCGCAGCGCCATCAGGGTGTCCATCGTCTCGCCCGACTGGGAGATCGCGATCACCAGTGAATCGGGGCCTACGACCGGATCCCGGTAACGGAACTCACTGGCCAGTTCCACATCGACGGGGAGCCGCGTCCAGTGCTCGATCGCGTACTTCGCGACCATGCCGGCGTGCGCCGCTGTACCGCAGGCGACCACGACCACCTTGGTGATGTCGCGGAACACGGAGTCGTCAAGGGTGAGTTCGTCGAGTTGGATGCGGCCCTGGGCGCTGATCCGTCCGCGGAGGGAGTCGGCCACGGCCTTGGGCTGCTCGGCGATCTCCTTGAGCATGAACAGGTCATAGCCACCCTTCTCGGCAGCCGATGCATCCCAGTCGACGGTGAAGGCACGCGGCGTCACGGGTTGACCGGAGAAGTCGGTCACCGTCACAGCCTCCGCGGTGAGGGTCACGATCTGGTCCTGGCCGAGTTCGAGTGCGTTGCGCGTGTGCTCAAAGAAGGCGGCGACGTCGGAGGCCAGGAAGTTCTCCCCCTCTCCCACGCCGACGACCAGGGGTGAGTTGCGTCGGGCGCCCACGACGAGGTCGGGCTTCGACGGATCGATTGCGACCAAGGTGAAGGCACCTTCCAACTGGGAACACACCGCCTGCATCGCACGCGGAAGGGAATCACCCACCGCCGGGAGAGCGCGGGCGAGCATGTGGGCGACGACCTCGGTGTCCGTCTCGGAGGACAACGTCACTCCGGCCTGGGTCAACTCCTCGCGCAGCACCGCGAAGTTCTCGATGATCCCGTTGTGGATCACTGCGATGCGGCCATCCTCGCTGACGTGGGGGTGGGCATTGGAGTCTGTGGGGCCGCCGTGAGTCGCCCAGCGGGTATGGCCGATGCCCGTCGTGGAGTTGGGCAACGGGTCTTCGCCCAACAGCGTTTCCAAGTTGGTCAGCTTCCCGGCCTTCTTGCGGGTCTCGAGGTGACCGTCGGCGATGACCGCCACCCCGGCCGAGTCATACCCCCGGTATTCCAGGCGACGCAGGCCTGCGACCACGACCTCGAGCGCCTGCTTCTGCCCCACGTAGCCGACGATCCCGCACACGCCGTCAGCCTACGCCCGCACCCGCGTGATCAATCGGTGGACAACTCCGCGCGCACGAGATCGGCGATGTTTTCAGCGATCGTGGTCGCCTGCTCCTCGGACGGAGCCTCGACCATCACGCGGATCACCGGTTCCGTGCCCGAGGGGCGCAGCAGGATCCGACCCCGACCGTTGAGATCCGCCTCGGCCGTGGCGACCGCGGCGTGCACGGTCGTTGCGGAGTCCAGCCGCGCACGATCCACATCGCGGACATTGATCAACACCTGCGGGAGCTTGGTCACCGCGGAGGCTAACTCCGCGAGCGAGGAACCGGTCTGCGCCATGCGGGCTAGGAGGTGCAATGCCGTCAGGACACCGTCTCCCGTGGTGGCGTGCTCCAGCAACACCACGTGGCCACTCTGCTCACCGCCAAGGGTGAATCCATGCGCGCGCATCTCCTCCAGCACGTAGCGGTCACCCACGGCGGTCTCCCGCACCTCGATCCCCGCCTGCTGCATGGCGATCTTGAAACCGAGATTGGCCATCACGGTGCTGACCACGGCGCCACCCGCAAGGCGTCCCCCGTCGCGCATGCCCATGGCGAGGATCGCGAGGATGTGATCTCCGTCGACGATCGCCCCCGTCGAGTCCACCGCCAGACACCGGTCGGCATCGCCGTCGTGGGCGATACCCACATCCGCACCCGAGGAGCGCACCGCAGCGATGAGGTCCTCCATGTGGGTGGAGCCGCAGCCCTGGTTGATGTTGATTCCATCAGGGTCGGAATGGATCGCGGTCACCTCGGCCCCCGCCCGACGGAGCGCCGCCGGCGCTACGGCGGATGCCGCCCCGTTGGCGCAGTCCACGACCACCCGGATACCCGTCAGAGGCGTGGAGATCGTGCCCACCAGGAAGGAGATGTACCTCTCGGCGGCATCGGGGTCGGTGCGAATGCGCCCGACATCGGCCCCGAGAGGGCGATCCCAGTCCTCCCCCAGGCGCTTCTCGATCGCGTCCTCGATCGCGTCCTCGAGTTTGTGACCACCACGGGCGAAGAATTTGATCCCGTTGTCCGGCATGGGGTTGTGGGATGCAGACAGCATCACCCCGAGATCGGCACCGGTTGTTGCGACGAGCCACGCGATCGCTGGTGTCGGGAGTACACCCACCTGCACGACGTCGACGCCCGCGCTCGCCAGTCCGGCCACGACGGCGGCCTCGAGGAACTCACCACTCGCGCGTGTATCCCGACCCACGATGGCGATAGGACGATGCCCATCGAAGGCACCCGCATCGGCCAGAACGTGTGCGGCCGCGACCGAGAGGTCGAGGGCCACCTCCGCTGTCACCTCTCGGTTGGCCAGCCCCCGAACACCGTCGGTACCGAACAGGCGACCCAAGTCAGCGCTTGCTGTACTGGGGTGCCTTGCGGGCCTTCTTCAGGCCGTACTTCTTACGTTCCTTGGCGCGCGGATCGCGGGTGAGGAACCCTGCCTTCTTGAGCAGCGGCCGGTTCCCATCCTCGTCGATGGCGTTGAGCGCACGGGAGATACCCAGGCGTAGAGCACCCGCCTGACCCGAGACACCGCCGCCGTGAATGCGCGCGATGACGTCGAACTTGCCCTCGGCACCGATGGTGACGAAGGGCTCGTTGACCTCCTGTTGATGCACTCGGTTCGGGAAGTAGTCCTGCAGGGTGCGGCCGTTGATGGTCCATGCGCCGGTGCCCGGCACGAGTCGCACGCGTGCGATCGCCTCCTTGCGGCGGCCGGTGGCCGCGCCGGGTGCGGTGACGACGTCGCGCTGGACTACCTTGCGCTCCGGCGTGCTCGTGGTGTACTCCGACGGAGTCTCGTCGACCTCGTCGACGTCGATGCTCTCGATGACTGCCTCAGACACGGTGATCCTTCCTTCTGCCGCTACTGGGCGATCTGAGTGATGGTGAACGGCTGGGGGTTCTGCGCCGCGTGCGGATGATCGGCGCCGGCATAGACCTTCAGCTTCTTGATCTGCTGACGGCCCAGCTTGTTGTGCGGGAGCATGCCCTTGACGGCCTTCTCCACCGCACGGCAGGGGTTCGACTCGAGCAACTCGGTGTACGAGGTGGCGGTGAGGCCTCCCGGGAAGCCCGAGTGGCGGTAGGCCATCTTCGACTCCCGCTTGGACCCGGTAAGGGCCACCTTGTCGGCGTTGATGATGATCACGAAGTCCCCGGTGTCGATATGTGGGGCGAACATGGGCTTGTGCTTCCCGCGCAGCAACGAGGCCGCGTGGGTGGCCAGCCGACCGAGCACCACATCGGTGGCGTCGATGACATGCCATTGGCGAACGACGTCGCCGGCTTTGGGTGTGTACGTGCGCACAGTGCGCCACCTATCTCTCGTAGGGACCGGTTTCTGCACCCCCCGCTCGGGGGGCCGTACTGGGCACCTTCCGGGCGCCCAGGCTGCAAGCAGCGAGGGGAAAGGCTACCGGGGTTCATGGGGCAGACCTAATCCGGCCCCGAGGCCTCAGGCGAGGGTGATCCACACCTTCCGCAGGGGGGTGGTCACGGTCCACGTGGTCTGCGCGCCCGCGGGGAGGAGCCCCACGACGCCGGGGGCCAGGTCGATCCGGCCGCCCTCGGAGCAGGTGACGGTCCCCTCCCCCGCGATCACGACGAACACCTCCTCGATCTCAGTGTCCGTCGAGGTCCCGACGGAGTGCTCCCAGACACCGACCTCCATGTCCCCCTCGGAGGCGACGGCCCGGACGCCCGTCACGACGTCGCCGCTGGAGTTCCGCGCGTCATCGAGAAGGCGCATGTCGAGCTCGACGTCCTGCGACTGGAAGGAACGGATCATGGTCGTCTTCGGCACGGTCCGCTAGAGGGTCAGGGGAGTGATCGAGCTCGACGATGGGAGCGCAGCGGATCGCGACGTCGTGAAGTCGATGGTTCCCAGGTCGATGACATACCACTGCGGATCGGCGAAGACATTCACGAGGTAGCGGTTCGCGGTGAGGTCGCTGACCGTGGACCACATGGTCAGTTCCGGTATCGCTCCCTTAGGTGAATTCTCATCGACATTCCCCGGGACGATGTCGAACCCGTGCAGGACTCGAATGGTCCCGAGTTCGGCAGCCTCGCGATCCGCCGGAGGCGTCGCGAAGCGAACGGTGGTCAGTGCGCGGATGAACCGACTCGGGGATGTCCCATCAGCAGGTAATCCGCGGAAGCCCTGCCCTTGAGCGAACGGTGCGAACGTTGCACCGCCGATCTGGAGCGGCGCCGGGTTGTCCGGGGAGAAGCTGAGGTAATTGGAGACATTCGTCAGATGCCATTCGAGATACGGGGAGTTCGTCGCAACCTGGACCGGATTGTCGAGGATGGACATGCCTTCCGGGTGGAATTCGGCCACCACGCAGGAATCCTTGTCATGGATGATGAAGTGCAGGGGAAGAGGGATCGGAACCTGCGCGGGTTTCGTGTCCACGACGTTGATGGTGGCGAGCGCAGCCTTGGCCTCGACCGTCGTGCTGCACGTGCCGAGGATGAAGGCGATGACATCGAGAGCACCGATGTCGGTTCCATCCCCCTTCGGGGCGTAGTAGGTGCAATGCCCGGGCATATAGAGGGCATGGGCCGAGAGACCGGCGTTGTTCATCCCATCCGCAAACCATTGGGGATTATCGAATGCGGAGAAGCCCACAACCCCATGTGTCGCCGTCCACGACTTCCCGTTCGGGACGATGGTCGACAAGCCCGCATGGTTTGACTCGAGCACCGCGAACTGCCAGGGCAGGACGTTGGGGAACTCCATCGTGCGTCCCACGCAGACCGTTCCGTCCCCGGCCGTCGGGTACTTGAAATTCGTGCACATACCAGCCTCCTAGACCAGTTCGACGATCGTGGTGATGTGTCAGGCAGCGTGCTGAGCGGCCGTGCCCCTCCGAAGCAGGATGAGCGCCACGAGTCCAGCGACGATCACGAGCGCGGCGCATACGAACATCAGTGAGGAAAACGAGCTGGCATAGCTGCTGACAGCATCCGAGAGGGCTTGCTTCCCCACCTGCGAGGAGGGCTGTTCCTTGGTCTGGACGTACTGATTGACGGAGGTGACCGCTGTACCGATGAGGTCCGGCTGCACTCCGGCTTCCGTCAACTTGTTGACGACACCGCCCATGGTGAGCCGGTCGACGAACACAGTCCCCAATGCGAAGCCGATGGAATAGAAGAACTGGCCGATCGTGGTGCGCGAACTCGTGACCGGGCCGTACTTATCCGGGGGCGCGACCTTGATGATCAAGTTTCCGAACGGAATCGACACCACGAGCAGCCCGGCCCCGGCAAGCACGAGGCCCGGGAGGAACGCGATGAAGGACTTGGAGCTGGCGGCAACCGCCAACAACACGAAGCCGATGCCGGTGATCACTGCTCCGCCGGCCAGCGCTGCCCCGTTGGACAATCCCTTCGCCATCAACCGTCCGGTGATGAGAGCACCGACGATGCCCGCACCGATGAGAGGGAGCTGCCAGTAGGCGATGTCACGAGTCGGCACGTCCGTGACGTACTGCCACAGGTTCGTGGTCTGGAGGAATGCGACCGCCGTGCCGAAGTTGTAGATGAAGCCGGCCAGTATTGCGGCGATGAACAGCGGGGACGTGAAGATCTGGACCGGATAGAAGGACTTCTTGTACTTCGCTTCCACAATGAAGAAGGCGACGATGAGCACCGCTCCGCCGATCAGGGGGACGAGTGTTCCCGGTGCGGTCAAGCTGCGCCCCAGTTGGCTGACCCCGTAGAGGAACCCGATCACACCCACACCGAGCAGGATCTGACCCCCGATATCGAGGTTCGTGTTCTTCAGTTTCGTGATGTGGGGCAGGATCAACGGAGTCAGGAAGAAGCAGATCGCTCCGACGATCGCCGTGACGAAGTAGCCCAGGCGCCAGTTGACCCCCGCGAGCGCCCCTCCCGCGAACGTGATGATCAGCGTGGTCAGGCCGATGGTCGCACCGAAGACACCGAGGGCGGCGGCAAGCTTGCCCGGCTTCGC
Source organism: uncultured Bifidobacteriaceae bacterium (assembly GCA_964495555.1). Lineage (GTDB taxonomy): Bacteria > Actinomycetota > Actinomycetes > S36-B12 > S36-B12 > VGCC01. Next base: position 662 of record CAZBWA010000076.1, on the reverse strand, counting down.
CACGGCATTGATGAACCCGAATGCCGCGGCGTACACCGCGCCGAGGCCGATGCCGGTGAGGGTCTGCCCCAGGAGGTAGAACAACGCGACCGGAGCCAGACCGGAGATCGCGCTCCCCGCGGCACCGATCAGTAATCCCGCGAGCAGCACACGCCGGCGGCCGAGGCGGTCGGCGAGGAGTCCCGTGGTGATGACCGTGCCGGCGATGGCGATGGTCTGGATGCTCGCCGCCAGGGCGACGGAGCCTCCCGTCATATTGAGGTCGCGCGTGACGCTGACCAACGCGGTGCTGTTGATGTTGGGAGCCGACCCCTGCACGGCACCGAGGACCCCGAGGAACGGCACGGCGAGGGCGAAGAGGCGTGGGGTGGCACCGTCGATGGCGGATGCAGCCGGTGTGGTCACGCAGTCTCCTCGGGTCGAGCGGCGGCCCAGTGTTCCACGGGAAGGGCCCGCCAGCGAGCGCATCCGCTCCACCCGCGTGAGGAGAAAGAGACCATACACCAACTAGGTGTATGGTCGTCCACATGGCGAGAACCAACATTGATATCGACGACGCGTTGGTCGAGGTTGTCATGGTGCGCTACCACCTGAAGACCAAGCGCGAGGCGGTCGACTACGCCCTGCGCCACCTCGCCGGCCAGCCCATGACCAAGGAGGAG
>CAZBWA010000075.1:0-7847 GCA_964495555.1 uncultured Bifidobacteriaceae bacterium | reverse complement strand
CCGTCACCGACTGGTCGGGGCAGACTCCCGCGAGTGAGGCACCCACCGACGTCATACTCCCGAGGAACTCCTCGGGCACCGCGACACTTACGTCACCTGTCTGGCACGTGATCTGCGACTCGGCGACCGCGGCGAGCACATCGGGTGGCATCGGTGGAGTGCAGGCACTCAGCGCGAGCGGGAGCACCAGAAGGGGAAGGGCGATGCGTCGGATCCGAGTGGTCACCCGACGCATCGCCCTTCCCTTCATACTGTGAAGCCTCTACTTGATCTGCTGGACCAGCTCGCGCGCCTTGGCCAGGACCTTGCCCGCGACCGGAACATAGCCGAGGCTGGCTGCCTTGGACGGACCGCACTTCGCCAGCACGTAGTCCTGGAACTGGCGGACGCCGAGACCGTTCGGCCCCTTACCATCCGTACGCACCAGACCGTAGGAGAAGATCGACACCGGGTAGGCGCCGGCCACCTTCAACTTGTAGTCGAGTTGCACCAGGCCCTGCGCATTGATGTTGGTCTGGTTGGCGAGGTTCTTCGCAGCCGCCGCCGATGACGGCGCCACGAAGTCGCCATTGGCGTTCTGGATGCGTGCCGACGGGTAGCCCTTGGCATCACCAAAGTCGACGTATCCGATGGCACCGGGGGTCGCCGCCACTGCGGACAGCACACCCGGGTTGCGGTTACCCGACAGGGAATTGGCCAGCGGCTTCCCTCCGGGGAATGCAGTCCCGAAGTCATCCTGCACCTTGGCGAAGATTGTCGGGGCCCAGGCGTTGAGGTACTGCAATGCGTTGTTCGACGTACCCGAGGCGTCACTGCGATAGACCACCGTGATGTTCTGATCCGGGATACCGGCGGCGATGCGCGGATTCTCCTTGAGGATCTCCGGATCTCGCCACTTGGTGATCGCACCACCCATCACCTTGACCAGCGTCTTCTGTGTGAGCTGGATCGAGGAGCCGAGGGACTTCCCGGTCTTCGTATTGGTCAGGTTGATCGGGAAGGCGATGGCACCGCCGATGTTGGGCACATACTCCCATCCGAAGGTGGGCTCACCACCGGAGTAGGCGCTGTCGGACTGTCCGAAGACGAACTGACCGTTGGCGAAGTTGGTCTTGCCGCGACCGGAACCGGTGGACTGGTAGGACACGGTGAAGTTGCTCTGCGAGGCGTTGAAGTCGCTCAGACATGCCTGCAGGAAAGGCTGGGGGAAGGATGCTCCGCCACCGGGGATGGCCTGGTTCGCAGAGGCTGGGACCGCCAACGCAACGGATGACGCTGCGATGGCCGTTCCCGCAAGGATCGCGATGGTGCGACGCACGTGGGACTCCTTTGTCGATGGGACTTTCCGCTTCCTGACGCTAGGAGCCGGATCTGTCCTGCCTCTTTCTCCGTGTTGACGAGTGAGGGACGGCTGGGTGAACAGTGGGTGACGCGATGAACTCAGGGTTAACCGAAGCGCCCGTTCACGTAGTCCAGGGTGCGCTGATCTTGCGGATTCCCGAAGATCTCCGTGGTCGGGCCCTGCTCGACGACGCACCCTGGCTCGTTCTCAGCAGCCAGGAAGAAGGCCGTGAAGTCCGAAACTCGGACCGCCTGCTGCATGTTGTGCGTCACGATCACGATCGTGATGTCCTTCGACAACTCGCGGATGGTTTCCTCGATCCGCAGGGTCGAGGCAGGGTCCAATGCGGAGCAGGGTTCGTCCATAAGGAGGACGTGGGGCTGTACGGCTAGCGCTCGTGCGATCACGAGGCGCTGCTGCTGGCCTCCCGAGAGCTCGCCGGCGGCCGCATCAAGTCGGTCCTTGACCTCGTTCCAAAGTCCCGCGGCGCGCAAGGTCTCCTCGACGATGTCGTCGTGATCGGGCCGCTTCATGCCCGAGAGCTTCAGACCGGAAAGCACGTTCCCTCGAATGGTCATGCTGGGGAAGGGATTCGGCTTCTGGAAGACCATGCCGATCTTCAATCGGATCTTGGTCGGGTCCACATCCGGCGCATAGATGTCCTTGCCCTCATAGAGCACCTCACCGGCGAGAGCCGCGCCCGGAATCAGCTCATGCAGGCGGTTGAGGGTGCGGATGAAGGTCGACTTTCCGCACCCGGAGGGGCCGATCAGCGCGGTGACGGACTTCTTCGGGAAGGGGATGGTGACCCCTTCGAGGACCTTGCGCTTGCCGAACCACACGGAGATGTCGCGTGCGTGCATCTCGAGTGGCGGGGTGATCCGTGTGTCGCTCAACTCGCGCTCCAGTGCTTCGACGCTCTGCTCGAACTCGGCGGTGGACATGATTCCTTCTCTCTACTTGACTTTCCCGCGCCCGATGACTCGAGCGAGGACAAACAGGATTCCGACGACGATGATCAAGACCAAAGACGCCCCCCAGGCGCGGGTCACAGCATCGGGGAACGGCTGAGCGACGTTGTCGAAGATGTACGTGGGTAGCGCCGCGATCGGGGTGTTGAACGGGTTGAGAACCGTTGAGTCACTGACTCCGATCGTGAGAACGAGAGGCGCGGTCTCCCCGACCACTCTCGCCATGCCCAGGATGATCGCGGTCACGATGCCGGTCTTCGCTGCGGGCAGCACGACCTGGAGGACCGTACGGGCCCGTGTCGAGCCGAGTGCGAGGGCGCCGGTACGCAGATCCTCTGGCACCAGCCGGAGTACTTCCTCGGCGGTGCGGGCGATAGTCGGGAGCATGAGGATCGCGTACGCCAGTCCGCCTGCGATGGCACTGGGACCCATCGCTCCGGAGAGGATCAACACCGTCAAGATGAACAAGCCCGCGACCACGGAGGGCACACCTGACATTGCCTGGACAAAGAAGCGCACGTAAGGAACGGCGCGGCCGCGCACCTCCGTGATGTAGATCGCCGTGGCGATGCCAATCGGGATGGCGATGAGCATCGCCACGAAGACGATGAGCAGAGTTCCCAGGACCGCGTGCCCTACGCCGCCGTATTCCAGTGGAGTACTGGGGCTGATGTAGATGTTGTTCTGGGTCAGGAACGACACACGAAACGCCTTGAGCCCATCGATGAGGAGGGTCACGAGAATCGATCCCACGATGACCAGGCTGAAGATGCTTCCGCCTATGGCGAGTACGTAGATGACGGAATCGGCGATCCCGTGTCTGCCCTTGGAGACGATCGCGGCCACGATCGCGGCCACGATCTGCATCGGAAGATAGATCACCACCATAACGAGCGGGTCCGGGACGGACGTGAGGAACAGGAAGTATCCGGCGATGACCGCAGGGATGACGACGGCGACGGCCACACTCCCGGTGAAGCGCGGAGTGCGCTGACGCCAGGGTCGAGACGGATGCTGCTCCTGCAGTTCCGGGAGACGTGTGGAATCGAATAAGGACGTGTTCATCGCTGCAACTGCCCGGTCCGGCTGACGATCACATTCGCGATCACGTTGACGATGAGAGTGAGGACGAAGAGGAAGAATCCCGCGGCGAGCAGTGACTGGATCTCCAGCCCCGATTCCGCCTCTCCGAACTTCGAGACGATCATCGACGCCACGGAGCCACCACCGGACTCGATGATCCGGAACCAGTTGGTGTCGAACACGAGCTTCAGGACGAAGAAGATCGCGATGGTCTCACCCAGCGCGCGGCCGAGACCGAGCATGATCCCGCCGATGATCCCTCCGCGACCGTACGGAAGGGCGACGTAGCGCAGCATGGTCCACAGCGAGCTCCCCAGGGATTCGGCAGCGTTGATGAGATCCGGTGGTGTCCGCGCGAGCACCTCACGGGACACCGAGGTGATGATCGGGATCATCATGATCGCGAGGACGACTCCTGCGATGAACGGCGTTCCGAGGAAGTTTCCCGATGTGTTCTGGAAGACCGGGAACCACCCGAGGTACTGGTGGAGCAGAATCTCCCACTCCTCCGCAGCAGGACTGAGCACGTAGAACGCCCAGAGGCCGATGATCACGGAGGGGATCGCCGCCATCAGGTCGACCACATTCGTCAACACCTTCGCCACACGGGGCGGAGCGATGAAGACCATAAAGATCGCAAGCAGCAATGCGGCTGGAATCGCGATCACCAGTCCGATGACGGCGAGCAGAATCGAGCCGTAGAGCATTCCGAAGATGCCGACCTGCGGTGGCGCGACAGTGAGGTCCCATGCCGTCGTCGTCAGGTACCCCCAGCCGAGTTCTCCCACAACGGGGAGGACCTGTGCGCCGAGGAAGATCGTGATACCTGCGAGGACAGCCAGTGCCGTGAAGGCGAGGGTTGCGATGGTGCGGTTGAAGACGCGGTCACCGCGATGGGAGGTGGCAGCGGAGTGGAGGTCGCGCATGACCTCGGTTCCCGTCACGCCCCCACTCAAGCCGTCCCCGGTATCCGAGAGTGCGCCAGCGGGCGTCTGGGGAGTGCACAGAAGGTGAACGGACGGTGAACGCGTCAGGCGCGGGGGTGGTCTCCCCCGTGGATCTGATCCAGAGCGTGGCCGAGGATCGGTCCGAGGGCGGCGAGACCGTCCCGGCATCCGCCGCTGGAACCCGGCAGGTTGACGATGAGGCAGGTCCCGGCGATGCCCGCGATCCCGCGCGAGAGGACCGCGGTCGGGACGCCGTTGGCCACCCCGTACGTCCGCACTGCCTCGGCGAGGCCCGGTGACTCCCGCTCGATCACCCGACGCGTCATCTCGGGGGTGAGGTCGCGCGGGGTGTGGCCCGTGCCTCCAGTGGTGACGATGAGGTCGAACCCGGCTTCCACCGCACCGCGCAACGCCTCGGCGACCTCGTCGCCATCGGGGACGACCTGCGGGCCCTCCACGCTCAGACCCAGGGCGCGGAGTCCCTCGACCAGGATCGGGCCCGAGGTGTCCTCGTACACACCCGTGGCAGCGCGCGTGGAGACGACGAGCACCAGCGCCCGGTAGGTCACGGCCGTGTCCATGTGCCCGAACGACCGCCGGTCTTCTCGAGCAATTCCACGCGGTCGATCGCCGCCATGCGATCCACGCCCTTCACCATGTCGATCACGGCCAACGCTCCGACGCTCGCCCCCGTGAGGGCCTCCATCTCGACCCCGGTGCGATCCGCGGTCCGCACGGTGACGGTGATCTCCACTCCGGCGTCCCTCACCTCTATATGCACGTCCACGCCATGCACGGCGAGGGGGTGGCAGAGCGGGATCAGGTCCGGGGTGCGCTTGGTGCCTGCGATCGCGGCGATCCGGGCGACCGCCAGGGCGTCCCCCTTCGGCACGCCGCCTCCGCGCAGGAGCGCGACGACCTCGTCGCTCACCGTGACCAGGGCACGCGCGGTGGCGCTGCGTTCGGTGACCTGCTTGCCGGTGACGTCGACCATGCGAGCTGCTCCGCTCGCGTCGAGATGGGTGAACTCGCTCACGGTGCGTCCCCCCTCAGGTCCACGACGTCGACCAGGCCCCCGGCCGGCACGGATGCCACTCCCTCGGGGATCACGATCAGGCAGTCGGAGGCTGCGAGTCCGCCGACGATGTGGGAGCCCTGCCCACCGCCCACGGGGGTGACGGTGTTCTGGCTGACGAAGCGGCCGCGGGCGAATTGCCGCTTACTCTCCGGGGAGGTCAGAGCCACATCGACGGTCATCCGAACCGTGGGGCGGGGCCCGGCGGGTAGTCCGCGCATGCGCTGGATCGCCGGCCGTACGAAGTTCTGGAAAGAGATGAACGAGCTGACCGGATTACCCGGAAGGGTGATCACCGGAATCCGATCCTCTCCCACGTGCCCGTGACCCTGGGGCATCCCGGGGTGCATCGCCACCTTCATGAATTCGACGGTGCCCATCTCGCTGAACACGGCCTTCACCGTGTCATAGGCGCCCATACTCACGCCGCCGCTCGTGAGGATCAGATCCGCCCTGTGGAGTTGATCGAAGATCGCTGTGCGGAATGCCTCGGCGTCATCCACCACGGGAGGGACGCGGTAGGCCTGCGCGCCCGCCTCGCGTGCCGCGGCGACAAGGAGGAAGGAGTTCGAGTCGGAGATGAGTCCGCGGCTCAACTCACTCCCCGGCTCGACGAGTTCGCTTCCCGTCGAGATCACCGCGATGCGCGGCCGCGGATGGACCCGCAGCGACCCACGACCCACGGCGGCGAGGACCGCGAGGTGGCGTGAGGACAACAGGGTCCCGGCCGCCATCACCCGATCTCCGACGATCACGTCCTCACCGGCCTTGCGGATGCAGGCTCCCGGCGTCGCGGAGGCGCGGATGATCACGGTGTCGGTTCCGCCATCGGTCGCTTCGACGGGGACGACGGCATCAGCACCATCGGGCATGGGAGCCCCGGTCATGATGCGCACGCACGTGCCCTCGGTCACGGGGACGCTCGGCCGATAGCCGGCGGGGACGTCATCGATCACACGCAGTGTGATCGGCGTGGCCTCTGTGGCCCCGGACACATCACCCGAGCGCACGGCGTAGCCGTCCATCGAGGAGTTATCGAAGGAGGGCAGCGGCCAGCCGGCGATCACGTCCTCGGCGAGGACGCACCCATGGCAGTCGGCGAGGGGCAACTCGAGTGGCTCGAGGACGGCGACGCTGGCGATCACCCGGTCGCGGTACTCGTCCACGGACAGCATGCCGGAAGCCTACGGTCAGGCGACCCGCGCAGTTCGACCGATCGTGCGATCGCCTGCGGCATGGATCGCGGCCATCACGTCCTGCAGGGCGGTGAGGCTGTGACCGGAGACGAAGGTGTCCACGTGGGGCAACGCCGCGGCCATCCCACCGACGAGCGGTGCATATCCATCGGCCGCCTTGCGGGGGTTGACCCAGATGACGTGGTGCGCCAGCCGCGCCAGTCGCTCCATCGCGGTGCCGAGCACCGTGGGATCGTCCACCTCCCAGCCGTCGCTCACGATGACGACGACGGCCCCACGTGCCATGCCACGTCGTCCGAAACGATCCAGGAAGTCATGCAGAGCGCGGCCGATGCGCGTCCCTCCCGACCAGTCCGAGGCTGCCTCCGCGGCCTTCCGGTAAGCGATATCCGTCTGGAACGTGTCGAGGGCGGGAGTCAGCCGCGTCAGATGTGTGGCGAAGACGAAGGACTCCGCGTGCAGGGCCCGCACTGCGCCGCGCATGAGGTGCAGGTACACGCGTGCGTACGGTTCCATCGAGCCGGACACGTCTGCGATCAACACGATGCGCCGTGGCTTCTGCGTGCGCTCGCGCATCACACGATGAACGGGGTCACCGGCAGTGCGATGAGCGCGACGCAAGGTGGCACGCACATCCCACTCGCGTCCACGGGGACTCCGGCGCGTGCGTCGACCCGTGCGCAGAGGTGGCACGACGGGAAGGCGTTCCACGAGGGACTGGATCAACTGCAGCTCCTGGGGTGTGAGGGCGGAGAAGTCACGCGCGTTCATGCGCTCCTCGTCGCTCGCGGCGGCCAGTAGTGACGGGGTGTCGTCCTCATCTCCATGTGTCGCACCCCCTGGCGAAGCCGACGTGCCGCGCGGACCGCCCTGCTGGCGCTCGTGAGCGGTCTCCCCCTGCGGCGCGCGCTCGGACTCCGCGCTCGACCCCCGTGACGATTCCTCGACGGGAGGAATCGTCCCGGGTGCATCCACAAGGTCGACCATTCCGCGGAAGACCCAGTCGAAAACGCGATCGAAGGACGCGATCTGATCCCGATCCGTGACGAAGACGGTGCGACCGATCCAGTAGACGTGGTCGAGGGATCGCGCATCAGCAACGGTGAGTGCGGCGAGGAACCGCGCGCTGCGCTCAGGCGTCACCGCGAGGCCCGCGTCTCTCAATCGCTCTCCGAATGAGGTTGCGATCGATGCGAGGTCGGCGCCCATCCCGACAGGTTAGGCCGCGTCCGC
>CAZBWA010000074.1:0-7964 GCA_964495555.1 uncultured Bifidobacteriaceae bacterium | reverse complement strand
GGTCATCCTCGAGGAGATCGCCGCTTCGGGCGGGAACCCGTCGGCCTGCCACGCCCAGATGTACATCATGGGGACGCTCCTGCGGCATGGCAGCGAGGAGCAGAAGCGCGCGTACCTGCCGCGCATCGCATCCGGGGAGCTGCGGCTCCAGGCCTTCGGGGTCACCGAACCCGGTGCGGGATCGGAGACCACGCGGATCCGTACCCGCGCTGACCGCACGCCCGACGGTTGGCGGATCAACGGACAGAAGATCTGGACATCGCGCGCGATGCACTCCGACCTCATGCTGCTGCTCGCGCGCACCACTCCCTACGAGGACTGCGCGAAGCCGACCGATGGATTGTCGACCTTTCTGTTCGACATGCGCGATCTCCCAGGACTCACCATCACGCCGATCCCGACGATGATGAACCACAACACCACCGAGGTCTTCTTCGACGACGTGATAATCCCCGCCGACGCCCTCGTCGGTGAGGAGGGACGTGGCTTCCGCTACATCCTCGACGGCATGAATGCCGAGCGGATCCTCATCGCCTCCGAATGCATCGGCGACGGACGCTTCGTCCTCGACCGCGCCATCGCCTACGCCAACGAACGCGAGGTGTTCGGCCGCCCAATCGGCGCGAATCAGGGAGTGCAATTCCCCCTGGCACGCGCCTACGCGCAGTTGCGTGCAGCCGATCTCGTGCGGTTCGAAGCTGCGCGTCTCTACGACGCGGGCGAGAAGTGCGCGGAGGAGGCGAACATGGCCAAGTACCTCGCCTCCGAAGCCTCGTGGGCGGCGGTCAATGCCGCGCTGGACACCCACGGCGGATTCGGCTTCGCCGTCGAATACGACATCGAGCGCAAGTTCCGTGAGACCCGGCTGTACCAGGTGGCACCCATCAACAACAACCTCGTGCTGGCCTATCTCGGTCAGCACGTGCTGGGTCTGCCGAAGTCCTACTGACCCCCGAGCGCCGACGCGCCGCGGCGACGCACCCGGTCGATCACGTCTAGGTCGTGCTCATCCAAGGCCGGGATCCAGGACGGGGATGACTCCCCGTCGAGGAAGCCGAAGGGTGCGTCGATCATCTCGACGGCACCGTGCTCCGTACGTACCGCGTGGAAGCGATCGCGCGCACGCAGCTGCGCATGCGCCCACACGCCCGCGAGATCGTTGACCTGCGCCACCGCGGTGCGCCCCGCGGCCAGTCGGGACCTGGCCTCCGTCGGCGGGAGATCCGCGAGCACCCCCGCGACGAGGGCCTCCAGCGCGTCGACGTTGCGGATGCGATCGGCGTTCGTGGCGAAGCGTGGGTCCGTACCGAGGCTCGGATCTGCGAGCAGATGGGTCGCCATGTCCTGCCACTCGCGATCGGACTGCACCGCGATGAGCAGCGTGCTGCCGTCGGACAGGGTGAACGTGCCGTAGGGAGCGATGGCGTGGTGGCGCCGCCCGGTGCGGGGCGCCTGGCCACCGCCGTGGACGGCGGCGTACATGGGCGCGGACACCCACTCGGCCAGACAGTCGAGCATGGAGATGGAGATTGCCGACCCCTCACCCGTGCGATCCCGCTTCACCAGCGCGGCGAGGATCGAACTGAGCGCGTACATCGCCGCGGAGATATCGGCCACGGAGAAGCCCACCTTGCTCATCTCGTCGCTACCCGTGACGGAGAAGACTCCCGCTTCGGCCTGGATGGCGAGGTCGTAGGCCTTGTCAGCGCTGCGGGGTCCCCCGGTTCCGTAGCCGGAGATCTCGCACGCGATGAGTCGGGGGAAGCGCGCGTGGAGGGTCGCGGCATCCAGACCTCGACGTACGGCCGCATCGGGTGAGAGGTTGTGCAGGAACACATCTGCACCGGCGACGAGCTCCTCGACCAACTGCGCCGATGCGGGATCGTCGAGGTCGACGGCGACCGAGTGCTTGCCGCGATTGGCCCAGAGGAAGAAAGCTGACGTGCCGGCCGCCGCGGAGTCGTAGTGACGCGCGAAGTCACCCTCCCTGCGCTCCACCTTGATGACGGTGGCACCGAGGTCGGCGAGTTGCCTGCTTGCGAAGGGCGCGGAGATGGCCTGCTCCATCGACACCACGACGATCCCGGCGAGCGGGCTCTCGTCAGCGGGCACGGGCCACATCCTCCAGGAACCAGTCGACGAGGCGCGCACAGTTGGCCTCGAGGGTCTCGCGCTGGACTTCCACGTCCTCCAGGATCGCGCCGGCCGAGGTGCGGGGTGGGATGTGGTCGGCGCCCATCTCGGTCCAGGTGCGTACCAGCGGGATCTCGGCCTCGGGATGGAACTGTGTGCCCACCGCCCGGCCGTAGCGGAAGAGTTGCGGGGCGTTCGCATTGCGCCCGAGGACAGTCACGTGGTCCGGCAGGGTCGTCCGATCCTCGTGCCAGCTGAACCACGGTCCCCCGGGGATGTCGGCCACCTCGGAATCGAAGTGGATGAGTCCGATCTCGTCTTCCCCGGCGGGAGCCCGCTCGACCGATCCGCCCAGCGCCTCGGCCAGCAACTGTCCGCCGAAGCACACGCCGAGGTAGGGGATGTCGCGATCGACCAGGTCGGAGATCAGTGCAATCTCGGGCTCGACCCAGCCGCGCACACTCGGGTCGTAGGCGTTGCAGAACGAGCCGAAGGAGATGACGGCGTCGAAATCCCCGGGGTCCGGGAAATCCGTGTTCGGTTGCGCCGGGTCCTCGAGGACGACGTGGAGATCGGTCTCCACTCCACGTTCACGCAGGAGGCGTCCGATCACGCCGGGAGCAGCCTGGGGCTCATGACTGATGAGCAGAACACGCATCGTCAGATCACAGCCCGGTACCGCGCGATCTCCCACTCGGTGACACCCTCACCCGCGGCGTTGTGGTCGAACTCGTCGGCTTCGCGGTTCTGCATGATCAGGAAGTTGTCCACGAAGGTGTCTCCGAAGGTGGCGCGGGTGAAGGACGTATCGAAGTTCTCGATGGCTCCACGCAGAGTCGTCGGCAACCTGTCCCACGACTCATCGGCATGCGGATCGCCCACGACCTGCGGGATGAGTGCGTAGTCGTTGTCCAGTCCATCCATGCCGGCAGCCAGGCAGCCCGCGAGCACGAGGTACGGATTCGCATCGGCCGCCGCCCAGCGCACCTCGAGGCGGTTGGCCTCCCCGGCGCCCACGATCGATCGCACGCCCACGAGTCGATGGTCCAGACCCCAGGTCACCTGCGTCGGGGAGAACGAGTAGTCCTCGACCCGCTTATACCCGCTGATCGTCGGCGTCATCACCAATTGCAACGCGCGGTGGTGTGCCAGCAGACCGGTCAGGTACTTGCGCATGGTCGCGTTCCCGACCACGGAGTCCTCATCGCGCGTGGCGAAGACATTGACCCCGTCGCGTGACAACGACTGGTGCACGTGCATGCCGTTGCCCGCCTCAGTCAGGTACGGCTTGGCCATGAATGTCGTGTTGATGCCGTGGCGTTTGGCCACGAGTCGCACGATGTACTTGAAGAGCACCGTCGCATCGGCCATCTCCATGATTGGTCCGTAGCGGAGGTTGATCTCGGTCTGACCAGGTCCGTACTCGACATTGGACGCCTCGACTTCGATGCCGGTCTTCCGGAGGGACTCCCGGATGTCGAGCATGAAGTGCTCCATCTCGGCACCCCGCGCGATCGAGTAACAGTTGATGTCCGTGTAGAGCGGCTGCCAATCCGCGGTGAAGAAATGGCATTCGAGCTCGGTGGCGGCATCGACCGTGAAACCCCGCTCGGCGAATCGGGCGATCTGGCGCTTGAGCATGCCGCGCGCATCCATCTCGATGGGCCGGTGGGTGTTCGGATGGAAGGTGTCGCAGATGACCACAGCGACACCTTCGGTCCAGCCGGCGATGCGGAAGGAGTCGAGATCGGGGACCGCGTGCATGTCGGGGAATCCGTCGGTCTCGTCCACCCAGGGCGTACCGAAGATGAAGCACGTGGGATCCCAGGTGTAGACCACGTTGGCGATGGCGTACCCGGCGCCGCGCAGGAACTGCCGGGTCGGGATGCGCTTGCCGCGCGGGATGCCCCACGTGTCGACGAAGAGGCACTCGACGGTGTGGACGCCGTTCTCCTCGCACAGGCTGGCCACCTCGGCCCAGGTCCGCTGGGTCACATCCGGTCCTTTCCTAGAAATCTAATACTTGATAAATGTAGTGTGAGGTGCGTCGTTCCGAGGCGAAATCACGAAGGGATCCCGATGCGTGCGGTGGTACTGACCGAGCCCGGAGCGCCCCTCACCCTCCGCGAGGTCCCGGATCCCCGCGGCGACACCGTGGTGGACGTGCTCGCCTGCGGGATCTGCCATTCGGACCTCCATGCCGCGGCCGGCGACTACCCCACCATGCTGCCCGTGATCCTCGGCCACGAGGTCGCGGCCCACCACCCCCGGCTGGGGCCCGTGCTGGTCTACGCGTGCTGGGGGTGCCGGCAGCCGGACTGCTGGGCCTGTTCCTCGCAGCAGGAGATGATCTGCCCCAACGCAACCGAGGCGGGCCTGCTCCGCGACGGCGGCTACGCCGAACGTATGGCCGTACCCGATGAGGGCTACCTCGTCCCCCTGGGAGACCTCGACCCGTCCCATGCGGCACCCCTGGCTTGCGGGGGTCTCACCGCGTATCGCGCGGTAGGTCACACACTGCCCGCACTGCAGGCGGCACGGTCACCGCGTGCCCTCGTGATCGGCGCCGGGGGCCTGGGGCAGTTCGGCCTGCAATTCCTCAAGGCCCAGTGCGACGCGGAGGTCACCGTCGTGGATGCCTCCGAAGCCAAGCGCATCATCGCCGGCGATCTCGGAGCCGACTCCCTGGCAGCCCCGGGCGAGGTCGAGGGCACCTTCACCGCGGTCCTCGATTTCGTCGGCGCGGAGGCGACGTTGGCGACGGCACGTGATCACGTCGCGCGCCAGGGCATCGCCGTGGTCGTGGGTCTCTACGGCGGGACGATCCCCTTCGGCTTCGGAGCGGTCCCGCACGAGGCACGCTTCATGACCTCCGTCTGGGGTACCCGGGCGCAGTTGGGAGAACTCGTTGCACTCGCGCAACGGCATCCCTTGCACTCGCCGATCGAGCCCGTCGCACTCGCAGATGCACAACGGGCACACGAGCGCCTGGCCGCCGGAGACGTGGAGGGTCGATTCGTCCTCGTCCCAGGACTCGACGCGTGATCGACGTCGACATCACAGACCCGGATGTCTACGTGCGTGGCATCCCCCACGAGGTGTTCCGGCACATGCGGGACACCGAACCGATCGCAGAGCGCCTGTATGAGGGGCGTCCCTACTGGGCCGTGACGCGTTACGAGGACCTCGTCACCGTCACACGGGATGCGGCCACCTACTCGAGTGCACGCGGCATGTCGAACATCTGGGATCTCACTCCGGAGCAGATGGAGGCCCGACGCTCGCTCATCGACACCGATCCCCCCGAGCACGTTCGACTGCGCAAACTCGGTATGCCGGCGTTCACCGGACGTCGTGTCCGGGACTACGAGGAGACGACCCGCACCATCACACGCGAGCTTCTCGATACAGCCGTTGAGCACGGTCAGGTGGACATCGTGACGGCGCTGTCCGCGCCGCTGCCCATTCGCGTCCTCGTCGGAATCCTGGGCGTGCCCGCCGCCGATGCCGACTACATGGTGGAGCTCACCGACCACCTGGTCTCCGGTGGCGCCGAACTCCCTGCCGACGCCTTCGGCAACACGACGCCACTGGAACTCCTGCCGTTCAACTCCCCCGCCGCCTTCGCTCTGTTCGAGTACGGACGGCACCTCGGCGATGAACGACGCAGGGACCCGCATGACGACGTCGTCACCGCCCTGGTGCAGAGCGAGGTCGACGGCGACCGCCTCACCGAGACCGAGTACGCGAACATGTTCCAACTCCTGGTCTTCGCGGGGAACGAGACCACGAGGACGGCCATCAGCAACGGCATCAAAGCCTTCATGGACCACCCCGAGCAACTCGAGAAGTTGCACCGTGATCCCGACCTGATCCCGGGTGCCGTGGAGGAGGTGATCCGCTATGCCACCCCGGTGCTCCACATGCGGCGTACCGCCACGCGGGATGCGGTCCTCGGTGATGTCGCGATCGCCGCGGGCGACAAGGTGGTGATCTGGTACGCCTCCGCGAACTTCGATGAGCGCATTTTCGAGGATCCACTGACCTTCGACGTCGAGCGTCCCATCAAGCCGAAGATGATCTCCTTCGGTGCCCAGGGCCCGCACCACTGCCTCGGTGCGCCGCTCGCGCGATTGGAGATCCGCATCCTGCTCGAGGAGATCGTCCGACGCGGGCTGCGCTTCGAGTCGACCGGTCCCATCGTGCGCACGCCCTCGAATTTCGTCAACGGGGTGACCTCGCTACCGGGACGGGTGGTCAGCCGATCCTGACTCCACGCCGTAGCGGGACGATGCACGCTGCCTGTGCCAGACAGAAGAGGGCGAGCACCGAGTAGGCGAGGGGCCACGACGCGGTCGCGCCCACGAGGGCACCGAGCAGCAGCGGTGCGAGTGCAGCGAGCACGTACGTCACGAAGAAGACCATGGCCGTCAAACGCGAGGAGCCTGCTGCATCGCGACCGTATTCGCTCAACAGCGACAACACGATCGCGAACGACCCGCTCAGGGAGAAACCGAATATCGCGAGGACCGGCAGGGTCGCCACATCCGGGGCGAAACCGATCAGCACCAGTGATGCGGTCGCGATCACGACGATCCCGACCACGAGCGTGCGCCGCGCACGTACGCGCTGACCGATCCACGGCAGGGAGAGGGCCGAGATGATGGTGCCGACGATGTACACCGCGAAGAGACCGCCGGCCTCTTCCTGGGAGTACCCGCGGTTGACATACGAGGGCGCCAGCCACGCGACGGTGCCGTAGAAGACGATCGAGTTCGTCGCGGACAGCAACGTCAGTGCCCAGGCGCGTCGATCCCGCCAGGGCAGTTCGCGAATGCGCACGGGGGATGTCGTCGTCGTCGCACCCTCGGGTGTCGGGATCGAGAACCAGACGAGGACGCCCACGAGCGCGGGGAGCGCCCAGAGCGCCAGAGCGAGTCCCCACGATCCCAGCCATGTGGCGAACGCCGGGGTCAGCCATCCCCCCAGCGCCGCGCCGGTGAACATCACCGCTGTCCAGATTGCCGAGCCCAGGCCGGTGGAGGCGGGCATCACGACTCGGACGAGCGCGGGGACGAGCCCGGAGACGACCGCGATCCCTACGCCCACCAGGAATGCCGTGACGAAGAGGAGCGCGGGAATCGACTCGAGGGCGCGCAATCCCATTCCGATCGCGAGGAGGAGGAGCCCCACCGTGACGGCCCGACGCGTCCCGAGGCGTCGCGCCACTCGGGGCACCTGCAGCGCGAACACACCCATGCACAGGACGGGGATCGTGGTGAGCGCTCCGAGCGTGACGTCGCCCCAGCCGGTCGACGCTTGGATGCTCTCCAGAACCGTCGGCACGCTCGTCAACCCCACGCGCAGCGTGAATGCGATGACGGCGATGACACCCATCACCGCGATGACGGGGGTCGGGCGGTCTACGGGCGCGGACATCACGTGGACCCTAGGCCAGAAAACGACGTGGGGGGCGCAGATGCGCCCCCCACGTCCGTTACGCGTCGATCAGCTGGCGAAGTTGTGCACAGCGTCGTAGTTCTCCTTGCCCTTGCGCGTGGTACCGACGATCAAACCGATGAGGAACATCGCGAAGGGCAACAGGATGAGGATCCATCCCGTCGTGTTGTGCTCCCAGGCGAGCGCATCGGGTGTCGATGACGTGCCGGAGAACAGGTTGAAGTGCGCCATGAGCATGTACTCGCCTACAGCGAGACCGATGATCGCGAGGATCGGTGCGATCTTCGTATGCCACAGGCGGGTGTCCTGCTTGGTCCGCGCGAAGTACACGATCACCGCGAGGCTGACCAGGATCTCGGTCAGCACGATCG
>CAZBWA010000073.1:0-8023 GCA_964495555.1 uncultured Bifidobacteriaceae bacterium | reverse complement strand
ACGAGTGCGTCGTAGATGGCGGAGTCGCCGTGCGGGTGGAGTCGGCCCATCACCTCGCCCACCACTCGGGCGGACTTCACGTGGCCGCGATCCGGGCGCAGACCCATCTGCGACATCTGGAACAGGATTCTGCGCTGGACTGGCTTGAGCCCGTCGCGTACGTCCGGTAGCGCGCGGGCGTAGATCACCGAGTAGGCATATTCGAGGAAGGAACTCCGCATCTCCTCGGAGATGTCGATGTCCGTCGTGCGCGACTGATCTCCAGCCTTACCGCGGGCCATCCCACTCCTTCCCAGGGCCCATCATTCTGTCAATCGCCGAGCGCCGGACCCGATCCGACACGAGTGACGCACTGGCCCGCGAGGAGGTTTCCCGCCACCGCCGCACCCTCGATGTCGCCCGTCGTGACCCAATGAGAGAGGAAGCCCGCGGCAAATGAATCACCGGCCCCACCGGTGTCGACCGCTGAGGTAGGAGACGTGTCCGCGTGGCCCTCCGATGCTCCATGCATCCACCGCGACCCTCGCGATCCGAGTTTGACCACGACGATCGGGCCTTCCGCCGCGGATGGACTGAAGGGGCCGCCGGTGAGAGCCGCGAATTCGAGTTCGTTCGCAAAGACGACGTCCACAGACTCCGCCAGCGATGCGAGCTCCTGGCCGTGTGTGCGCACCAGGCCATAGGAATTCAGGTCCAACGAGAGCGTCATCGAGCGGGCACGGGCTTCGGCAACCACGGTGTCGACGCACGGCCGCGTCTCGGACCGGAACCACGTATAGGCCGAGATATGCACATGCGAGCCGTGGAGATGGTCCCTGCACCATGCGCTACTGAGCCCAGTGTTGGCACCCGCGTCGGGCAACATCGTGCGTTCGCCACTTCCGTCGACGATCACCACAACCGTCCCCGTAAATGCCCCAGGGATGATCTGAAGTTCGGGGAGCACACCCCATCGACGCAGATCCCTCTCGACTGCCTGGCCAGCGTCGTCATCCCCACAGGCAGCGATCAGCGCCACGTGCAAGCCCGTGCAGGCGATCCACGCAGACGTGGTGGCCGCGGACCCGCCTGTAACCATCCGGATGCGGGCGGGAGTGTCGCCCGCGAGCACAAGGTCTTCCGGTATGCGGCCGTCGATACGGAGGTTGATGTCGCGGGCGACATCGCCGAGGACCGTGATCACCGGTCCGTCCCCGGTCATCACGAGCGTGCAGCGACGGCGATCCTGGCGGCGAGCTCGGCGTTATTCACGATGAGCTCCGAGTTCACAGCCAGGCTACGTCCGTGGGTAGCGCGGTGGAAGTGATCGAGCAGGAACGGCGTGACGTCCTTGCCCGAAATGCCGCGGTCGGCTGCTATGGCCAGTCCCTCGGCCAAGACTGCATCGTGGACATCGGGATCGAGCTGTGACGAGACATGCACCGGATTGGCGACGACGAGAGCAGATGCGATCCCGACGGAGGAGCGCACGCGCATGAGGTCGGCGACGTCCTCGGGCGCTTGGGCCTGCCAGGGCACGTCGTATCCCGAGTCGGCCAGGTAGAAGCCGGGGAAACGTGAGGTGCGATACCCGACAACCGTGATGCTCAGGGTCTCCATGCGCTCCAGAGTCGCTGGAACATCGAGGATGGACTTCACCCCGGAGCACACGATCGTGATGGGTGTCGACGCGAGGGTCGTGAGATCGGCTGACTCATCCCAACTATCCCGTGCTTGGCGATGGACGCCGCCCAGCCCACCGGTGGCGAACACATCGATTCCGCACGCAGCCGCGATGGCGCTGGTGCTGGCGACGGTGGTGGAGCCGCTACCGCCACGGGCCAACACAGGGAGGAGATCGCGCACGCTGGCCTTGATCACGTCACTGCGGGTGCCCACGGCCTCGACCTGCTCGTCGGAGAGTCCTACGGTGATACGTCCGTCCAGGATCGCGATCGTCGCTGGGGTTGCACCGGCCGCTCGGACGGCTTCGTGGACCTGCTGGGCCACGCGGATGTTCTCTGGATGCGGGAGTCCGTGGCTGATGATCGTCGACTCGAGGGCAACGACCGGTGCGCCCGAGCTGAGCGCCGCGGAAACCTCGTCCGAGACATCCATGAACTTGTTCACGCCCCGACAGTAGTCGGCGCCCCGGCTCACCAAGAGGCGGCGACTCTTGACAGACTGGAGCCATGGCTTCCCACGCGGCCCACCGCGCCCTGCGCGAGGACATCGAACGCAGCGGCTACTACCCGGACATCGTTTCCGACGCGCTTGATACGGCGCTGGGGGGGGAGGAGCTCCGCTCCTATGTCGTCCACCACGAGGCGACATTCGACAGGGACGAACTCCGACGCCACGTGACGGTCCTCGCGCTCACGCCGACTCGACTGATTGTCGGTCACACCGATGATCACGCGTCTGAGCAGCCGGAAGTTCCCGCATACGCGAGCACGTCGACAGAGGCGGTGCGCCTGGAGCGTGTCGACTCCGTGGTGGTGACCCGTGTCGTTCCCGATCCGACCTCCTACCGCTCCGGCGGAGCTGCCTCCGAGGTGGTCCTCACCATCGGGTGGGGTGCGGTGAGTCGAATCGAACTCGAGCCCGCGACCTGTGGCGATCCTGCCTGCGAGGCCGATCACGGATTGTCCGGGACATCCAGCAACGACGACTTCTCTCTGCGCGTCAGCACCGCAGCCGACGGAGGCGATGTTGTCACCCAGGTGCTTGCATTCGCCTCCGAGCTCTCGCATGCGACAAGCGCCCGCCTTCGCTGACATCACCCTCGCTGACGTCGTTCCGAGTGCGGCAGCGGCACTGGGGATCAACGGTTATGCGCCCCGCTGCGGGTTCCCGGAGGCCACGCATGTGGTGGTCCTGCTCATCGACGGGCTCGGCTTCGCTGCGCTGCGCGACCACGACCCGGCCTGGTTGCGATCCGGGGTGCTGCGGCGAATCGATTCGGTGGTGCCCACGACCACGGCTGTTGCGCTCACCTCCCTGGGGACGGGGCTTCTCCCCGGGGTGCACGGGATGGTGGGTGCGTCCTTCGTCCTTCCGGACACGGATGAGGTGTTGGCACCGCTGCACTGGGGAAGTGATCCGGTGCCCGAGGCGGTGCAGACCGAACCCACGGTCTTCGAAGCGATGGCCCGTGCGGGCGTGGTGTGCAGTTCCCTCGGACCGGGGGCGTACGCGCACAGCGGTCTGACACGTGCGGCACTGCGGGGACCCACGTACTTGGATGTCGGAGGCATCGACGAGTACGTGGACGCCATGACCCGGGTGCACGCGACGTCCGAAACGTCCTTCACGTACATCTACTGGCCGGAGCTCGATCGCATCGGTCACGAGTTTGGAGTGGCCTCCGGCGAGTGGGAGAGTGCCCTCGATCGGGTCGGAGTCTTGGTCGACAAGCTCACGGAGGGACTTCCCGACGACTCCGTGCTCGCCATGACCGCAGACCACGGCATGGTCGACTGTCCCGCGCCCAGCCGCATCCTCTGGGACGATCTCGGGGACTTGCATGCGGATGTAAGAACCATGACGGGCGAGCCGCGCTACCGCCTCGTCTACCTCCAGCCGGAGTGCGACGCGTCCGACGTTGCGGCTCGATGGCAAGCCCGTCTGGGTCCCGATTTCGACGTGTGGCATCGGGCGGACCTGGTCGCGTCCGGCGTGATAGGCCCAGTGGAGCCGTTTGCTGCAGATCGCCTCGGAGACCTCGTCGTGGTGGCTAACGGGGACAGGATGCTCAGCTGCCCCGCCCTCGATCCACGGATCTCGTCTCTGCCGGGGCAGCACGGGGGCTGGACGGAGGCTGAACGCGGCATCCCCCTGGTCGTGTGGCGGCGGGGCTGACGACACCTGGCGGATGTGTCAGGATTCCGCGGTGGCCGAGTTGACCTTCTACGCCGGCACCATGGATTGCGGGAAATCCACGCTCGCCCTGCAGACCGACCACAACCACCGGACACGAGGCCGGAGTGGGCTCGTGTTTACGAAACTCGATCGGGCCGGAAGCAATCAACTCTCGAGTCGGCTCGGACTTGCAGTCGATGCGATCGAAGTGGATGAGTCCATCGACTTCCGTCGCGTGATCGTGGATTTGCTGTCTTCGGGCGCGCGCGTCGACTACCTGATCTGCGATGAGGCGCAGTTCTACTCCGAGAGCCAGGTCGAACAGCTGGCCCGCATAGTTGACGAACTGGCTATCGACGTCTACGCGTTCGGCATCATGACCGATTTCAAGACGCGCCTGTTCCCCGGATCTGCACGGCTCGTGGAACTGGCCGATCGTGTGCACGTACTCCAGGTCGAGGCACTCTGCTGGTGTGGGGCCCGGGCCATTCACAATGCCAGGACGATCGATGGCGAGATGACGACCGAGGGGGATCAGGTGCTCGTGGGTGATGTCGCGCACGGGACGTCGGCGTCAACCGTCGCCTACGAGGTTCTCTGCCGCCGCCACTACCGCGCCCGGCTCACCTCCGCGCGCGCGTCGCGGGAGCACCAGTCCCCGCAACCACTTCCGTTCGCGGCGTCCTAGTCGTCGGAGCGGGTCGCCCCGAACAAAATCTCGTCCCAACTCGGCACGCGCGCGCGACCGCGCTTGGTCTTCTTCCCAGGGCGTGCCGTCTCCTCGCGCTGCGGAGGGGAGTCGGGTTGTGGGGCTGGGGGCGTCGGATCGGGGACGGAGACCAAGCGGGGACGCTCGACCGCGACTTCAGCCTCGGCCGCAGTCTGACGCCCGGGCTCCGGGACCGGGGCCGACGCGGGCGTGGACGTCTGACCTGTGGCTTCTCGACCGATGAGGCCCGCAGCCCGATCGTCGACGGCATGCACGGAGCGCCCGGCGGGTTCGTAGATCCAGGTCGCGCGATCACGTTCCGACGATGCGATCACCCGCCAGCGACCATCCTCGGTTCGGTAGGCGTCCCACTGAGCACCTCGCCACGTGTCGGCCACGAGCTCGCCGAGCGTGTGGGTCCCGCTGGGGCCGCGGACTTCGGCCCGCTGGGCGAGTTCCACGATGTAGGCGCGCTCGCGCAGAGGGGGCTCGGCGTACCGCTCGACCTTGTCGGCGGGCCAGCCCGTCTCGGATATGACCTGTTCGACCGAGGCGCCCGCTCGCACGCGTGCCTGGATCTCACGGGGACTCAGCGCCTGCAGTTCGACTCCCAACCTCGATCAGGGCGCCAACCTATCGCGTGCGTCGGTCGGCGTGGGTGCACCTCCGGCACCGGGGATGGGGTCGTCGACCCAGGCGACGGCAGGCTCCGGCTCTTCGGACCGGAGGTGGGTCCGGATTGTGGAGGCTCCCGCCAGCGCGCACACAGCGGAGAGCACCGCTCCGACCCATGCCAGGGCGAACGCCATGTGCGTGCCGAATGCGTCGATCACGATGCCGCCGAGCGCCGAACCTGCAGCGAATCCCGTGGCGAGACCTGCGTTGACCCAGGTGAGACCCTCCGTGAGCAGGCGCGGTGGGACGAGCCTCTCCGTGACCGAGAACAACGAGATCAGCGTCGGTGCGATGGTCATCCCGGCGACGAATGCCACGACGGCGAGCCACGGAACCGAAGCCACGAAGATCGCCGGAACGATCACGACGCTGAGCAATGCGGCCGTGCCTCGCAACTGACTGGCCAGACCAATGGACCAGCGCCGCGACCCGAAGTAAAGACCGCCCACGAAAGAACCGCCGGCCCAGAGACCCAGGACGATGCCGGCGGCGCCGGGCCACCCCGCCTCGCGGGTGAAGGCGACCGTTGCGACGTCGAATGCACCGAACAGCGTGCCAAGACCGGCACCGACGGCGACGCAGAGAAGGACACCCGGCTGCGTGATGGCGGAGGAGCCGGATCGATGGGTTTCTCGTGGATGCGTGGGAGGTTCCGTCCGATGCTGTCTCGCCAGCCACGTGCACCCGACAAGCAGCAGGACCGCGGACAGTACGAGTGGGGTGGGTGTCCACAGGCTCACCGCCGTGGTCGCTGCGACTAGCGGCGCGACAGCGAAAATGAACTCGTCGACGATGCTCTCCCAGGCGAATCCCGCGCGACGGATCTGCGGCGACGGAGCCGCAACCGCCCAACGCGCCCGCACATACGATCCGATCGTCGGTTGCGTCGCGGCCGTCACGGCCACGAGGGGCCACGCCGCCCATTGCGGTAGGGGGCCCATGATGCTGGTGACGAAGCCGACCATGGCGATTCCCGAGATGAGCGGGAATAGCCGGAGGATCGGGCGCTGACCATGCACGTCGGCCCATCGACTGCTCAGGATGCCGCCTATCGCAGCGACCAACGCGTACACCGCAGACAGGGCTCCAGCGAGTGCGTACGAGCCGGTCGTGATGCTGACGAGGAGCACGATCCCCAGTCCGTTCAACGCCAATGGGAGTCGAGCTACGAAACCCGCGAGCGTGAAAGCGGGGGCACCGGGCACCGCGAGGGCCTGCCGATACGTGCTGATCACGAGGCACGGTATCGCGCGATCGTGCCTGTCGGCAGGATGGTGTCGTGAGCCTCTCGGAGATCCTCGACCTGCACCCTCAAGCCCGGTTGGCATGGGAGGTCGCGGAAGACGCCGGAACTTTCCTCCGCGACGATCGGCCAGCCCAGTTGAACGTCGACGTCAAGTCAACGCCCACGGACGCTGTGACCGACATGGATCGGGGTGCCGAAGCCCGCATCGTCTCCCGTCTCCTGGCCGAGCGCCCCGAGGATGCGATCGTGGGCGAGGAGGGGACGAGTACGCAAGGTAGGACAGGGCTCACGTGGATCATCGACCCCCTGGACGGCACGGTGAATTACCTCTTCGGACTCCCGACGTGGGGAGTCTCGGTGGGCCTGGAGGTGGACGGAGTGGGCGAGGTCGGCGTGATCATGACACCGGAATTCCACGAAGGCTTCCTGGGGGTGCGTGGGCACGGTGCATGGCGCATCCGGGGAGACGAGGCGACGCGCATGTGGGCTCGGGACTGCCCGTCACTCGACCTGGCCCTCGTGGCGACCGGATTCGGGTACGCACCCGAGCGGCGCCGGGCTCAGGCGGAGTTGCTCACAGCGATCATCACTCATGTGCGCGATATGCGTCGGTCGGGCTGCGCGACCATCGACCTCGCCTGGTTGGCGCTCGGGCGTACCGACGCGTTCTTCGAGCGTGGCTTGAACGTCTGGGACTACGCCGCGGGTCTGGTGATCGCGCGTGAGGCTGGCGTCGATACCGCGCTCATCCATGGTCCGAAAGGATCCGGTGACCTAATGATCTGCGCGGTACCGTCGATCGCGGCAGAGTTGACGGATCTCCTTCTGCGCAATGGAGCCGATCGAGGTCCCTGACTCAATCGATGCGCCTCAGGTCGGCGCGATACCAGTGGGAGTTCCTCACGTAGGCGTCCACGTTGGGGGAAAAGGATCCTGCTTCCACGAGAGACTCGGTGATGCGCGCCGGAACCCCGAGTGCGCGTGCGTGGGCCGGAACTCGCACGCCTGTTCCGACGAGAGCGCACGCCCCGACGAGAGCATGCGGACCCACTTCCGCGCCGGGCAGTACGACCGACCCACTCCCGATAAGGGAGTCGTGATGGACCAGGCATCCCTCGAGGTGGGCGTTGTGGCCGATGGTCACCCGATCGCCGATGTGGGTGTCACGGTCCCCCGTGCAGTGGAGTACAGCGCCGTCTTGGATCGATGTCTGGGAGCCGATAACGATGCTTCCGTGGTCGCCACGCAGCACGGCGCAGGGCCACACGCTGGATTCGGGGCCCACCGTGACCGATCCGATGATGACGGCGTCGGGGCTGATGAAGGCCTCCGGGGAGATGTTCGGGATGCGGTCACCTAACGCGTAGATCGGCATGGCTCCGATCCTGCCAAAGCCGACCTGCACCCCGGGCGGCGTCCGTCCACGCGATGGGGCACAATCTGCCCGCATCTGGCGGCAGGAGGGGAGACATGGCCACCGACTACGACGCACCGCGTAAGACCGACGAGGAACTGGCCGAGGACAGCCTCGAGGAGCTCAAGGCGCGTCGAGC
>CAZBWA010000072.1:0-8440 GCA_964495555.1 uncultured Bifidobacteriaceae bacterium | reverse complement strand
GTCGTCTTCGTGACCTTCCAGATCGCGGCGAAGTCGGAGCAGGTCGCCCAGTCGCTCGTCAAGGCGGGCAAGAAGGCCGTGGTCTTCGGATCCGACGGTTCCTTCTCGGGTGACTTCAAGACCCCGGGTTCCTACGTCTCGGCGTTCGCTCCGGACATCAAGCAGGTTCCTGCGGCTGCTGACGTGGCGGCGCGTTTCCAGGAGACCTACGGTGACTTCGGCACCTTCGGTCCTCCGGTCTACGTGGCGACCCAGACCGTTCTCCAGGCCGCACAGCGCGCCTGCGAGGCCGGTGCGCTGGATCGCGCAGGTGTGCTGGCAGAGATGCCCAACACCAACATCGCCGGCTCCATCCTCGGTGGCGACATCGCCTTCGATGCGAATGGTGACGTGCAGGGTGCGAAGTTCTACATCTTCCAGCTGGACGATGCAGGAGTTCCGCAACTGGTTCAGTAGTTCCACGGTGGTGGGGTGCGCTCACGGCGCACCCCACCACCTCCCTCACTTCGGACGTCGCGGGAGCATGCGCCTGTGGGCTATTTCGTCGAGCAGGTCACGAATGGCGTGATCGTCGGGGGTATCTACGCCCTCATCGCCCTCGGCTACACCCTCATCTACGGGGTGCTCCAGTTCCTGAACCTCGCCCACGGCGAGCTCTACATGATGGGCGCGTTCTTCGGCTTCTTCACGATGGTTGCCCTGGGTGGTCCGTCGGCCGCGATCATCCCCGTCTGGCTGATGATCGTGATCATGTTCCTCGTCGCCATGGGCGGAGGAGCCCTCCTCGGCGTCGCCGTCGAGCGCTTCGCCTACCGCCCACTGCGGCAGTCACGTCGCCTCGCAGCGCTGATCTCCGCGCTGGGCGTCTCACTCTTCCTGCAGAGCGCGGCGCTGCTCCTGTTCGGGGCGCAGGTGCGGCTCTATGACACGGGGCAGTTCATCGACCTGAGCGCCGGCTTCAACATCGGTGACGCCCGCATCGACATCACCGAGGTCCTGGTGGTGTCCCTCTCGCTCATCCTGATGGGCGTCCTGTGGTTGCTGGTCAACCGGACCCAATTGGGTCGCGCGATGCGCGCGGTCGCGGTGGATCAGGACGCGGCGGTGATGAACGGCATCGACGTCGATCGCGTCGTGGTGATCACCTTCGCCATCGCGAGTGGTCTGGCCGGTGCCGGTGGGGTGATGGCGGGCCTGCTCCTCTTCCCCGTCGACCAGTACATGGGCATCTTCGCCGGTCTCAAGGGGTTCACCGCGGCGGTGCTCGGCGGCATCGGCTCCATTCCGGGAGCGATGCTGGGAGGTTTCCTGCTCGGGATCGTCGAGGCCCTGGTCACCGGCTACCTGAATCCCACGTACGCGGACTTCATGGCGTTCCTGATTTTGATCCTGGTCCTGCTCATCCGACCCCGAGGCATCCTCGGGCAGCGCATCGTGGCGAAGGTCTGAGATGAGCGATCAGCAATCCCGCAATATCGGGACCGACGAGTGGGTGGCGCAGCACTCGACCCGGGTCCGCGACGGCCAGGGCGTGGGTCGGCGGATCGCGGACCGGTGGTCTGTCCTGCCGCCCTGGGCGCAGTGGGGGATCCCCCTCCTCGTCGCCCTCCTCATCCCCTTCTCGACCAGCAACGACTACGTACTGCGGATCGGGGTCAACCTCGGGCTGTTCCTGATGCTCGTCATCGGGCTCAATCTCACGGTGGGGTACGCGGGGCTCCTGGACCTGGGATTCGTGGCGTTCTACGGGTTCGGCGCGTACATGTACGCCTTCGTCGCGAGCCCCCAGTTCGGGATCCACTGGCCCTCGTGGCTCGCCCTCCTGTTCGTCGTCGCCGTCACCGCGCTGTTCGGGCTGGCCCTGGGAACGCCGTCACGCCGACTGAGCGGGGACTATCTGGCGATCGCGACCCTGTTCTTCGGGCAGATGTTCCTTGTGCTTGTGGTGTCCTCCGACGCCGTCCAGTTGCCGGGTATGTCCGAGGAGGTGGACGTCACCGGTGGCGCCAACGGCATCACGAACGTCGACCAATTCAGTTTCTTCGGCTTCACATTCAGCAGCACCGTGTCCTATTACCTGCTACTCCTCGTCATCATCGTCGTGGGGGTGATCGCCACGCGGCGGATCCACACGTCGCGGCACGGTCTGGCCTGGCGGAGCATGGGGGAGGACGAACTCGCCGCACAGCACATGACGGTTCCTGTGGTGCGGATGAAGCTGCTGGCCTTCACGGTGGGGGCTGCCGTCGCGGGCCTGGCCGGGAGCATCTTCGCATCCGTGCAGATGGGTGTGTACCCGAGCACGTTCAAGTTGCCGCTACTCATCATGTTGTACGCGGCGCTGATCCTCGGTGGCCTGGGATCCATCCCCGGGCTGGTGATCGGCGCGATCATCATGGTGGTGCTCCCCGAGGTCCTGCGCTTCCCCGACCTGAGCAACTACCTGTTCCTCTCCATCCTGCTGCTCTCGGTTGCGATCGTGCTGAAGTCGTGGAAATTGATCGTCGTGGAGTTCGCGGCGATGATCGCCGTGGGCTTCGTGATGAACGTCCTGTTCCTGGCCGCGGGGGTTCCTTACCTCAGCACGAGCGAGTGGATCGAGGGTCCCCTGGCCCCGATCCTCGGTACCTGGGTCTTCATGCCTGAGGACCGGACCCTGTTCGGCAATGTCGCCTTCGTCCTGCTCGTGGTGCTCCTCGGATGGATGCTCACGCGATCGCGGCGCACGCGTCTCATCGCACTGCCCTTCGTGCTCTGGCTGACGATCTTCACCTGGGAGGTGCGCCTGCTGCTCGAGCCCAGCGTGACCCGGCAACTGCTCATCGGCGCACTCCTCGTCGTGTTGATGGCGGCGCGGCCGCAGGGCCTGTTCGGCAAGCCACGGGTGGAAGTGCTGTGAGCGCCCCGGTCCTGGAACTCACCGACGTGGTCAAGCGCTTCGGGGGTCTCACCAGCATCGACCATCTCTCCCTGTCGGTGTCCTCCGGCGAGGTCCTGAGCGTGATCGGCCCCAACGGCGCCGGAAAGACGACCCTGTTCAACCTCATCACCGGGGTCTACCGCCCGGACGAGGGTGACGTCCGGGTCAACGGATCCTCGGTCGTCGGCCTCACCCCGGACAAGGTGGCGGGGCGAGGTGTGGCGCGCACGTTCCAGAACGTCCGCCTCTTCCTCAACCTCTCGGTGCGCGAGAACCTCGAGGCCGCGATGTTCGGTCGTACCCGTGCGAGCCTGCTCGATGCGGTCATCGGATCGCCGCGCGCCCGGCGCGAGGCCCGGGAGAACGAGGAGCGGGTCCAGGACGTGCTGAGCTTCTTCGGCACCCGTCTCCAGGGGTACCGCCTGGACCAGCCCGCCTACTCGCTGTCCTATGCCAACCGCCGTCGCCTGGAGATCGCCCGCGCGATGGCGACCGGTGCCGAGGTACTCCTCCTCGACGAACCTGCCGCGGGCATGAACCCGGCCGAGACCAAGGAGATCGCCGAGGTCATCCGCAAGCTCGGCGACGAGAGGGGTTACACCATCGTCGTCATCGAGCACGACATGCACGTGGTCGAGGGCATCAGCGATCGCGTGATCGCGCTCGACCACGGCGTCGAGATCGCGCATGGATCCTTCGAGCATGTAGCCACCCATCCGGCAGTCATCGAGGCATACCTCGGTCGGGGATCGGCGGCCCGAAAGTGACCACGGCGCCACTCATCGAGTTACGCAACGTCGACACCCACTACGGATCGATTCACATCCTGCAGGGAGTCAACCTCCGCGTGCATGCGGGGGAGTTCGTGGCACTGCTGGGTGGCAACGCCTGCGGCAAGTCGACGACGTTGAAGACCTGCCTCGGCCTCGTGACCCCGACCTCGGGCCAGGTCCTCATGGACGGCGAGGACGTCACCAGGCTGAAGGTCGCCGACCGCATCAAGCGCGGGCTCGCCGTGGTTCCCGAGAACCGTCGTCTCTTCGGGCCGATGACGGTGATGGAGAACCTGCAACTCGGCGCCTTCACCCGCTCCTCCGTGCCGAAGGAGGACTACGACTACGTGTTCGACCTCTTCCCGCGCGTGGCGGAGCGGCGTGATCAGCTTGCGGGGACACTCAGCGGAGGCGAGCAGCAGATGGTGGCCGTGGCGCGGGCCCTCATGTCCAAGCCGCGCCTCCTGCTGATGGACGAGCCGTCCATGGGATTGGCGCCCAAACTCGTCGAGCAGTCGTTCGAGATGATCGACGATCTCCATCGTCACGGTGTCTCGATGCTCGTCGTGGAACAGAACGCCAATATGGCCCTCTCCGTAGCCGATCGCGGGTACGTCCTCCAGACGGGGCGCATCGTCCTCGAGGGGCCGGCGGAGAATCTTGCTCAGGACGAGGAATTGAGGAGGGCCTACCTTGGCCGCTGAATCCGGACTCAGGCGCGACGATTTCCCCATCTTCGCCGAGCGCGCGTATCTCAACACCTGCTCGCAGGGCGCGCTGGCGACCAGCGTGCGCGCGGCATACGCCGACTACCTCGATGGCTTGGAGGAGTTCGGCTCCCTGTGGGAGACGTGGGTGGGGGTGCAGGAGCGCGTGCGGACCTTGCTCGCCCGCACCTTCCACGCGGAGGAATCCGAGGTCGCGATCACATCCTCGGCCTCGGCTGCCGTGAGTGCGGTGGCGACCTGTCTCGACTTCACTGCAGGTCCACGAAAGATCGTCACGACCTCGCTGGAGTTCCCCACGATCGGGCAGATCTGGCATGCGCAGGAGAGACGCGGGGCCGAGGTGGTCCACGTCCCGGCGGATGCCGATAACCGTCTGCCCGTCGAGCGCATCGTCGCGGCGATCGACGGCGACACCGCGATGGTGTCCGTGACCCATGTCTGCTACCGCAACGGTGCCATGAACGACATCCAGGCGATCGTGGAGACGGCGCACGCCCGGGGAGTGCCGGTCCTCGTGGACGCCTACCAGTCCGTGGGGGCGGTGCCCATCGACTTCCGGGCCCTGGGAGCCGACTTCCTCGTCGGTGGTGTGCTCAAGTACATGTTGGGCAGTCCCGGCGTGGGCTTCCTTCTCGTCAATCCCGAGCGGACGTCGGAGATGGTCCCGCTCAGCACCGGGTGGTTCGCCGCACGCGACATCTTCGCGATGGACATCTACGCCTTCGACCCGGCCAAGGATGCTCGGAGATTCGAATCGGGCACCCCGGTGGTCCCGAGCCTCTACGCGGCGGAGGCGGGGCTCTCCCTCCTCCTCGACGTGGGACTGGAGAATGCCTGGTCGGTGTCGAGTGCCCTGCACGACCAGGTGCGTGCTGGTGTGGCCGACCTCGGCGGGCACGTGGTGACACCGGCTGATGCGCACGGGCCCATGATCGCGATCGCCTCGACCGATGACCACGCTCTGGTCGATGCGCTCGCCGCTGACCGCGTGGTCGTGTCGTGCCGCGACGGGAATATTCGGATCAGCCCGCACTTCTACAACACTTCCGCGGACATCGACGCGGCGCTGGCCTCACTGCACCGGCATCGGCACCTGCTCGCCTAGGCCAGGGCGGCATCCAGGGTGATCTCGGCGGAGGAGTAGAGCTTCGACACCGGACACGTGACCTTGGCTCGCGTCGCCAACTCCACGAACGTCGCCTCGTCCATGCCGGGCACGTGCCCGCGGGTCGTGAGATCGATCCGATCGATCCAGAAACCGTCGTCCTTCTGCACCAGGTGTGCGACCGCGGACGTGTCGATGCGGACGTCGGAGGCGTCGACTCCCGCGTCCTCGATCAGGCTCGTCAATGCCATCGAGAAACAGCCCGCATGCGCCGCCGCCACCATCTGCTCGGGGTTCGTGCCGGCCTCCTCCTCCACGCGTGCGGTGAGGTTGTAGGGGATCTCCGGGCCGGCCTTCCCCAGTCGCATTGTTCCGGTCCCCCCGGGGACAGTGCCGTTCCATCGGGCGCTCGCGTGGTGTCTGCTCATGGCGTCACAGTAGGGCCTGATCCCTACCATGGGGCCATGCATCCGGGCACCGTCGTCGATCTCGAGCCGCACGTGGCGGGAGTCGAGGGCCTGACGGTGCGATCCGTGATCCGCCCCGAGCATTTCGCCGAGCCGATGACGCTGGACGTCTACGACGTGGGGGGCACCGTGGATCCCCGGTCCGACGACCGGAACGACACCCTCGCGTACGTCCTTGCCGGCACGGGTCGGTTGCGCACCGGCGACCACCTCCACGACCTCGCACCGGGGCATGCATTCCAGGTGCATGCGGGATGCGCGTGGTCCGTGGAGGATGCACAGGACCTGCGCCTGCTCGTCTTCGGCGTCCCCGCGCCGATCACTCCCTGGGCTGCCCGGCTCGCCGCACCGATCAGCGAGGTCGTCGACGTGTCCTACCTCGGAGCGCAGGCGGCGAATGCCGCGACCGGCGACCGCCAGTACGAGGTCCTCTTCGATCGCACACGCGGGTCACGCGGCGCCACGATGTTCGTCGGGTTCATCCCGACGTCGGGTGCGCCGGAGCATTACCACCTGTACGACGAGATCTGCGTGATCGTGCGTGGGTCGGGATCCCTGCACGCCGCCGATCGCATGCAGCCACTGCGTGTGGGCAGTTCCTTCCACGTTGCGCCGCGGTTCCTGCACGCTCTGGAGAACCCCCACCCGGAGGACCTGTGGATCCTGGGCGTCTTCCGGCCGGAGGGCTCGGCGTCGGCGGCCTACTACCCCGACGGTCGGCCCGCGCCGACGAACGAGGACTAGTCGCCCGCCCCGATCGAGAATCCCGCCTCGAGGTCCTCGCGCGAGTAGGTGCGGAATGCGATGTGCGTCTCCGTGGACGTCACGCCGGGAACGCTTCCGATGCCGTCGGTCACCACGTGGGCGACGTCGTCATGGCTCGTGACTTCGATGAGGGCCACGAGGTCGATCTGACCGGTCACCGAGTAGGCGGATCGAACTCCGGGGATACGTGCGATCGCCTCACCCGCGGCATTGACCGAATCCGGGGCGACCTTGATGAAGCAGAGCGCCGTGATCACGACACGATCCTAGTTGGGGCCACGACCCCCTAGATTGACCGCAGCAAAGGAGGCGCGATGGGTGAGATCACGGGAGCGCGGGTCTGCGTTACCCGCACGGTCGCCTGGGGGGAGACCGACGCTGCCGGGCACAACCACTTCTCGGCTGCCTTCCGGTGGCTCGAGGAAACCGAGCATGCGCTGTACCAGTGCCTGGGATTCGACATTGCGATGATCGATCGTGTGCCGCGGGTGCACGTGGAGGTCGACTACCGGGCCCGGCTCTACTACGGCGACGTGATCGTGTGCGAGGTCGGCGTCGTGAAGGTGGGGAGCTCCTCGTGCACGTTCGCGCTCCGGGTGACCCGCGGGGACGAGGTGGCCGTCACCGGGTCCTACACGGTGGTCCACGTCTCGGCGAACACCGAGGGCTCCGCTCCGTGGCCCGAGGACATGCGGGCGGCCCTCGAGGCCCCGGTCGCCTTCGAGGTGGCCCCCGTCGTGCGGCCGGCCCCCTGAGGGTCCCCCGCCGGGGAAGGTCAACAACGGGTAACAAATCCCCAAGGTCGTTGCCTATTGGGGCCCCAGGTGTGAGGATACGTATGCCGTCGGTCTGGCGGTCGGAAATTCGGGGTCATGCCCGATCGATTAGGGAGGTTGCATGAGGCGCCGTCTCATGACACTTGCGGCTGCGGTGGGAGCCGCGTCGCTCATTTTGACTGGCTGCGTTTCCTCGAGCGAGGAGACCGCAGAAGAGACTGCCGCAGAGACCGCCGCCCCCGCGGAGGAGACAGCGGCTCCGGCCGAGGAGACCAGCGCTGAGGAGACCGCCGCGGCGGAGGCCTCGGGTGATCCTCTGGTCCTGGGCATCGTGCAGGCCGGAAGCGGCTTCATGGGCCCGATCGACACCCCGGCCCGCAACGCCCTCCTGCTGGAGGTCGAGAAGGTCAACGCGGCTGGCGGCGTGAATGGCCAGCCCATCACGGTGGAGTTCATCGACACCGAGACCAAGTTCGAGAAGTACGCACCGGCAGCCGAGGAAGTCATCGGCAAGGGTGCCAACGTGCTCATCGTCACCTGCGACTACGACGTCTCGTCGCCCGCGTCGCTCGTGGCCGAGGGCAAGAACATCCTCAACCTCGCACCCTGTATCGGTGATCCGATCTACGGCCCCGCGGGCGGTCTGCCCAACGGCTTCTCGATCGGTGCCGGAACGCCTGGTGAGACCACGGTGATGGCGGAGTTCGCAGCGGACAAGGGCTGGAAGACGGCCGTCCTCCTGCGCGACACCTCCATCAAGTACACGCAGAACCAGTGCACGATCTTTGAGAAGCGCTTCACCGAGCTCGGTGGCAAGGTGACCGCTACCTACGATTACGTGCAGGGCGACTCCGTCAAGGAGACCGTGTCCAAGATCGCCGCGGGCAAGAAGCCCGATGTGATCGT
>CAZBWA010000071.1:0-8531 GCA_964495555.1 uncultured Bifidobacteriaceae bacterium | reverse complement strand
TTCGGCCGATGTGATGAAGCGCTTCACGCCCTCGATGCGCCACGTGCCATCGCCGTTGTCGAAGGCCTTCGCGCGTCCGGCGCCGACATCGGATCCGGCATCGGGCTCGGTGAGCACCATCGTGGCGCCCCAGCCCTTGTCGATCATCATCGCGGCGAACTTCTTCTGATCATCCGTGCCGAGTCCGTCGATGACCGCGGCGAAGTTCGGACCGGACATGAAGAGGAACGCGGCGGGGTTCGCGCCGAGCATGAGTTCGCTGGCGGCCCACCGCAGCGACGGGGGAGCACCGGCTCCGCCGATGTGCTGCGGGAGGTCCAGGCGCCACCACTCGGACTCCATGAGTGCGCGGAAGCTCTTCTTGAAGCCCTCCGGCATGGTCACCGACTTGGTCGCCGGGTCGTAGACCGGTGGGTTGCGGTCGGCGTCCTCGAAGGACTCCGCGAGGGGACCGACGGCGAGCCGGTTGACCTCCTCGAGGATGCCGCGCGCGGTGTCCTCATCCATGTCGGCGTAGGGACCGGTGCCCATGCGTTCACCGGCACCGAAGACCTCGAACAGGTTGAACTCGAGATCGCGGACGTTGCTCTTGTAGTGGCTCATGGCATCCTCGTCGGGCTAAGTTACTGGCCAGTAACTTATGATGCCGCCCATTCGGGCGTAATGCAAGGCAACAGGGAACAATGCCTGCATGTCGCGGGTGGCCTGGGCGCAATCCGTCACCCCCATTCCACCCCCCACCAGCGCCCACCCCACCTTCCGCTTCCTCGCCTACGCCGGACTGGTGACCGGTGCCTGGTCCTCCCTACTGAGCCTGGCCGTCTACGGCCTGGCCCGTGGGATCGGCGTGCCCATGCAGGTGGTCCTGGGCGGGATCCCCGAGGTCGTGCCCTGGATCCTGGTCGTCGTCATTCCCCTGGGCTCGGCCGTCGCCGGCGCCCTGCTCGCCGGATTCCTCCGGGGGATGCGGTTCGCGGGTGCGATCGTGTTCTGGATCGGCACCCTGATCGCCGCGCTGTCCTGCATCAGCCCGCTCACCCAGCCCGTCGAGTGGTCGACGCGCCTGTGGTTGACGATCCCGCACCTCATCACCTGGTTCCTCGTGGTACCGCAGATCGCGCGGATCATCGGTGACACCGAGCCGGGGCAGCACGAGGATCGGGACGCACCGTGAACGCGTGGCTGAGCGCGCTGCGCCCCCGCCAGTGGTCCAAGAACGTCCTCGTCTTCGCAGCGCCACTCGGCGCAGGTCGATTGTTCGAGCCGGAGGTTCTCCTCCCGGCGATCGGTGCGTTCATCGCGTTCTGCCTCATCTCCTCGGCCACCTACCTCGTCAACGACGTCCGCGACGTCGAGAGCGACCGCGCGCATCCGAAGAAGCAGAACCGCGCGATCGCATCCGGACGGCTCTCCGTGTCCGCCGCGCTGGCCACGGCGATCGTCTTCGCAGTGCTCGCCCTCGGCATGTCCTGGCTCATCCAGCCTGCGCTCGCCGGGGTCGTGGCTGCGTACGCCGCCGTCACCCTGACGTACTCGTTGCTGTTGAAACACGAACCGGTCGTGGAGCTGGCGTTGCTGGCCATGGGTTTCCTGCTGCGCGCCATCGCGGGCGGTGCCGCATCCGATCTACCGATCTCGCAGTGGTTCCTCATCGTTGCGGGATTCGGATCACTCTTCATGGCCGCGGGCAAGCGCTTCAGTGAACTCGAGCGTGCGCGTCGCGAGGGACGCGACGGCGACTCGGATCCCACTCTGCGCCGCAGCCTTGCGGGCTACACGTCCGGCTACCTGCGTTTCGTGTGGGCGGTGAGCGCGGCGGTCACCATCACCGCGTACTGCCTCTGGGCATTCGACGTCGCGCAGACGCCGTCATCGTTCCCCTGGGCGCAGTGGAGCGTGGTGCCCTTCGTCCTCGCGATCCTCCGTTACGCGGTGGACATCGATCGTGGTGAAGCGGAGGCGCCGGAAGACGCAGCCCTCGGCGATCGGGTGCTCCTCATTCTCGGCGTGATCTGGGTGATCATGTTCGGCCTGGGAGCACTGGGCCTGTGACCGCGGCCGTCTCGCCGCTCGTCGCCGTCGATGACGAGGAACTTCTCACCGGATGGGGACGCACGTCCCCGTCGCGCGCGCATGTCGTGCACGCGCGTGGAGCGGATGACATCGCTGCCGCGCTGAAGGACCGGAGTGCGCGTGGCGTCCTCGCGCGCGGGCTCGGCCGCTCCTACGGCGATGCCGCCCAGTCTGGGGGAGCCACCGTCGTCGACATGACGGGAGTCTCCGGATTCAGCCTCGATGCGGCGAGTGCGACAGTGCGTGCCGACGGTGGCGCGAGCCTCGACGCGATCCTGCGCGCGATCGTCCCCCAGGGCTTCTTCGTCCCAGTGTCACCGGGTACGCGCTTCGTGACCGTGGGAGGTGCGATCGCTGCGGACATTCACGGCAAGAACCACCACGTGGACGGGAGCTTCGGCGCGCACGTGCGTGCACTCGACTTGTTGATGGCCGACGGGCACCTGCGCACCCTCACCCCGGAGACGACACCGGAGGAATTTTGGGCGACCGTCGGCGGGATGGGACTCACCGGGATCATCGTGAGCGCGACCTTCTCGGTCATCCCGATCGAGACGTCGCTGATCAGCGTGGACACCGAGCGTGGTTCCGATCTCGACGATGTCATGGCGCGGATGCTCGCCCGTGATGACGACTACCGCTACACCGTGGCGTGGATCGACTCCGTCGCCACGTCCGGTCGTGGAGTGATCACGCGCGGGGATCACGCGCGACGGGACCAACTCCCTCCGGCGAAGCGCGCGCAGGCCCTCGCCTACAACCCCACCGTTCGGGCCACCGCACCGTCGATCATCCCCTCGGGTCTGCTCAACTCGCTCACCGTGCGCGCCTTCAACGAGGCGTGGTACCGCAAGCACCCCGTCCAGCGCGCTGGTGAGTTGCAGCCGATCGCCGGCTTCTTCCACCCCCTCGACGGCGTGCAGGAGTGGAATCGGGTCTACGGCCCGCGCGGCTTCTTGCAGTACCAGTTCGTGGTGCCCGATGCGGCGTCCGAGGTGGTGCGCACGTCGTTGGAGCGCCTCGCACGCGCGGGTGCGCCGAGCTTCCTCACGGTCCTCAAGCGCTTCGGACCGGGGGACCCGGGCCCCCTCTCGTTCCCGATGCCGGGATGGACGCTCGCGGCGGATGTCCCCGCGCGCGTGGAGGGGCTGGATCGCGTGCTCGACGAACTCGACGAACTGGTCGCTGCTGCCGGCGGTCGCCTCTACCTGGCGAAGGATTCGCGCCAATCACCGCAGATGGTGCGGCGTACCTACCCACGTCTGGCCGACTGGCAGGCTGTGAGAGACCGCATGGACCCGGACCGGGTCTTCACCTCCGACCTGGCAAGGAGACTGGAACTGTGATCGACGCCCTGGGGGATCCACAGTCCGTCCTCGTGCTCGGTGGCAGCAGTGAGATTGCCGCCGCCACCGTCCTCGCTCTGCCGCGGGCGCGACTCCGGCGGGTGGTCCTGGCAGGCCGACCCGGTGCGGGCCTGGATGCCGCCGCCCAGCGCCTCACATCCGCCGGCGTCGCCGGTGTCGTGACGACGTCGTTCGACGCCGCGGACACGCCCTCCCATCAGGGGATCATCGACGCGATCTTCGACGACGGTGACATCGACATCGTCCTGCTCGCCTTCGGGGTCTTGGGCGACCAGATGGAGGTGGAGGCCAATCCGGCCCTCGCGGTCGAGATCGCCACGGTCAACTACACCGGTGCGGTGAGCGTGGGCCTCCACGTCGCCCGTCGGCTCCGCCAGCAGGGCCATGGTCACCTGGTGGTCCTCTCCAGCGTCGCCGGAGATCGGGCGCGCCGCTCCAACTACGTCTACGGGTCAACGAAGGCCGGACTCGACGCCTTCGCCCAGGGATTGGGCGACGCCCTCGCAGGCTCCGGTGCCAGCGTCCTGGTGGTCCGACCGGGCATGGTGCGGACGCGGATGAGTGCGGGTCTGCCCGAAGCTCCGCTGACGTCCGACCCGGACGAAGTGGCGCAGGTGATCGTCACGGCGCTGCGCAAGGGGAAGCACACCGCCTACGCGCCGGGACCCCTGCGCCTCCTGATGACCGCGGTGAAAGCCGTCCCGCGCCCGATCTTCCGGAAGTTGCCGCAATAGTCGAGAGTCGGCCCGCGCAGGTGCCTTTTCTCACTACGGTGTGCCCATGAGCAGACCCATGACCCTCACCATCGCAGTACTTCTCCAGTGGATCGCGGCGATTGTCGCGATCATCGGCGCTGTCGGCGTGATCGTCTCGGAATTCAGCGTGGTTGGACTGATCGTCAGCCTGATCCTCATCGCCATCGCTGTCATTCGCGCGATCATCGCCCTGTCGCTCGCACGCGGCCACAATTGGGCCCGCATCCTCATCTCGGTCTTCGCCATCGTGTCCGCCTTCGGCGCGGTGTCGCAGATCTTCAGCGGCTCCGTCCTCGGCGGGATCGTGGGGCTCGTGATCGAGATCCTCGTGCTGTGGTTGATGTGGAACTCGTCGTCCTCGACCTACATCAAGGTCAAGACCGCCGAGCGTGCGGTCACCAAGGACATCCGCGGCTAGACCATCGCGTAGGGCCCGGCTCCCCGTGGGCCGGGCCCTACGTATGTCTGGAAACACTCGCCGACCCTCGCTACAGTGACGGGATCCGAGGGGGTTCCATGGAGACCTGGCGCGATCACAAGCGGTACCTGTGGCTCGTCGCGCTCCTCATGCCCCTCCTGCCCTTCCTCGCGATCGGCCTGTTCCTCCTCACCGACATGGCGGTGTGGTTGTGGCTGGGCCCGATCGTCATCCTCGGGGTCGTCCCCCTGCTGGATCTCCTCGCGGGACTCGACCGCTCCAGCCCTCCCGACGATGTGATCGAGGCGCTCGAGCGCGATCGGTACTACCGCTGGATCACCTATCTCTTCCTCCCGCTGCAGTACGCGGGATTCGCCACGGCTTTCTGGTTCATCGCCCAAGCGGGGTTGAGCCCCTGGGAGCAGGTGGGCCTCGCCGTCACCGTCGGGTTCATCGGGGGACTGGGCATCAACACCGCCCACGAACTGGGGCATAAGAAGGAGGCCAACGAGCGGTGGCTGTCGAAGATCGCGCTCGCCCAGAGCGGATACGGCCACTTCTACATCGAGCACAACCGTGGACACCACGTGCGGGTCGCGACACCGGAGGACCCCGCAAGCAGTCGCGTGGGAGAGAGCTTCTATCGCTTCTGGCCACGCACCGTCATCGGATCGCTGCGCAGTGCATGGAACCTGGAGAAGCGCCGGTACGCCCGTCGTAACCGGAGTCCGTTCCGCATCGGCAATGACGTGATCAATTCCTGGCTCATGACACTGGTCCTCTGGGCCGTGATGGTGGTCTGGCTCGGCGTGGGCATCGTGCCCTTCCTGTTCCTCCAGGCCGTCGTCGCGATCACGCTGTTGGAGGCGGTCAACTACCTCGAGCACTACGGGATGCTGCGTCAGAAGGTCGGACCTCCCGAACGACGTCGGTATGAGCGGGTCGACCCCACCCACAGCTGGAACTCCAACAACCTGGCCACCAACGTCCTGCTCTACCACCTGCAGCGCCACAGCGATCACCACGCACAACCCACGCGCCGCTACCAGGCGCTGCGCGACTACGAACTCTCACCGGTGCTCCCCACCGGGTACGCGGGGATGATCCTGCTCGCCCTCGTGCCCCCCGCGTGGCGCCGTGTGATGGACCCCCGAGTCGCAGCCCACTTCGAAGGCGACATGTCCCGGGCGAACATCGCGCCCCATGTCCGAACCCGCGTCCTGGAGACGTGGCCGACGCCCGTCACGACAGCACCCGCGATCGCGGACGTCCCCCTCCCCGCGCAGGGGGAGACACACATATATATGTGTCCCAGCTGCGGCTACACCTTCGACGAGCGCATCGGGGACGCCCGCGAAGGGTTCCCCGCCGGGACGGCGTGGTCCCAGATTCCGGATACGTGGTGCTGCCCCGACTGCGGTGTGCGGGACAAGATCGATTTCGTGTCCGTCGCGACCTCCGCGCACTGACCCCACCCGTAGCCTGTGGCCGTGCGGCCCCTCCCACGTGATCTCGGTCTGGGATTCGGCGCGGGGGCCTTCTCCGGCGTGTTCGGAGTGGGCGGGGGGATCCTCCTGGTGCCGATCCAGGTCCTCGGCCTGCATATCGAGCAAAAGCGGGCGCAGGCCACCAGCCTGGTGATGGTCGCCATGGGGGCGTTCGCGGCCGGGATCACCTACGCCCTGGGCGGGCAGGTTGCCTGGATCCCCGCGATCGCGATCCTCATCGGCGGTATCGGGGGATCACTCCTCGGATCCGCCGTCGTCAAGCGCAGCCCCAGCCGCGTCCTCCAGGGTGCGTTCGGTGCACTCATCATCATCGCCGCGGTTCGGCTGCTCCTCTCATCAGGATCGGGGGAGGAGGTCCTCGGGATCACCGGACTCGACTGGAGTGTCGTGGCCTACCTCGTCAGCGGTGTCGCGATGGGTCTGCTGTCGGCGCTCTTCGGGATCGGAGGCGGCATCATCCTGATCCCGATCCTGGTCACCTTCTTCGGCTTCCCGCAGCAGTTGGCCGCCGGGACCTCGATCGCGGTCATGGGTCCCATCGCACTCGTCGGCGCCATCCGCCAATCACGCACCGGACCGACCGATTGGCGGATGGGTGCACGCTTCGGCATCGGTGCGATACCGGGAGCGATCATCGGCGCCGCCGTCGCGCTCTGGGTGAGCGGCCCGGTGCTGCGGGCCGCCTTCGCCGTGGTGCTGACCATCATCGGCCTGCGCATGATCTGGCAGGCCACGCGTCGACCGACCGTGTCCACCTAGCGCTTGGTGAAGACGCCCCTATCGCAGATGCCCGTCAGGTACGTGACGGAGTCCGCCCGACCCTCTCGGCACGCCTTCCGCTCGAGGCCCTCGATGTCGAGGATGGTCCCCTTCACCTCCTGGTCCAGTGCGATCACTCTGTCGAGAGTCTTGATGTAGGAGGGCGTCAGGAAGACGGGCGAGTAGGTGAGGTACCCGTTGCCGACGGCATTGGTCGGCATGACGACCACGACGTACGACCCTGACGGACTCGTCTTGCCGAAGTCGTAGAACCCGGCCACGGAGTATGAGTTGATGTTGCCTGCGGCGGGGATGACCTGTTGAGCAAGGGGTTTCGCGTATTGGTTCGGGGCGAAGATCGCCAGCGTGTACGAGGTCGGTGCTGGCACCGTTCCTGGCGATCCGGAGAAGGTGACGTTCATCCTGCCGACGGGATCGACGGTCGGGACGAGCGCAGCGACCGGGTTGGGCACGCCCCCTGTGATGTTGATGGTCGCCGTCGATGTCGGTCCATTGCCGAGTGCGTTGACCGCATAGACGGTGTACGTCCACGTGCCGGTGATCCCCGGAGTGGGCAGCAGGGTGTTCGCCTGTGCGACAGAGACCACGGGTGACTTCGTGCCGGTCGGGGATGTCGCCTGGATGACGTAGTTGTCCACCGGGGGACTCGCGAGTACCGGGGTCCATGAGAACTCCACGCCGCC
Source organism: uncultured Bifidobacteriaceae bacterium (assembly GCA_964495555.1). GTDB lineage: Bacteria > Actinomycetota > Actinomycetes > S36-B12 > S36-B12 > VGCC01. The sequence goes on along the minus strand of CAZBWA010000071.1, from coordinate 947 downwards.
ATCGGTCCTCTCGATCAGCATGAGGTTCTGCGGGGCGGTGGGTTTCGCGTTACCCAGTGCGGCGATGGTCGACGCGGAGGGACCCGTGCCGCTCGCATTCTGAGCCGCCATCGAGATGGTCCATAGGCCACTGGTCGGTAGGGGATAGGTGACCGACGACGTGCTACCCGTCGTCGTGACCTGGGCGATCGGGATCGTGGTCGTCGAGGCCTGACCTGTTGGGCCGGTGGCATTGAGCACGTATCCCGTCAGGGGTGAGCTGGACTTGGGCGCGTTCCACGTGATCGTCACCTCGGTGCCGTCCGATACCGCCGCACTGAGACCGGTCACGGGGCCCGGAGGGAGCAGGGATTGCGTGGACTGGTTGGTGAGCGTCTTCGCGCTTCCGGCCACCTGCGTGCCCTGGGCATTGGAGAACAGGACGCTGGCCGGCTGGGCTACGGCGCTCGCGCTGGTGCCCGAGGGGAGTGCGGCGGTGAAGCTCGCACCACCGGGCGGCACGGTGACGGCGCAGACGAGCATGTTCTTCTGGCCGTTCTGGGTCGGGAAGTAGGAGGAGAAACTGGTCTTGCATTGTCCGACAGATGCGCCGTTGGTGGATGTCGTCCACCCTGCGGCTCCGGTGGTGTTCACCTGCGCGAAGGACACGGCGAGGGCTCCCTTGATGGGTGCACCTGATTCGTTGATGGTCCGCGCCGTGACCTGAGAGCCATTGGGTGTCTGGGTGTTCGGGCTGAGGAAGACATCGATCGCACCGATGTCCGCTCCCCAGTTGGCTGCGGCGAACATGTTGAACATGGAGGCGCATGCTTGGGGGATCCCGATGTTCCCACTCGATCCCTGGGAGAAGTTCGTGAGGCGGCAGGGAGTCGTCGAGGGGTTCAGGTCGATCACCGGCCACGTGTACTGCTGCTGGGGATTCAAGGCCGTGGGCGTGCCGTTCACAG
>CAZBWA010000070.1:6717-8608 GCA_964495555.1 uncultured Bifidobacteriaceae bacterium | reverse complement strand
GTGATGACCCGCACCTTCTGGATCGGAGTGCACCCGCAGTTGGACGAGGCGCGACTGGATTACGTCGCCGACTCCATCATCGACTTCCTGAAGTGATCACCAACTGCGCTTGGCGATCAGCCGATCCTGATCGGTGAGCATGGTGATCGACCCGCTGGTCCACAGTGCCGGGGTGCGCATGCGCAGGAAGTCCGTCGTCGTGAAGTCGATCGGAGATCCCTTGGGCGGACGCCCCACGTTCAGGGTCCAGGTGCCCCCGGGCGTGATGCAGGTGCCCGGCTGGAAGGAGTAGCGGGTGTTGCCCGTCTCGATGCGGTAGCCGTCGAGACAGTGGGTCATGGTCCCCCGGTTCTTGATGCGCACCCACTGCGTCTGCGCACGCTTCTTCCCCTTCTTCTCTCCGAGGGAGAAGTCGTCGATGACCAGGGCGGAGCGGTAGGGATCATCCAGACACTCGGTGGTGCAGGGGTATTCGCGCCAGAACCGGAAGTTCCCGAACCGGTCCAGCAGGTAGGCGCCGTCGCCGAGGAGCGCGGGGCCTTGACCGGCGGCTGTGTAGAGGCGGGTGCGATGGCCGACATAGAGGTCGCGCGGTTGCGGGAGCGTGGGGGTGCCGGCACCCGTGTGCACCACGCGGTAGTCACCGGGGGCGAGGAGGCTGCCGCCCGGGAACGCGAACCACGCCTGGTTGCCCGAGTCGCGCAGCACCCAGCCACTGATGTCGACGGGGGCCACGCCCTCGTTCTTCACCACCACGTACTCGTCGTTCACGGGCTTGCCCGCGGTCCCGCGGTGGATGCGCAGCGAGACGTTCGCCTCGGGTTGATCCGTCCCGCAGAGGTTGGGGTTCCACATCCCCTCGCGACGCTCCTGGGCCCGCTCGATCACCTGGCGGTAGAGCGAACTCATCGCCGCTTCCTTCGCCACGGTGTACCAGAGACCCCAGCCGCGCTCGGCCATCGCCCACGCGATATCGAGGTCGAATTCCTTCGTCGCCTCGTTGTAGGCGAGGACGACGCGTTGCGGACGCTGCGCCTTACCGGTGGAGGACCGATCGGCGGACAGCAGCCTCACCTTGGTGCCGACGGGAAGGAATCCCTTCAAAGCCTCGGTCGCCTGCCACCCACCGCACTGTCCCGCACTCGCCGCGCCATGCGGGGACTCCGGCGAGTTGATGCCCAGGAGCCGGATGCGCGACTGCGCACCGGTGACGTCGTCGGTGACGATGAGGGTGTCCCCGTCCACGATGCGCTTGACGGTGGCGGTCTCCCACGCGGTCACTCCGTCCCAGGGACCCGCGATGGCCGGAGCTGCCGTCGCCACGACCGCCGCGGCTGTGGCGGCGGCGATCAGCGCTCTCAGAATCCTCGTCATGGTCTTTCGGGTCGTCGGGAGGGGATTTCGATTGTGCCACGGCGGGTGGTGCGATCCGGCGGTCCGACCCTCTGACGCGAGGCGCCATGAGGGGGTTCCCTCACTAGAGTCTGCGTGTGGCGAAACTCCCGCAGCGCGTGATCGGCGATCAGACCGTCTCCTGCGTGGGCCTGGGCTGCATGCCGCTGAGTTTCGGTCACATGGTCGACCACCGGGAACAGGCCATCGCCACCATCCATCGGGCCATCGACCTGGGCATCACCCTGCTCGACACCGCGAACATCTACGCGCCCACCTGGGATTCCGTAGGGCACAACGAAGCCCTGGTCGCCGAAGCGGTCGCGAGCTACTCGGGTCCGGCGTCGCTCACCGATCTGTTGATCACCACCAAGGGCGGCATCACGCGCGGACCCGGCGAGACTTGGGGCCGCGACTCCTCCGCCGATGCCCTCATCGCAGCATGCGAAGACAGCCTCGCCCAACTCGGCGTCGAGGTGATCGACCTCTACCAGCACCA
>CAZBWA010000070.1:0-6617 GCA_964495555.1 uncultured Bifidobacteriaceae bacterium | reverse complement strand
AAGTCCCCGGTGATGATCCCCATCCCCGGCGCCTCCAAGCCGGCCACCGTGGACTCGATCGTGCGTTCGGCCTCGATCACCCTGTCGGCAGATCAGTTCGCGCGCCTCGATGCCACAACCCCGGCCCAGAGCAGCATGTATCCCGACGACCTGCCGAGAAGCGCACTGCGATGAGACCCCGCGTGGCCATCGTCGGCGCGGGATTCGGTGGTCTCACGTGCGCGCGCGCCCTCGTGGACCGCGGTGACGTGGACGTGACGATCATCGACCGTCACCCGTACCAGCTTTTCGCTCCTCTTCTCTACCAAGTCGCCACCGGTGGCCTGCCCGAGGACGACATCGCCTATCCCGTGCGCGCAGCGATCCCCGGAGTCAACTTCCTGCGCGGGGAGGTGGTCCGTATCACTCCGGAACGCCATTCGCTGCGCCTGGCGGATGGGACCGTCGTCGACTGGGACTACCTGGTGCTCGCCATGGGAAGCGTGGGCACCACGTTCGGCATCAGCGGTGTCGCCGAGAACGCCCTACAGATGAAGGACATCTCCCAGGCCCGCGCCATCAAGCACCGACTACTCGGCACCTACGAGGACGTGCAGATGGGCCATAAGCCGAAGGAGGCCCTGCGTGTCGTCGTCGTCGGCGGTGGCCCTACGGGTGTCGAAGTCACCGGCGCCGTCGCGGAGTTGCAGAAGCAGATGGTGCGCGAGTTCCCCGACATCGCCCAGTTCGGTCACGTCACCCTCGTCGAAGCCGGGCCGCGACTTCTTCCGTCGTTCTCCGAGAAGTCGAGTGCTCGCGCGAAGGAGGCCCTCGAGAAGTTGGGTGCCGACGTGCGCGTCGATGCGGCCGTCGACCGCATGTATCCCACGGATGTGCACCTCACCAACGGCGAGGTGCTGCCGGCGGGCACCATCATCTGGGGCGCAGGCGTAGCCGCGCCCGACCAGTGGACATCCCTCGGAATGTCCGACCGCTCGAACCGCCTCGTCGTCGACGAGCGTCTCCACCTGGGACCCGACGTGTGGGTGATCGGTGACATGGCGCACGTCACCGGAAGCGATGACCGTCCGCTCCCGATGGTCGCCTCCGTGGCGATGCAACAGGGACGGTATGTGGCCGCATCCATCGGCGCACGGATGCGCGACGAGTCCGTCGAACCCTTCCGCTACAAGGACAAGGGACAGATGGCGACCATCGGGCGACGTCTGGCCGTGGTGGAACTGCCGAACGGAATGCGCCTGCACGGCACGTTGGCGTGGCTGTCCTGGCTCGCACTCCACGTCGTCTACCTCGCGGGCGGACGCAACCGGGTCTCGGTGATCGCGGACTGGTTCTGGAACTACATCGCGTGGGGTGTGGGTCCGCGACGCACCGTCATCGACTGACGACTCTACGTATGGGTGCCGGCTTCCTGCTGGCTTCGCGCGTCCAGAGGGATCTCAGGGAGTCGGTGCGGGCTGCTCGGCGGGCGCGCGCGTGGCCTGGAGGTAGTCCGCGAAAGGCACGAAACACTGGGCGGTGCGATCGCCTTGGCGCCACCCGACCCGGGTCGGCCAGATCGACCACCAGGCATAGAAGCGGGCACCGCCGGAGTACGCCTTGCCCGCGCGTTCGCAGATCGCCTTCGACTTCCGCTCGACGGCACGCCGTCCCGGGAACGCCTTCTGCGCTCCGGCGAGTTCGACCTCGCGGATCATCACCCAGTTCTTCTTGGGCTTGGTGCACGGATACGCGGCCGTGGTCCGTGTGCCCGGCACGCCGGGGGTGCAGAAGTCGAAGGTGTCCGGATCGGATTTCGCGATCAGTTCCTGGAACGGGGCCTTGACCTTGGTGAATCCCTTGCCGCCGCGGAGGATCGCGTCACAGCGCACCCACCGTTGGCCCGCACGCCACTGCGCCCGTGAGGGGAACACCGTGACGGTCTGGAATCGCGAGGGCAGCGCGCGCTCGGTCAGGCCGAGGTAGGCGTTCAAGGCCTTCGGCGAGCAGGCCTTCGTGGCTGCTGCCCGCGCGGCCCCCGAGGACTTCGCCGGGTTCCCGAACGAGTCCGGCAACGTGCCCACCCAGTAGGTCCGGGCGGTGTGCTGCTTCGTGCAGTCCACGGCCGCGCTGCGGGCGATCCGGGCACGGGATGCCGGGGTGTTCCTCGCCGCCGCCGCGTAGCCGTAGCACTGGTCCACCGAGGGGCCCGGGGGCGTGGACGGAGCGGTGGGCGCCGCAGCCGCTGGTGAGGTGGGGGTCAGGGCGGCCGCGAGGACGGTGAGGAGGACCAGGATCCGGGGCACCCGGCCACGATACGAGGGCGGGGGAGGGCGGGTTGTGCCGGTCAGACCGGGGCGGGAGACTCAGCCCATGCCCGTGGTGAGTGTGCTCAGTCTCAAAGGTGGCGTCGGCAAGACGTCGGTGGTGCTCGGCCTCGCCGGTGCTGCGACCGTGCGCGGCCTGGCGACGCTGGTCGTCGACCTCGACCCGCAGGGCAACGCCACCTCGCTGTTGAAGGCCCATGCCACGCGCACCACCGTCGCCGACGTCCTCGGCCACCCGACGCGGGAGACGTTGGAGAAGGCACTCACACCCTGTGACTGGGAGGTCGAACCCGGTGAGGTGGACGTGCTCCCCGGCCACTCCTCGGTCATCCGCTTCGACGCCTGGACCGGTGGTGCCTGGCGTCCCAAGCTCGCGCGTGCCCTGTCCTTCCTCGACGGATACGACCTCGTGCTCATCGACTGCCCGCCCTCGCTGGGTGCGTTGACCCGGGAGGCGCTCGCTGCCTCGGACCTGGCCCTCGTGGTCACCACTCCCTCCTACTTCGGTGCGCAGGGCGTGGAGCGGGCCATGGCGGAGATCGACGAGATCCGGAAGTCGGCGAATCCGAACCTGGAACTGGCCGGCATCGTCGTCAACCGGGTCCGCTCGGTCGCGGAGGAGCACACGTACCGCAACAAGGAGCTCGTGGAGATCTACGGTCGGACCACGCTGTTCAAGCCCTCGATCCCCGATCGGATCGCCGTGCAGCAGGCGGAAGGGTTCGGTCAGCCGGTGCAGCTCGTGCGCACCGCAGGGGGTCGCGAGGTCGCGGACATCTTCGACTCCTACTTGACCACCCTGCTGCGCAAGAGCCGCTGAGTCTCGTTACCCGTGGTGCTTGAGCACCTTCCGGTCCGCGACGATCGCGCCGGCGATGGCGAAGGCGAGTAGTCCGATCGAGAGCACGATGAGCCAGCCGCCGACGTTCCCGGCACCCGTGATGTTCTCGGGGTTGTCGGGGCACATGCCCAGTCCGCACTCGGGCAGGACGCTGATGCCGATCACGAGCAGGTCGAGGAACACCCACAGGATGCCGGTGAGCGCGGCCACGCGGAACCAGCTGCGCTGGAACCGCAGCCCGGTATCGGGAGCCTCGAACGGCTTGTTCCAGAGAAGCATGAACGCGCAGCCGACGATGCCCACCGCGAAGGTGATGAACGCCCACGTGTAGAGGTGGTAGCCGAGCACGACGGGGCCGTATCCGGGGTCGCTGGGATCGGCGATGTGCAACAGGATCTGGCGCGTGCTCCCGGCGGCGCCCACCATGGCAGCGAGGATGCTGAGTGCGTAGTGCGCGGGCTTCATCCCCCACAGCAGGTTCATCACGGGACCGATAGCCAGCCCGATCATCGCCGAGCGCTGGATGAGACACAGGGGACACGGCTGCTCGCCCACACCGAGTTGGAGGTGCAGGGATCCGGCGAGCACGGCGATGAGTGCGAACAGTGCAAGCACGTTGATGATGCGTGCGATCTGCGTCTCGCGGCTGACGAATGCGCGCTCTGCGTTGGTGACGATGTTCATGGCGACCTCAGAAGTTCAGTGGGATCGGGTCGGACATGTGCATCACGAGGAGGACCAGGGTCCACACCATCGCGACGATGGCCAACGTGGGCACCCATGCCCGTCGCATGAAGATGCCGACGAACACCAGGAACCACAGCACGAACATCGAGAACATCATGCGGCCACCCTAGGGGTGCACTGTCGTGGGAATCGGGCCATTCGTAGGGATGGCCGCCCGCGGCGCGCAACGCGCCGCCTTCGCCGTTAGGCCCTAGGCTCGCGGGCGGCAACGGAAGTGAGGTCGACGGTGAAGATCGTCATCCCAGCGGAGTCGCGTCCCGGTGAGAAGCGGGTGGCGATGGTGCCTTCCGTCGTGAAGAAGTTCACCACCCTCGGACTCGACGTCGTCGTCGAGTCGGGCGCCGGCACGGCCGCCTTCGCGCCGGATTCCGCCTACGTGGAGGCGGGGGCCCGGGTCGCCGAGGGTGCCGCGTTCGACGCTGAACTGGGATCCGCCGACGTCGTCGCCTCCGTCCGTCCCCTGGATCCCGAGCGCGTGCGGCGCATGCGCCGGGGCGGCGTCACGATCTCCTTCCTCTCCCCGGGATCCGATACGGCGACCATCGCGGCGATGCGGGATGCGGGAGTCACCGGGCTGTCCTTCGACGTCCTCCCGCGCATCTCGCGCGCCCAGAGCATGGACGCACTCACCTCCCAGGCGTTGGTCACCGGGTACCGCGCGTCCCTGGTGGGCGCGGAACTGCTGCCGAGCTTCTTCCCGCTCTTCATGACCGCGGCGGGCACCATCCAGCCGGCCAAGGTCCTCGTTCTCGGTGCCGGTGTGGCCGGCCTGCAGGCGATCGCCACCGCCAAGCGCCTGGGCGCGAAGGTCTCCGCCTACGACGTGCGACCGGCCAGCGCCGACGAGGTCAAGTCCATGGGCGCCACCTTCATCACGCTGGACCTCGAGGCCCTCGAGGGATCGGGTGGGTACGCCCGCGAGATGACCGAGGAACGCGCCGCACGCCAGCGTGAACTCCTCGCACCCCACATCGCCGAGAGCGACGTCTTGATCACCACCGCCGCCGTCCCCGGTCGCCGCGCGCCGCTGCTCGTCACGCGATCGATGGTCGAGGGCATGAAGCCCGGTGCCGTCGTCGTGGATCTGGCCAGTGAGACCGGCGGCAACGTCGAGGGATCGGTCGCGGGGGAGATCGTGAACGTCGGGCAGGTGTCGGTGTGGGGAGGCAAGGACGTGGCCTCGGAGATGCCCGTGCACGCATCGCAGCTCTACGCCATGAACGTGCTCGCCCTGCTCGGACTCCTGGTGAAGGACGAGGCGATCACCGTCGACCTCTCCGACGAGGTGCTCGACGGGTGCGCCGTCGTCCACAACGGTGAGGTTCGCAACGAGGCGGCGCGTGCCGCACTGCAGGGAGGTGCGTGAGCGTGGACGGCGTAGCGCTGCTGACGATCTTCATCTTGAGCATCTTCGTGGGCTTCGAAGTCGTGTCGAAGGTATCGACGGTTCTCCACACGCCCCTCATGTCCGGGGCTAATGCCATCCACGGCGTGGTGGTCATGGGCGCGATCATCGTGGCGGGCAAGGCGACGAACGCCCTCGAGTTGACCATCGCGCTCATCGCCGTCCTGTTGGGCGCGATCAACCTCGTCGGCGGGTTCGTCGTGACCGACCGCATGCTGGAGATGTTCAAGCCGAAGAAGGCCACCGGGAAGGAAGGTGGCGCAGCATGAGCGAGGTCCACACCGATCCGGTCTGGGTGCAACTGGCGTACCTGGTCGCCGCCGTCCTGTTCATCATCGCCCTGAAGAGCATGTCCTCACCGCGCACGGCGCGCGCCGGCGTGCTGATCGGCGCCGTCGGCGCGCTCCTCGCCATCGTCGTCCTCTTCCTCAGCGGCATCGAGTTGCTCAACCTCGGCCTCATCGTGGGCTTCCTCGCCGTCGGTTCGATCGTCGGCTGGGTAGCAGCACGCAGGGTCAAGATGACCGCGATGCCACAACTCGTCGCTTTGTTCAACGGCGTCGGTGGCGGCGCGGCCGCACTCATCGCCGTCGTCGAGTACTTCGAAGTCGGATCGAGTGACCTGCTCTTCCTGATCTTCACCGTGGCAACTGTCATCGTCGGCGCGATCGCCTTCAGCGGCTCGATCGTGACGTACTTGAAGCTGCAGGAACTGATGACCACCCGCCCGGTCATCATCCCGGCCGGCAAGTGGGTCACGATCCTGGTCGCGATCGGCACCGTCCTGGCGGGGATTTCCCTTATCGTCCAGCCGCAGGACTGGCTGCTTGTGCTGCTCCTCGTGCTCTCGCTCATCTTCGGTGTGCTCTTCGTGCTGCCCGTCGGGGGCGCGGACGTTCCCATCGTCATCTCGTTGCTCAACGCCATGACGGGTCTGGCCGTGGCGGCATCGGGCTATGTGCTCAACAACGTCCTGCTGCTGATCGCGGGCACCCTCGTCGGTGCCTCCGGAACGTTGCTCACCAGCCTCATGGCCAAGGCCATGGGTCGACCGCTCACCTCCACCCTCTTCGGTGCCTTCTCCGGCACCACGGCGGGGAGCACGTCGGCAGGCAGTGATCGCCCTGTGCGCTCGGCATCCCCGAACGACGTGGCGATCATGCTCGGCTTCGCCTCCAAGGTGATCCTCGTGCCCGGCTACGGCCTCGCGGTGGCCCAGGCGCAGAGCACGCTGCGTGAACTCGCGGACCTGCTCACCGAGAAGGGCATCGAGGTGGACTACGCCATCCACCCGGCCGCCGGCCGCATGCCCGGGCAT
>CAZBWA010000069.1:0-8992 GCA_964495555.1 uncultured Bifidobacteriaceae bacterium | reverse complement strand
ACTTCGCTCGCCACCGGGGGATGTGGTGACGACGTTGACTCGCGCTGTGCCCACCGTGTCCGCGGTCACGGACCACACGGTGGTGCCGGGAACACCTACCATCCCGTTGGCCGATGCCGGCGCCTGATACGCGCCCTTGGACACCGAAACTGCACCCCGATCTCCGCGCACCCGCGTGGACCAGGTGTAACCGGTGGTCCGATTGGTGGAGAGCGACAGCAGAACCGACTCTCCTGGGATCAACCGGACCTGCGCCGGGAGTTGCGTGACGACGACGGTCGGATCGGCTGCCGAGGCGGGCGCGATCACGGTCGCCGAAACGACTGCTGCGGTGGCGAGGAGGCCGAGAGCCCGGATCAGTTTCCGCATGGTCCGAGTATGCCGCGATCGGTCACGTGTTCGTGGATTGGTGGTGCTGGTAGCTGGCCTCGAGTTCGTGGCGGAGGAAGTCGCCGAACACCTCCGGCGTGAACTGGGCTGGCTGTTCGGAGGACACGCAGCTCGGCAACGGCGCGATGGTTGCCCGCACGCTGGGGTCATAGAAGAAGGGGATCGAGTACCGCTCCCGCCCGGTGCGGTTCGTGACCCGGTGGGGCGTGGAGCGCAGCCGCCCATTCGACCAGCGCTGGAGCATGTCTCCCACGTTCATGACGAACGTGTAAGGAACTGGAGGTACGTCTGCCCACTCCCCCTGGGGAGTCCGCACGCTCAGTCCTCCCACATCATCCTGCGCGAGCAATGTGATGGCGCCGAAGTCGGTGTGCGGGGCCGACCCGTACTCATCGTTGGGGGATTGCGGGTCCTGCGGCGGGTAGTGCAGGAGTCGCAGCCAGGTGGTGGGTGGATCGAAGGATGTAGTGAGGATTCCGTCATCACCGAGGGCGGCCGAGAAACGCTCGATCATCGCGTGAGCGAAACGCGTCATGACCGCGTTGTACTCCTCCAACGTCTCCCGGAATTCTGGAAGGCCGGTGGGCCATTGATTGGGTCCGGCGAGATAGTCACCGCCGATCACCTCCGGTGAGTCGGGCGCGGACTCCCGCATCATCATGAACGACTCACTCACGTTCGGTTTGGTGACCGTCTCCACCGAGGACGTGACGTCTGTGGAGACGCGCATCGGAATAAACCCCCGGTGATTGCGATCCAACTCGATCGCCATCTTGTCGGCGAGCGGCTGAGCATGGAAGGCACGTGAGGCCGCGAACACCCGGTCGATGAGTTCGTGCGGGACCGGGTGGCCGATCACGTAGCCGAAGCCCCAGGTCCCGTACGCCTCGAGCAGTGCATGCTCGATCGCCGCATCCGCTGCATCGGACGTACCCATCTCAGAGACCTCGATCATGGGAATCGCCGCCATGACCGCATCGTGACAGATGGCGATGGCGGGTGGCCAGATCGCGGCTACGGTTGACCCATGACCCCGGAGGACGCGGTCCTGGCAGCGTGCGGCGCGGCCCTTGCCGACGCCGACGTCGTTACCGACCCGGATCGCCTACCCACGTATCAGCGTGATCGCAGCACTGGGTCCGAGGCGGGTCAGCCCTTCGCTGTCGTCTTCCCGCGCACCACCGAGCAGGTGGCCGCGGTGATGCGCGCTGCGTACGAGCACCGTGTGCCGGTGGTGCCCCGAGGGGCCGGTTCCGGCCTCTCGGGAGGATCCAATGCGATCGACGGATGTCTCATCGTCTGCGTCGAGAAGATGCGCGACGTTCTCACCGTCGATCTCGGCAACGGCTATGTCGAGACTCAGCCGGGGATCTTCAACACAGAACTTCGCGATCATGTCGGGCGCAAGGGCCTGTGGTACGCGCCCGATCCGGCATCCAAGGATTTCTGCTCGATCGGCGGCAATGTCAATACCAATGCGGGCGGACTGTGTTGCGTGAAGTACGGCGTCACGCGTGATGCGGTCCTCGGCCTCGAGGTCGTCATGGCGGACGGACGCGTCACGCGACTCGGGCGCAAGACCATCAAGGGCGTCGCCGGCTACGACCTCGCCGGAATGGTCGTGGGTAGCGAGGGGACCCTCGGAATCGTCACGATGGCTCGGCTCCGGTTGCGTGCCATCCCCCCGACACCCACCACCGCGGTCGCCATCTTCTCCGACATCGGGGCGGCGGGCCGCGCGGTCAGTCAGATCATGCAGACCCTGACACCGAGCATGCTCGAAGTCATGGACTCGGCGTCCATTCGCGCTGTCGAGGCCTACCGACCCATGGGACTCGACCCCAGCGCCGGTGCCCTGGTGATCGCGCAGTCCGATGCTCCCGACGCCGCCGGAGTCGCCGATGCCGAGGCGATGCTGCGTGCTTTCGAGGAGTGCGGCGCCGTCGAGGCGTACCGATCCGAGGATCCCGAACAGGCCGAAATGCTCGTGGGTGCCCGGCGCATGGTTATCCCGGCCCTGGAGACGCTGGGTGACTGGCTGCTGGACGACATCGCGATTCCGCGGGATCGTCTCGCCGACGCGATGGTGCGCATCCAGGACATCGCGGGCGAGCACGACGTCGACATCTACACGTTCGGCCATGCCGGGGATGGGAATCTGCACCCCACCGTGGTGACACCGCGCGGTGACGAAGCTGCAGCACAGCGTGCCCTGGATGCGTTCTACGCGATGCTCGAACTGGCACGAGAGCTTGGGGGAACGTGCACTGGTGAGCACGGCGTGGGCCTGCTCAAGCGCACCGCGCTGACCGAGGAGCTCGACGATGTCGCGATCGATCTGCACGCGCGGATCAAGGAAGCGTGGGATCCGCGCGGAATCCTCAACCCGGGGAAGGCCGTCCCTCGCTGGTAGTCGAAACGTTCCTGCGATGTCATGAGTCCGACACACAGCCCTCACCACGCGTTCATCTCCGCATGATGGAGTGTTCCCGTCGCTCCTCACAGACGACACGGTCTCATTCGGTGACCCACCTGCGATAGCGGGCGCTTCGGGCGCCCGCTATCGCGTGTCCGGGGGTCGCGGCGCGGCCTCGAGGGCGATCTCCGGCTCGTCATAGTCGGCGATCTGTTCCTGCACGGGTCGACGGATGATCCAGGTGAAGAAGACCACGATCGCGATCGCTCCCGCGATCACTTCGAGGAGATTCAGCAGGCTCCCTCGGGCGAAGTCGATGACAGTTGCGCCAACCTGCTGACTCAGGATGAACACGGCCATCGCGAGGACGAACCACCCGAATGCCTTGCGCAACTTGTCCGGGTGGATGCGGCCGACGAACCGGCTCCCGAGCAGCGCCCCAAGGACGGCTCCGGCGGTGATGATGAGGGTGACCGGCCAGTCGATCTCCGTCTGCGGATTCAGACTGACCAGGCTCCCATTCCCGAACTCGAGGAGGTATCCGAAGAAGCCTGCGAAGGACTTCATGGCCACGACGAGGAGCGAGGTCGCCACCGCGTTGGGCATGGGTAGACCGCCCAGCAGGGCGAGAGCCGGGACGACGAGGAAGCCTCCACCGGCACCGACGAGGCCGGTCACGAATCCCACGACGAGTCCGTCGAGGAGTATGCGGAACAACGGAAGCCCCTTGTGGGGGCCGTGTCCCTTGACTTTTTTGCGACCGCGGATCATGGCGACGGCTGTGAGCCCCATCATGACCGAGAACGCGGCGAGTAGGAGCGAGCCAGGGAGATGTTGCCCGATCTGGCCCCCGATGAAGGCACCGACCATGCCAGCTCCACCGAAGATGAGCCCGGTGCGCCAGATGACACGTCCGGCGCGCGCATGCCCGATCAGGCCGAAAGATGACGTGACCGCGACGACGAGCAGACTCGCGGTGATCGCCTGTTTTGCGTCGAACCCGACCAAGTACACGAGCATCGGGGTCGTGAGGATGGATCCACCGCTGCCCAGCACGCCGACGGCGAGACCGATGCCGATGGCGAGCACGGATGCCAGGGCGACCAGCAGGGCCATCAGGCCGTGCCCACCGCACTGCGCGTCACGGTCGAGACCGTGTAGTCACTGCGTGACCAATCAACCTCGAGGCTGAAGCGATCACCGCGGATGAAAGTCTCTCGCCACTCCACGGGTTGACCGCCGGAAGAGGCGAGCCTCTCGATGTGGTGAAGTGCGCTGGCAGGCGGCACACCGAGAAGCGCCGCGATGTGTGCAGGAGCGGTCACGGCGGCGATGCGCTCACGACCGGAATCCACCCGCACAGCGCAGGTGGAAGCGAGCGCCTCGTACAGACCCTGGTGGCTGACATCAACGGCGAGGAGCGGCTGCGCGATCACCGCGGGGAGCCAGGCGGTGTCGTGCGCGAGAGGCACGTCATCGGCGAAACGCACACGCTCGATGACCACGAGTTCCATGTGTGGGTTGACGCCGAGATGCCCGGCGATGGTCGCGTTGGTGGTGAGTGCCTGACGTCGGACCTCGCTGCGCTGCACGATCCCGCGGTCCTCGAGTGTCCGGAACAGGGAGTAGAGCGAGCCGAGGTTCTGCGACACGGTCGGCAGGTCCACGGTGCTCGCCTTTCCGCGCTCACTCCGCACGACCCCTTCCGCGCGGAGTACCCGGAGCGCCTCGCGGACGGTGTGACGGCTCACCTCGTACTGGTCGACCAGCGTCAACTCCCCCGGGAAACCCCCCGCGAACTCCTCCGCGGCGATGCGCCGGCGCAGGTCCTCGCACACCTGGGCCCAGAGGGGAACCGGACTCCTCCTATTAGGGAGGACGGGTCCCGGCGAGGAGGACAAATGTACGGACATACGGACATTCTGGCAGAGGATCGCTGCCCATGTCCGGAGAATGGCCGGTCCGTGCCCACAACTCGGCGACCCTCCCCCAGGGAGGGGCAGAAGATGGGGACGTGCAGCAGTGCCAGAGCTGCGGGATGCCCCTGCAGACGGAGAAGGCCGGCGACTGCCGCGGCACCGAAGCCGACGGGAGTCGCAGCGAGACGTGGTGCTCGCTGTGCTTTCGCGACGGAGCCTTCATCGACCCGGATTGCACCCTCGAGCAGATGCAGGGGATCGTCGAGACGGCGCTGCGCGAGCAGGGCAGTAACCGTGCCTTCCGATGGATGGCCAGGAGACAGATACCCACGCTTGCGCGCTGGAAGCAGTAATCAGACCGAGCAGAGAGCGTGGATCTCGGCGAGGTGATCTGCCAGTCGCGCACGTAGCGCCGCACCCCGTTCGATGAGACCGCGTTGGCGTGACACGTACTCCCGCCGCCCCTCGGGGGTCTCGATGCGCACGGCGGCGTAGCCGTGGGCCGTCAGGTCGTACGGCGAGGCTTCCATATCCAGGACGCGCGTGTCGACGGCGAGGGCGAAGCAGTCCAGGACGAGGTCGCCGGGAACGAACGGCTGGAACCACATCGCGTACTTGTAGAGGTCCATCGTGGCGTGCAGACATCCGGGTTGTTCCAGTTCCGGCTGGGACGCACGCGTCGGCACGTGTGCGTTGAGGGGCATCGCCTCGGGAGTGAAGAAGCGGAACGCGTCGATGTGGGTGCATCGCAGACCGACGTCCTCGACGGTGCGCTGCAGGACGTCGTTGGACATGCGGAGGGGAATGGCGTGACGAGTCTCCTGCGAGCGATAGACCATCGCCCATTCGTGCAGCCCGAAGCAGTTCATCTGCGCAGGCCGACTCGCGGTTCCCGTCAGGATGCGCACAACCAGATCTACTCGTGATTCGTCCATCTGCGTCGCATCGACGGTCCACGTCCCACCCGTGCGGATGTAGGGGGTCCGACGGAATTCGTCGGGCACCTCTCCGGCGAGCGCGTAGCCAACGCCCGGATGCCAGGTGCCAAGGCGTCCGGGTGAATACGGGTAGTACTCGAACAGGAAATCCATCACCGGGTGCTTCTCACCAGCGATGCGGCGGTCGAGATGCGGACGAATCCACTGGTCGGCGCGCGTGGCATGGTCGAGGCGCAGCGACTGCCACACCTCCGGCCCCAGGACGCTCATACCCGCCGCAGTCCCATCAGCGCGCAGCCCTCCACGAGTGCATCGAGACCGAACGCCTGGGCGGGACCGAGGGCACCGACTCCCTGCACCCGGCCGGTGGCGGCCATCGCCGCTGCCCACGCGAGGAGTTCGGCGGTGAGGTCGTAGCCGTTCGGTCCGTGCACCTCGACCTGGCCGAGCGTCGTGCCGATGCCGTCGAATGCGCGCGCGATCGCAACGGAGGAACTGCCGGCGCGCGCCTCGGCGTCGGGCCCCTCACCGGTCTTCGCCACCAGCCGCTTCTGCACCTCGGACTCGATGCGCTCGCCGACGACGGGAGTTCGGGCGATCGCCCCGGCGACCGCACCGCCGGCGGCGAGAGCCTTGGACCCGGAGCCTGCCCATCCGAGGAACACGTCCACGTCGATGAGGTGGGGATACCGCGGAGGGAGGGTGAATTGCTCCGTGCCCGTGATCGCCAGGGCCTGGCGCTCGGTGCCGTCCGACCACGTGAAGTCGGCGACCGCCGGTGCCGAGCGAGTAACGCCTAACTCGCCGCCGTGGAACACGTAGCGATCGGCGGCCATCATCGCGGCCACGCTCGCCTTCGTCCCGGAGCTCATGCCGAACTTGCCGGTGACGAAGTACCCGGTCTCGATGCGCTGCGCTGTGTCGGGCACCTCGGTGAGCAGGATCTCGGCCGCGAGGTTGCCCGGTACGTAGTCGTAGCCGAATGCGGTGAGCAGGCGCGCGCCAGTGGCGAGTGCTTGGTCGTGGTAGCGGGTGAAGACCTCGTGGATGAAGGGCCCCTCGCCGGTGGAGTCGATGTAGGTCGCTCCCGCGGCGATCGCAGCTTCGATCGCCGCCTGTCCCATGAGGCTGAAGGGACCGACGGTGGTGACGAGGACGTCGTCGGGTGAGGTGAGGAGAGCCGCGAGAGAGGCGGGATCGGAGGCATCGGCCACCGCCCACGTGGGTGCGGCATCGAGGGGCGCGAGCGGTGCCAGTTCGCCGACGAGGTCCTGCATCGCCTGTGCGGACCGACCGGCGAGGGTCGGTGCGAGGCCCGCGCGCACCATGGCCTCGGCCGAGAGCCGGCCGGTGTATCCGCCGGCACCGAAAAGGATGACTCGTCGCATGCTCCGACGCTACGGCACGGGAGCCGTACCGTAGGACGGTGGTCGAGGCGGGATCGTTCTGGCACCCGATGGCTGACATGTCGGCGGTGTCCGGACACGAGTTCGTTATCACCGAAGGCTCGGGAGCACGGGTCACCGCGGCCGATGGTCGTGAGTACATCGATGCCACCGCAGCCCTGTGGTACTGCAATGTCGGTCACGGACGTGCGGAGATCGGCAGCGCCGTGGCGGCGCAGATGGCGCGCATCGCGTCGTACTCCACCTTCGGGGACTACGCGACGGCGCCCACGCTCGAGCTGGCGGATCGTCTGGCTGCCATGGCGCCGATGGCCGACGCGAGAATCTTCTTCACCAGCGGGGGATCGGATTCCGTCGACACCGCCGTCAAACTCGTGCGCCGATACTGGCACCTGCGCGGTGAACCCGATCGCACCCACATCATCACGCGCACCCGCTCGTATCACGGCATGCATCTCGCGGGGACCTCGATGGCCGGCATTCCGGCGAACCGCGAGGGATACGGGGCTCTCGGCCCCGAGATGCACATCGTCGAGTGGAACGACCCCTGGGCACTTGCCAAGGAGATCGACGAGATCGGCACCGAACGCGTCGCCGCCTTCTTCTGCGAGCCGATCATCGGTGCAGGAGGCGTGTACCCACCGCCGGAGGGCTACCTGGAGGAGGCGCGCGCCATTTGCCGGGAACGCGGCGTGCTGTTCGTCGCCGATGAGGTCATCTGTGGCTTCGGGCGCACGGGAGCGATGTTCGGCTCAGACCGGTGGGACCTCGATCCCGACGTGATGCTCACCGCCAAAGGCCTTACCTCGGGGTACGTACCGATGGGCGCGGTGTTCGTCGCGGGCGCGATCGCCGAACCGTTCTGGTCAGCGCCCGGTTTCGTCTGGCGTCACGGCTACACCTACTCCGGTCATGCGAGCGCCGCGTCGGCAGCACTGGCGAACCTGGACATCCTGGAGCGCGAGCGTCTCGTGCACCGTGTCGCCGATCTGCAGCTTCCGATGCGAGCGGTGTTCAGTCCGCTGACGGCTCATGACCATGTGCACGAGGTCCGCGCGGGCACGGGGCTGTTGGCGGCGGTCCAGATTCGACCGGAGATCCTGGCCGAGGACGCGACGCTCATGCCCCGGCTGATCCGCGCGATCCGCGATCGGGGAGTGCTCACCCGGGCTCTGGCCGACGGATCGCTGCAGATCTCCCCGGCCTTCGTGATCGAGCGTCAGGATCTCCAGAGCATCGCCGATGCGATCGACGCCGCACTCGATTCGGTCGGCTCGGTGCGCGCGGCCCGTCCGTCCGTCGACGTGGACCTCCTCCCGGATACGACCCGGGACGAGGTGCGCGGACCTGCATCACGGGATGCCGAGCTCCTGGCGAACATCCCCCCGCATCACACTCCCTGAGCGCGCTGTCGGATGACGAATCCGATCCGTCCGGAGGTGGTCGCCACGGTCTGGCCGGCGGATTCGCGCACCGCGATGAGGACCACGGCATCCGGACCTCCCATGCCCATGCCGGACGGTCTGTCGAGGACGCGCGCGTCTGCCGCGACGAGCCATGAGCGACCGTCGTCGCCGGTGGCGAACACGTCGATCACATCACCGAGTCCGAGAGTCGCAGCAACCGCGGGAGAGTCCACCACGATCGGCACGGCCACCTCATCGATGGCGAGGTTCGGCGTTGTGGGAGTCGTCACCGGGGGTGCGGGTCGCAGGGAGAGCAATCCGACAGCGACGGCACAGGCGGCGGCGACGGCGGCGAGGGTGCGTCGGCGTCGACGCGCAAGGCTTCGCAATCGTGAAGAAAGTCCCACACCGGGACGTTAGGTGTCTGACGCCGTCCCGTCGAACGGCTGTCCACAGGTCAGGAGGTCGTGGACGACGACGAACTCGAGGACGAACTCGAGGACGAACTCGAGGACGA
>CAZBWA010000068.1:0-9084 GCA_964495555.1 uncultured Bifidobacteriaceae bacterium | reverse complement strand
GCAAGCAGAGGAACGACCTCGCCGACCTCGCCGAAGAACTTGCCGCCCCGTGGCGTAACTCCAAGGGAATCCTGCTGCCGATGCTGTGACCTTGGTTCCGCGCCTGAACGGTGAGGCTCCCATTGGCACAGGGGCCTGGGACCCTGCGTCCGTCGGCTAACGCCTACAGTGGTGCGACGTCACAATCTGCCGCCACCGCGGACAGGACGGCGTTGTCAGAGGAAACCGTTCGGGGCCATCGTGACCTTGAGACTCGTGGTGTCCATGCTCATATTCATCGCGGCATCCACGTCTTCGAGCGCGAATTGATGGCTGACCATGTCCTCGAACGGATAGCGGTCGGCATGCCGCTCCATCAGGGTCAGGGCAGGTCCGTATCCGGTCGAGGGGTGGTTGGTGATCCCGATGAGGCGGATGTTCTTGCTGCAGATGTGCCGGTGCACATTCATAGTCACCTCCCCGGTGTCCGCGAAGTTGCCCATCTCGAGCATCATCCCTCCGCGCTTCAGCATCTCGATGCCCTCGACGAACGAGCGAGGGGTGTTCGCCATGTGCAGGACTATGTCGGCGCCGCGACCACCCGTGAGCTCCTTGACGGTCGCGATCCGCTCCTCCGGGCTCGTCTGCGCCACGTTGAGGGTCACATCGGCGCCCATGCGCTTAGCGAAGTTCAGTCGCGTCTCGCTCAGATCGGTGGCGATGATCTGGCCTGCGCCCATCATGTCCGCCTTGGCCACGTGGAGAAGCCCGAGAGGGCCGTTACCTATCACCACGACAGTGTCACCGGAATTCATCCCCTCGTGGGACATCGAGCTGAACTCCTTGAGTTTGTCCAGTGAAGCGGTGCACGCCATGAGCTCGACGAGCACGGCGGCCTTCGGAGACAATCCGTTCGGGACCTTGTAGACGAACGTGTCCGGACGGATGTACATCTGCTCGCTCCAGCCACCCATGAGGTGCGGCCAGTCCGCGGAGGAGTAGGAGTTCCCGTAGCAGTCGCTGTGCTCGCACCATACGTACCCCATGACGTGGGTGCACTCATAGCACCGCCCACACACGATGTCCGGACACATGGCGATCCGGTCCCCGACCTTGAGGGGCTTTCCGTAGAACTCGAGGTTCGCCGCGGCACCGGGAGTGATCTCGGAGACGATTCCCACGTTCTCGTGGCCCTGGATGATGGGGAAGGGGGTGTCCGTTTCCGCCGGGGTCCCCGCGTACTGCTTGGTCTCGCCGAGGTAGGTGTGCTTGTCCGTGCCGCAGATGCCGGACAACTCGATCTGCATGAGCAGTGAGCCGTCGGGGAGTTGTGGGCGATCGAATTCCTGGATCTCATAGCGACCTGGGGCTACGAGAACCGCCGCGCGCACTGTCATGCCCGCATCGTAAGTGGCTACCCGTGTAGGAGAGTGGGGAATGGCCATCCCGTGGCGGTCGATGGCCCTGATGGGCAACAATGGGGGACGCATCACTTGCCATCCACTCGAGGGGACGACCATGCTGACTCCGGCGGATTCGCTCACACCCACCAAGGCGGACAAGTTCGCCTTCGGTCTGTGGACGGTGGGCTGGCAGGCCAGGGACCCCTTCGGAGATGCCACGCGCGATGCGGTTTCACCTTTCGAGACCCTCGATCGCCTGTCCGAACTCGGCGCCTGGGGCGTTTCCTTCCATGACGACGATCTAGTGCCCTTCGGGGCCAGCGACGCCGAGCGTCGACGGATCTTCGATGAGTGGAAGGCCGCGCTCTCGAAGACCGGCATGGTGACGTCGATGATGACGACGAATCTGTTCACCCATCCTGTCTTCAAGGACGGTGCATTCACCTCAAATGACCGGGACGTCCGGCGCCTGGCCATCGCCAAGACGCGACGCAATCTCGACTATGCAGCGGAGATGAGCGTGCCGACGTACGTCCTCTGGGGTGGCCGCGAAGGATCCGAACTCGACGTCAGCAAGGACATCCGCGATGCCCTCCAGCGTTACAAGGAGGGTGTCGATCTGCTCTGCCAGTACATCGTCGATCGCGGCTATGACATCCGTCTGGCGATCGAGCCCAAGCCGAACGAGCCTCGTGGCGACATCCTCCTGCCCACCGTGGGTCACGCCATCGCCTTCATCGATCAGCTGCAGTACCCGGACATGGTCGGCCTGAACCCCGAGGTGGGACACGAACAAATGGCCGGCCTGAACTATGTGCACGGCATCGCGCAGGCCCTCTGGTGCGGCAAGTTGTTCCATCTCGACCTCAACGGACAACGCGGCATCAAGTACGACCAAGACCTGGTCTTCGGCCATGGTGATCTGCTCAATGCCTTCTACCTCGTCGATCTTGTCGAGAACAGCGAGTACGACGGGCCCAAGCACTTCGACTACAAGCCGATGCGCACGGAGGACATGACCGGAGTCTGGGCATCGGCCAGCGCCAACATGAAGACGTACCTGATGCTGCGCGAGCGGGCCCAGGCCTTCAGGGCGGATCCCCGTGTGCAGGCGGCGCTCGAGGCCTCGGGGCTGACAACGCTCGCGCAGCCCACCCTGGCCCCGGGTGAGACCATCGATGACCTGACGTTCTCTCCCGCGGACGCCGATCGCCTCGCAGATCGTGGATACGCCTACGTGCAACTCGCCCAATTGGGCATGGAGCACCTCATGGGAGCCCGCTGACCCTCGGGTCGAGTGTCAGGAACCCGCGAAGGGCTGCAACTGCTCGATCTCGGCCTGCTGGGTTTCGATGATCTGCGCGGCGAGTGCGGCGACGCGGGGATCTGCGGACCCGGTGACCTCGGAGGCCATCTCCACCGCCCCCTGATGATGCTCGATCATGAACTGAGCGAAGAGCCGGTCGAAGTCGGGGCCGGATGCGGCCTCTAGTTCGGCGATTTGCTCATCGGTGAGCATGCCGGACATCCCGTGACCGCCGTGCGCGGCCATGGCGTCATCACCGGCCATCCGCGGGACGCCCCACTCCTCGAGCCACGCAGCCATCTGGTCAATCTCCGGCTGCTGTGCCCCCTTGATCTCGGCTGCGATCGCGATGATGGTGGGGTCCTGCGCGCGCGTGGGAGCGAGGTCCGCCATCACCACGGCCTGCTCGTGGTGGGGGATCATCATCTGCGCGAACATGGCGTCCGCCGCCGATGCGTCACCCGCCGGCTCGGGAGCGGTGGAGTGGCTGGAGCAGCCGACGAGTGTGAGCGTCATGACTGCAACCACGCTGGCGAGGATTCCGAAGCGGCGCATGTCACAACGATGCGGCATATTCCCCGATCGTGCAACCGAGGCCTAGGAGCCATCCCGCAATAGTCGGCGCAGGATCTTGCCCGAGGCGGACTTGGGTATCGCGTCTGTGAAGACCACGTCGTGGATGACCTTGTAGGTGGCGACGTGATCGGTCATGAACTCCGCGGTCTCCTCCGCTGACAGGCTCTGACCGGGCTTGAGGACGATGAACCCCCGTGGGTGCTCACCTGCCTCGTCGTCGGGCACTCCGATCACGGCGGCATCGGCTATCGCAGGATGCGTGAGGAGCAACGCCTCCAACTCGGCGGGAGCGACCTGGAATCCTTTGTACTTGATCAACTCCTTCACCCGATCCACGATCGTGAGGTGTCCGTCGGCGTCGATGAATCCGACATCTCCCGTATGCAGCCAGCCGTCCGCGTCGATCGTGAGGGCGGTCGCCTCGGGGTTGTTCAGGTAGCCCTTCATCACCTGGGGGCCGCGTACCCACAATTCGCCGACGGCGCCGACTTCCTGGTCCTGGCCCTCCTCGACGTCCACGATGCGGCACTCGGTGTTGGGGACCGTGACGCCGCACGTACCCGGCTTGAACGCTCCCATGACCGTGACGTGCGTCACCGGGCTCAGCTCGGTCATCCCGTACCCCTGGACGACCTCGCAGTCGATGCGTGTCGCCGCCTCACCAGCCAATTCCGCTCCGAGCGGCGCTGCTCCCGAGAACACCTGCTTCAAACTGGACAGGTCGAACTGGTCCACCAGTGGATGCTTCGCCAGGGCGAGGACGATGGGAGGCACCGCGAACAGGCGCGTGATCTTCCGATCCTGGATGATCCCCAGGCACTGCTCCAGATCGAACCGCGGGACGGTCACGATGGTCGCTCCCCGGCTCAGGAAGAAGTTCATCAGGACCTGCATCCCATATATATGGAAGAACGGTAGGACGGCGAGCACGACCTCACCGTCGGTGATGCTGAGGCCATCGCGGACCTGCACGAGGTTCGACACGAGGTTGCGATGGGTGAGCATCACTCCCTTGGGGAAGCCTGTCGTTCCCGAGGAATAGGGGAGCACGACCACCTGTTCACGTGGGTCCACGGGGACCTGGGCGATGGGCGCACCGAGGAGGGACGTGAACGCCGGCAGGCCTTCGGGAGGGTCGCCGATGATGAACACCTCGGCGACGCGCGCCTCCTTCGCCGCCGCGACCGCGGTCTCGGCGAACGGTGCGACCGTGATGAGCATCGTCGATTCGGAGTCGCGCAACTGGAATGCGACTTCGTCTGCCGTGTACGTCGGATTGATCGTGCTCACCGCGACCCCGGCGACGGCGGCGCCGTGGAAGACGATGGCGAACTCGGGGATGTTCGGTGACATCAGGGCGATCGTGGAGCCGGGGCCCAGGCCCCGCCCCTGCAATCCCCCGGCGAAGGAGTGAATGGCGCCGGACAACTGCGCGTAGCTGTAGGTGCGCCCCGTCGGGCCGTCGATGAGCGCGGGCCGGTCGGGGACGCGGGCCGCCTCCTGGAGCACGTACTCGGTGACGGGGACATCGGGGATCGCCACGTCGGGTAATGGGCTGCGATGAATGATCACGTGGGTTCCCTTCGGTCGACGTGCCCAAGTGTGGCAAGACGTGGAGGCTCCCTGCAGGCGAATAACTCAGGATGCCCCTCGTGATGGCGGTGCGCGCCCTAGGGTGATCGCGGAGAGGGGGATGCCGCGTGATCGTGCTCCTCGACCCGGGTGATCTGCCTCGTTCCGGTCTCTGGGACTCCATCGTGGCGGATCTGACCACCCGGGGAGCGCTCGGCGCTGCCCTGGCTACGGCCTACGCCTCAGCGGTGATTGCCTGGTGGTTCCTCCGCAATCGTCGGGTGCGGGCCATCACGGAGGTCATCCCGATCCGCATCCTGATCGCGGGCTCACGCGGCAAGTCCTCGACCGTCCGCCTCTTGCACGCGGCCCTCGCGGCCAACGGTCGTCGCGTGTTCGCCAAAACGACCGGCACCGAGGCTGCGCAGATTGCTCCCGACGGAGCTGAGAAGGTCACGCGGCGCTGGGGTCAGGTCAGCATCGTCGAAATGCAGGATGCGGTGATTCACGCCTCGCGCTCACACGCGGACGCCATGGTGCTGGAGAGCATGGCTGTGCAGCCGCGTCTGATCGCCCAGGTCAGTGAGGAGATCGTGCATCCGACGATCGCCGTAGTGACGAATGCCCATCTCGATCACCTTGAGGAGGAAGGAACGACGCGTGAGGAGGTCATGGACGCTCTCGCCCACGTGGTCGATGGGGCGTCCATGGTGGTCACCGCGGAGCGAGATCCCGCAGCTCTTGCCCGCCTGACCTGGCAGGCGCACCTTCACGGCGCACTCGTATGTCAGGCACCGCATGTCGTCACGGACGGCGCTGTGCGCGGTGCCCACCCTGACAACGTCGACATCGTCCTGACCGTGACCCGCGCCCTTGGCTACCCGGACTCCATGTCGCTATCCGGAATGCGGGCCGCCTCGCATGAGATCGGAGACGATCCCATCCACGATGTCACCCACGGGGGCCTCACCATGCGCCTGATCGACTTGGGCGCTATCAACGATCCGGCTAGCGCCGTGAGCGCACTGCAGTCCGTCGCCACCGCCGTGCTTCCCGACGCACCTGTCGTGGCGGTGCTCGTTGGCAGAAGCGATCGGCCCCTGCGAGCGTTGGAGTTCGCAGCCCTCCTGCACCCGGGTGCCGTCGATGCAGTGTTGATTCGCGGCGGACCCCAGTACCAGGTGCGCGCGATTCTCCGTGCGGCCGGATGGCAGCGGAATCGCGTGGGGTTCCTGCGGACCACCCAGCGATCACGCTCCCTCTTCGCCCGACGCATCCGACGCCTCTTGCGCGCGAGTGCGCTCCCGGATGACCGGGTCACCGTGATCCAGTTGGAGAGCATCCATGACCCGGTCATGGTGCGGGTGCGCGATTCCCTCGGGGTCGACTCATGATGCTTCCCAGCCTGGAACCCTCGGTAGCGATAGTGCTCACCGCGACCGACGTGGACACCCTGCGAGCGGTGCTCGTCACGTCGCTTGCCGTGTCGTTCGTGACCTACGCGCGCGTGCGTCTGGTCACGGGCGGAACCCTCACCCCCACGTGGTTCGTCTTCCTCATACTCGAACAGCGATGGGGCGCGCTTCTCGCAACCATCGTGGTGAGCGCCCTCACCCTGACCATCATGCGCGTGGTGATCCTGCCCCGGTGGGCGGCATCCAAGACGTGGCAGGCGTCGTTGACGGTGATGCTCGGGGTCACACTCACGGGGATCGCGGCGATACTCATTCCTCTATTCCGGCCAGGATCCGACCCCTCGACCCTGGACTTCCTGGTCGCCATCGGTCTCTATGTCACCCCAGGCCTGATCGCCTACGACCTCATCCGCCAGGGGTTGGGGAAGACGACGATCGCCATCGGGATCGTCACCGCGGTGTCCCTGGTGCTCACGCTTCCGGTGATCGCGCTCCTCGTGCGCCTCGCCCAAGGGGGGTCGGCGATTGTCATCGTGGGGGAGGGACGGATCCCCACGGGCCTGTGGTGGCTCGGCACCGTGGTTGCCGTGCTGGTGACGGTGATCTTCCGCTTGGGGCCGTCATGGCGAGCGGGGGGCTTCCTCGCCGGACTGTTCGCCTACGAGGCGCTCACGCTCACCTCCCTCGGGCTGGCCATTGGGTTCGCTCTGGTCACCTACGGCGTGGTCCGCCTGGTGAGTCGCATCGTCCTTCTCACCGGGCGTCAAAGATTCCAAATGTCACTCATGCTCGGAGCGCTCTTCAGCTGGTTCGGGCTCTATTGGTTCACGCAGTTCGGCTATGAGCCGGCGATCATCGCCAACGGTTACCCCCTGGAGCCGCTCCTGATCGTCGGACTGCTGGCATCGGACTTCGGTCGCAAGGAAACGCGCGTCATCCCCACGATCATCGGCATGCTGGCGGTGATCGCGGCTGTCGCCGGGGCGATGTGGTTCGCCACCACGTTCGATGCTGGCGCCCTGATTGCGGTCGTGGTCGTGCTAGCTGTCTTCGGAGTGTGGCTCATCGGGGCGACACGACGCTTCCACGAGAGTGCGCTCCCGGCGATCCGGTTGGGTGCCGAGATGGGGACGTACGTTCCGGCGATGGCTATGTCGAGTGGGAGTCCTCGTGTTCCTTCGCCAGATGGCTACCGATCAGGACCCCTGTGACGAGGATGAGCATCAGCATCGTCATGACGGAGTTCTGGAAGGCCGGCTCCAGCCCGTTCCACTTCGAGTTCAAATACATGATGAACCAGTTGCCGCCTATCACCATGAATCCGAGGAAGAAGACGGCGAGTCCGAGAATGCCTCCCGCGTAGGTCCACTTCTGGGCATTTCCCCAACGGGGACACGTGCGTGAACCGCGAAGTCCGGCGATCCCGCCGATGAGGAGCAGAATCCCTGTGACGGTCTCGGTTGTCATCACCCCGATATAGGCGAGGGCCTGGAACCAGGTGGCGTCGATGAAGCGCCACTCGAATCCGCTGTCGGCGGGAACGCCGTCGCCACTGAGCACGCCCTGCACGAAGGGCCAGTTACTGGCGTTGGGATTCGTCGGGTTCGTGATGTTGTCGAATCCGACGACCAGGTAGTAAAGCGCGACCATGAGGACGAAGATCGACGTGACTACTCGGGCCATCCGCCAGACCGACCATGTGCGCATGTGTGCCCCCTTTGTTGCGGTGTCGAGACCAGTGTGGAACGACGGGGTCAGACGCGACGGAGGCGCGCCGATCACTCGAACGGGTAGTGGACCCCCGTCAGCTCCTCGCTCACCGTCCAGAGGCGTTGCGCAGCGCGCTCATCCTTGGCGGCAGGTGTGCGTCCCACGACCCGGGGGTAGCCGCGGATCTCGGCCGGACCGTCGGGACCGACGTAGGTATCACCGGGAAGCCCGGGCGCCGTAGCCGCGAACAATGTGGGAAGGGCGCCCATGGCCGGGGATTGGCCGAGAATCGCGTTCATGACGTTGGTCATGCGCAGCTCGAATCCCGCACCACGCATCGCTGGACTC
The DNA here is from genome assembly GCA_964495555.1 of uncultured Bifidobacteriaceae bacterium. Lineage (GTDB taxonomy): Bacteria > Actinomycetota > Actinomycetes > S36-B12 > S36-B12 > VGCC01. Next base: position 775 of record CAZBWA010000068.1, on the reverse strand, counting down.
GCGTGCTGGAGGTTGGTGTTGCTGTAGCCGGGATGGGCGGCCATGGCCTTGATGTCCAGTCCGGCCGCGTCGAGCCGGCGCTGGAGTTCGGACGTGAACAACAAATTGGCGAGCTTGCTTTGGCCATAGGTGTTCCAGCGGCCGTACTTCCGTTCGCCCATGAGATCGTCGAAGTTCATGCCGCGCACCATGCGGTGGGCGCTCGAGGAGACCGTGACCACGCGGGAGTGAGGTATCGCGACGAGCGCCGGGAGCAGGAGCCCGGTCAACGCGAAGTGACCGAGGTGGTTCGTGGCCAGTTGCATCTCGTAGCCGTCCGCGCTCAGTGTGCGCGGGATCGCCATGATCCCGGCGTTGTTGATGAGTAGGTCCAAGCCTTCGGGATGGGTGCTCGACCAGTCGGCGGCGAAGCGGCGCACGGAACTCAGGTCCGCCAGGTCCAACTCGCGCACCTCGGTTCGACCCGGGATCCCGGACGCGGTGGCCTCACCCTTGGCAACGGACCGCACGGCGAGCGTGACCTCTGCGCCGTGCTCGGCCAGCGCGCGGGCGGTCTCCGCGCCGAGTCCGGAGTTCGCTCCGGTGACGATGGCCCTACGGCCCGTGAGATCGGGGATGTCCTGCTCGGTCCAGCGTGGATGTGCGCTCATGGGACCAGTTAATCGGGTGGTGCCCGATTTCGCCCACCCCGGCCGCTTGGGTACCCTTGTGCGGCTCACGGCCCCTTTAGCTCAGTCGGCAGAGCGTCTCCATGGTAAGGAGAAGGTCTACGGTT
>CAZBWA010000067.1:0-9168 GCA_964495555.1 uncultured Bifidobacteriaceae bacterium | reverse complement strand
CTCCTCCTCGCCGTCGCCGCGAGTCGCATCACCAATCCACTCGTCCTACTGCTGCTGATCTGCGCACTCGGATTCGTCGTGCATCGGCGTTCGCGTCCGGGGGGCCGGACGTTCGGGTTCTTCCTCCGGATCGCCATCCTCATCGTGGTGATCCGAGTCGTCGCGCAGGTAGTACTCGGCGGCGCCTGGGGTGACACGGTCATCGCGACGCTGCCGAGCATCACGCTCCCCGCATGGGCGGCGGGCCTTCGCCTCGGCGGCCCCGTCGCGTTGGAAGTGGTCCTCGCCGGTCTGTACGACGGGTTGCGCCTGGCGACGATCATCCTGTGCATCGGTGCTGCGAACGCTCTGGCCTCTCCTCGAAGACTCCTCGCATCCCTCCCGAGTGCGCTGTACGAGTTCGGCGTGAGCATCGTCATCGCCCTCACGTTCGCACCGCAACTCGTACGCGACATCGAACGGGTGAGGACCGCGCGACGCCTCCGTGGTCGTCCGACACGTGGGCTCCGGGCCTTCGCTGGCGCGGCGCTTCCGGTTCTGCACAGCGCACTCGACCAATCGATCGAGCTCGCTGCCGCGATGGATGCGCGCGGCTATGGACGTGTCGGTGCCATGAGCAGGCGCGATCGACGACTTGCGGTGGCGCTGATCGCCGTGGCACTGATCACGGGTTCCCTGGGTCTGTTCGGACTCATGGGTGCGCAGATTCCCACGGGACTGGCGTGGTCCCTGTCCGTGCTCGCCCTCGTTGCCGCCATGGGTGTGCTCGTGGTCGCGTCCCGCCGCCGTGTTCGTACGGTCTACCGACCTGACCCGTGGCGCGCATCCGAATGGATCGTGATCGCCTCGGGTGCGGCGACACTCGCCACCATCGTGCTGGCCACGGTCCTCGACCCACTCGGCATGAATCCACCGACCGACCCGCCCACCTGGCCGCACCTCCCCGTGCTCGCGGTCCTCGCGATCGCGTGGGCGGCGAGTGCCGGAGTCGTCAGTGCCTCTCCCCCTGAGGAGCGCACGTGATCGTCTTCGACTCCGTCTCCTTCCGCTACGACCCCGATGCCGCGTGGATCCTCCGCGACGTCTCGTTGACCATCCCTGAGGGTGAATTCACCTTGGTGCTCGGTACGACGGGGAGTGGGAAGTCCACGTTGCTGCGCGCGATCAACGGTCTCGTCCCCCACTTCACCGGCGGGGACATGCTCGGCGAGGTCCGGGTCGATGGACGCTCGACGCGTACGACCCCGCCGCGGGAGTTCGCCGATGTCGTCGGCTACGTGCCGCAGGACCCGATGAGCGGGTTCGTCACGGATACGGTCGAAGAGGAACTGGCGTATGCCATGGAGAGCCTGGGCGTCCCACCGCCCACGATGCGTCGACGCGTGGAGGAGACGCTGGATCTGCTCGGACTCGACGAGGTCCGCAGCAGAGCGTTGCTCAGCCTGAGCGGTGGCCAACGGCAGCGCGTGGCCATCGGTGCGGCCATGGCCGCGCATCCCCGCGTCCTGATCCTGGATGAGCCGACGTCCGCACTCGATCCCGGTGCGGCCGAGGAGGTGTTGGCCTCCCTGCAGCGGATCGTGCACGACCTCGGGGTCACCGTGGTCATCGCCGAGCACCGACTCGAGCGGGTGGTGCAGTACGCAGATCGGGTTCTCGTCCTGGAACCGGGCGGCGTGCGCCAGGGCATCCCGCACGTGATGATGACGGACGCGCCGATCGCGCCTCCGGTCGTGGAGCTCGGACGCCTCGCCGGGTGGGACCCGCTCCCCCTGACCATCCGCGACGCGCGACGCGAAGCCGAACCCCTGCGCCGCGTGTTGTCCGGGCGGTCGTCTCGACGTCCGCGCCCACTGCTCGGCGAGAGTCGCGCCGTGGTCGATCACGTCGACGCGGGGTACGGCCGCACCCTCGCGCTCCGCGATGTGAGCGTCGACTTCCGCGGAGGCGAGGTCACCGCCGTGATGGGACGCAACGGCGCCGGCAAGTCCACGCTGCTCGCCCTGCTCGCCGGACTGGTACGGCCCAGCCATGGTGCGGTGCGACTCGCGGACCTCGATCCCGCGTCACTCGGCGGCCCCGAACTCGTGCGCCACGTGGGCCTCGTGCCGCAGAATCCGACGGACCTGTTGGAGTGCGCGACGGTGGCGGACGAGTGTCGACTGTCCGACGGCGATGCGCGCGTGGTCGCGGGGACCACACGCGCCCTTCTGGCGCTTCTCGCTCCGGAGGTGAGGGACGACACGCATCCCCGCGACCTCTCCGCCGGACAGCAGGTCTCCCTGGTCCTCGCGATCATCCTCGCCGCGCGCCCGCCCCTCGTGGTGCTCGACGAACCCACCCGTGGACTGGACTACCCGACGAAGTCCCGGCTCGCGGAGATCCTCCGGGATCTCGCCGCCGACGGCCATGCGGTGGTCCTTGCGACCCACGATGTGGAACTCGTCGCAGAGGTCGCCGACTCGGTCCTCATCCTCGCCGAGGGCGAGGTCGTGGCACGGGGTTCGACCACGGACGTGGTCACGTCCTCGCCGATGTTCGCCCCGCAGGTCACGAAGATCCTGCACCCCGGCGTGTGGCTCACCGTCGCCGACGTGGAGGACGCGCTGGCCCAGGGGCGTGAGCGATGACACGCGCGATCCCCGTACGGCGATCGACGGCCATCGCCCTGGTCACATCGAGTGTCATCGGACTCCTCGCATTCCTCTGGCCGTTCCTCATCACGTCCGAGTCGGCGCTCGCAACCCAGTCGTCGCACGTGCCGTGGCTCTTCGCGCTGATCATGGTGCTCGTCCTGGCCATCACATTCTCCGAGTTCATTCACGCCACCATCGACGCCAAAGCGATTGCCCTGCTCGGCATCCTCGCCGCAGTGATCACCGCCCTGCGGCCCCTCGGTGCGGGGTTGGCCGGAATCGAGCCGATCTGGGTGATCTTGATCCTCGGTGGTCGCGCGATGGGTCCGGCCTTCGGATTCGTGCTGGGCACCGTGTCGCTCGCAGCGTCCGCCGTGGTGACGGGCGGCGTGGGGCCGTGGCTGCCGTTCCAGATGATCGCGGCGGGATGGGTGGGCCTCGGTGCGGGACTGCTTCCTCGGGCGAAGGGCCGACGCGAGATCGGTCTGCTCGTCGGGTACGCGGTCGTCGCGTGCATCACCTACGGGTTCGTCATGAACCTGTGGTTCTGGCCCTTCACATCGTCACTCCCTCCGCAGCTGGCATTCGATCCCGGCGCGGGGCTCGCGGTGAATCTCGCGCACTGGTGGCGCTTCACGATCGCGACGTCCCTCGGCTTCGACATCCCGCGCGCAGCTCTCGCAGCGATCCTCATCCTGGTCGCGGGGAGACCGATCCTGGATGCCCTGCGGCGGGCCGCCCGCCGCGCGCGCTTCCACGCGAGTGCATCCACGGTGACCTCCTAGGCTCCCCGCGTGGGATCCCTGGCGGAACGCGCGAACGCCATCACCTCCGCGCCCACCTCGGGTGATCCGGTCGACGCCGCGTGGGGGGCACCTCTCGGTGAACTCCGTCGCTGGCTCGACGACAGGGGCGTCGCTCTGCCCGCGATGATGACCGAGGTCCCACCCGCACACGTCGACTCCGCAGTCGACTCCGGTGCGCGCCTCCTCGTGCTGCGCTCCGACCCCGCCGAGGAACAGCACGCCCGCGCCGTGGTGGCCGTTCTCACGGGTGCGGAGCCGAATGCACTCGTGCCCCAGCCCGCGGGCATGCCGGATGCCACCTGGATGCAGCAGGTGATCGCGGTGCGCGACGCCGCGGCGGACGTGCGCGTCCATCTCGGCGATCCCGAAGCACTCGTCGGGTCGAGTGCGACGTTGACGGCCATGACCCAGGCCCTGGTCACCGCCTGCATCCGCTGCACGCCGGTCTTCCTGGAGGGATTGACCGCGTGGACCGCGGCGCTCGCTACCGACCGACTTTCCTTCCGGGCCAAGACATGGTGGTTCGGAGCGGGGTCGAGCAGCGACCCAGCGATCAGCGCCGCCGCGCTGCGCATCGGGATACCGACGGGACTGGACCTGCGACTACCGACGGAGTCGGTGATCGGGGCGCGCGTGCACGCTGCCGTGACGAACGTCGACTAGCGCACGTGCGAGTCGACGAACGGGGGTGCGACCACCTCGGCGTCGACGAGGCTCCCGCGGACATCCACCTGGATCGCCTCCCCGACCGGGATCGACGCCGGGAGGTAGGCGAGTGCCACGCCCTGACGCAAGCTCGGTGAGAACGTCCCGCTCGTGGTCTCCCCCACCACGCGCCCGTTGTGCTGCACCTGCATGTGCGGACGAGGAATCCCTCGTCCCACCATCCGCACCCCGCGGAGACGTCGGGTCGGACCGGTCGCCTTCTGCGCCACGAGGACGTCGCGTCCGCGGAACGTCGGCTTGTCCCATCCGACAGCCCACCCCAGTCCGGCCTCGACCGGGCTGGTGTCGATGGAGATGTCCTGTCCATGGAGGGGGTAGCCCATCTCCGTGCGCAGTGTGTCCCGCGCGCCTAAGCCCGCGGGTTGGCCTCCCACCGCGGTGACCTGCTCGGCGAGCGCATCCCACAACGCACCGAGGGACTCGCTGGGCGCGATGAGTTCGAAGCCACGCTCACCGGTGTACCCGGTGCGACACACGAGGACGCGATGGCCCTGCCAGGTCGCCTCCACCATCGCCATGTAGTCGTGATCGGTGGGCAGGCCGAGTGCGGTGAGGACCTCCACACAACCGGGACCCTGGACGGCGATGATCCCGAGAACGTGATGCTGATCATCGATGGTGATCCCGGCAGGGACGGCTTCGCGGAAGGCGGCTACCACCGCCGCCGCATTGGCCGCGTTCGGCACGATGAAGATGTCATCGGGTCCGAATCGGTAGACGATGAGGTCATCGACGATCCCACCGCCCTCCGTGCACAGCATCGAGTACTGCGCCTGGCCGTCCCCGATGCGGTTCACGTCGTTCGCGACCAGCGTGTTGACGAAGTCGGCGGCGCCGGGGCCGGTGATCCGCATCTTGCCCATGTGGGAGACGTCGAAGATTCCGACGGACTCGCGCACGGCGGTGTGCTCGCCCACGGTTCCGGTGTACTCGATGGGCATCTCCCAGCCCCCGAAGTCCGCGAGTTTCGCGCCGAGAGCGACATGGCGATCGAACAGGGGGGTGCGCTGCAGCATCCCCGAACGCTAGCGGCGCGACCACCCGCGGGCGCATCGTGTCGCGCTGGCTAGCCTGCGAACATGACGACGCTGACCATCACCGCATCCGCTCCCACCCAGGCCTCCGGCGACGCCCTCGTCGTCCCGATCCAGCCCAAGGCCTCGGGCATCACCCTCGCCGTCCCCGGGCTCCCCCGGGGGGTGGCCGATCGCATCACCTCCGCCGCGCGGGCGCTGGGCGCCACGGGATCCAGCGGCGAGGTCACCCGGATCCCCGATGTATCGGGGGTGAAGGCCGGCCTGGTCGTGACCGTCGGCCTCGGTGACGCAGCGAAGGCCTCCGACGCGGAGTCCGTACGTCGCGCCTACGGCAACGCCATCCGCGGGCTGTCGGGCAAGCGCAAGGTCGTGGTCGCGCTGCCCGCGGACCAGTGGTCCGCCGCGGTCCTGGGCTCGCGCCTGGCCAACTACGCCTTCACCGCCTTCAAGTCCTCCCCCGCGAAGGACAGTGCGCCCATCCAGACGATCGCGTTCAACGCCTCCGATCGGGTGACCGCCGACCAGCGTGCTCTCGTCCACGACGTGTCGATCATCGGAGACTCGGTGGACCTCGCGCGCGACCTCGTGAACACTCCGCCCAACTCCCTTCCTCCGGCGTCACTCGCGCAGGAAGCGAAGGCCGCCGTCGCCGCAGCGCCGGTGAAGGTCACGATCTGGGACGAGAAGGCCCTGCAGCGTGACGGGTGCGGCGGGATCCTCGCGGTCGGTCAGGGCTCGGTGAACCCGCCACGCCTGGTGAAGCTCGCCTATGCGCCCAAGGGTGCGACCAGACATCTCGCGATCGTGGGCAAGGGCATCACCTTCGACACCGGCGGGATCTCGATCAAGCCAGCGGCCAACATGGACGAGATGAAGGCGGACATGGCTGGCGCTGCAGCGGTCATCGCGGCAGTGCAGGCCATCTCGGCTCTCCGCCTGCCGGTGCGCGTGACCGGCTGGGTGCCGAGCGCGGAGAACATGCCCAGTGGCACGGCGCAACGGCCCGGTGATGTGTTCACCACGTACGACGGCACCACGGTCGAAGTCCTCAATACCGACGCGGAGGGTCGACTGATTCTCGCCGACGCACTCGGGATGGCGGTCGAGGAGAAGCCGGACCTCATCATCGACGCTGCGACCCTGACCGGAGCGCAGCGCATCGCGCTGGGAAGTCGCACCGCCGGCGTCATGTCGAACGACGATGATGCCCGGGCGCGCGTGTGTCAGGCCGCCGAGGCAGCGGGCGAGACGATGTGGCCGATGCCCCTTCCCGAGGATCTGCGCAGTTCCCTGGATTCAGCCACCGCGGACATCGCCAACATCGGGGATCGCATGGGAGGCATGCTCTCGGCGGGGGTCTTCCTCAAGGAGTTCATCCCCCCGGGTCAGCCGTGGGTGCACCTGGACATCGCGGGTCCCGCCTTCAACGACAAGGCTGCCTACGGCTACACGCCCAAGGGTGGCACGGGGGCCGCGGTCCGCACATTCGTCGAGATGGCCCGCCGGATGGCGAACACGGGCTGAACTCCCGGCCCGGATGTGATCACCACCGGGGCGGTGGAAGGATGAAGGGGTCCCATTCACCCGGTGAGGAGTACGCGCGTGCCGCAGGCGGACCTGGTCATTCTCGGTGGCGGCAGCGGTGGCTATGCATGCGCGCTGCGTGCCTCCCAGCTAGGTAAGAGCGTGATCCTCATCGATCGGGACAAGCTCGGCGGCACCTGCCTGCACCGGGGCTGCATTCCCACCAAAGCCCTCCTGCACGCCGCCGAGGTTGCTGATGCCACCCGGGACTCCGGGCACTTCGGCGTGAAGGCACGCCTCGAGGGCATCGACATGCCCAAGGTCAACGAGTACCGCGACGGCGTGGTGGCCCGCCTCTATAAGGGCCTGCAAGGCCTGGTGAAGAGCCGCAACGTGACGCTCGTCGAAGGCGTCGGTCGCCTCGTCGGCCCGAACACCGTGGAGGTGAACGGGGAGACCTATACGGGGACCAACGTCGTGCTCGCCACCGGCTCCTACGCTCGCGTACTTCCCGGCCTGGAGATCGGCGGGCGCATCATGACCTCAGATCAGGCTCTGAACCTCGATTACGTTCCCTCGAGCGTGATCGTGCTGGGCGGGGGCGTGATCGGCGTCGAGTTCGCCAGCGTGTGGCGCTCGTTCGGATCCGAGGTCACCATCGTCGAAGGTCTACCCCACCTCGTCCCCAACGAAGACGAGGCATGCTCGAAGGCGTTGGAGCGGGCCTACCGCAAACGCGGCATCACCCTGGTGCTGGGCACCAAGTTCGCCTCGGCCACGCAGGACGCGAAGGGCGTCACCGTCACCCTCGAGGACGGCACCACCCTCACCGCCGACATCCTGCTCGTCGCGGTAGGACGTGGACCGAACACCGCGGATATGGGATACGAGGAGCAGGGCATCGCGATGGATCGCGGCTGGGTCCTCGTCGACGATCGCCTGCGCACGAACATCCCCGGTGTGTTCGCGGTGGGTGACATCACCCCTGGACTGCAACTTGCGCACCGCGGATTCCAGCACGGCATCTTCGTCGCCGAGGAGATCGCGGGTCTGAACCCCGCCGTGATCGCCGACGTCAACATCCCGCGCGTCACCTACTGCGAGCCCGAGGTCGCCAGCGTCGGCCTGACCGAGGCCGAGGCGAAGGCCGCGCACGGCGCCGATGCGGTCGCGACCTACGAATACAACCTCGGTGGCAATGGGAAGAGTCAGATCCTGGACACCGCGGGCTTCATCAAACTCGTGCAACTCAAGGATGGTCCCGTCATCGGAGTCCACATGGTCGGCTCCCGCGTCGGCGAGCAAATCGGAGAAGCACAACTCATCGTGAACTGGGAGGCGTATCCAGAAGACGTCGCCACCCTGATCCACGCGCACCCCACGCAGAACGAGGCGATGGGTGAGGCACACCTCGCCCTCGCCGGCAAACCCCTGCACTCCCACGCATAACGAGAAGGAGTAGGACGATGTCGGTCACCGTGACCATGCCGCAACTCGGCGAGAGCGTCACCGAGGGAACCGTGACCCGCTGGCTCAAGGCGGTCGGTGACACCGTGGTCGCCGATGAACCCCTGCTGGAGATCTCCACCGACAAGGTCGACACCGAGATCCCGGCACCGGCGAGCGGAGTCCTGCTGTCCATCGCCGCCCAGGAAGACGACGTCGTCGCCGTCGGTGCGGCCCTGGCCGTGATCGGCGATAGTGCCGAGAACGCGGCGCCCGCACCCGCGGCACCGGTCCCCGCACCTGCTCCGGCCCCTGCTCCGGCCCCTATCCCGACGCCCGCACCCGCACCCGCCGCATCGGGTGCCGAGACCCCGGTCCTGCTCCCCGCTCTGGGCGAGAGCGTCACCGAGGGAACCGTGACCCGCTGGCTCAAGGCGGTCGGAGACACCGTGGCCGCGGACGAACCGTTGGTGGAGATCTCCACGGACAAGGTCGACACCGAGATCCCGGCACCGGTGGCCGGAGTGCTCGTCTCCATCGCCGTCGCCGAGGACTCCGTGGCCCCCGTCGGCTCCGAACTCGGCCGCATCGCCTCTGGTGCGCCGAGCGCCGCCGCCACTGCGGCTCCGACGGCTCCGACGGCTCCGACGCCCACCGCCGCGCCCACAGCGCCCGCACCTGCGGCTGCCGCGGAGGCGACCGGTGGCGGCGAGTCCTACGTCACGCCTTTGGTGCGCCGACTCGCGGCGCAGCACGGAGTGGATCTGTCACGGGTCACCGGCACCGGGGTGGGCGGACGCATCCGCAAGTCTGACGTTCTTGCTGCCGCGGGTCAGGCGGTTCCGGCGTCCCCGCCGCCGCCCCCGGCCGCTGCACCCACACCCCCAGCGCCCCCCACGCCGATCACACCAACCGCGTCACCGTCTGCGCCCGCACCATCTGCGTCACCGCTGCGAGGTCGCACCGAGAAGATGACGCGCCTCCGCGAGATCA